>JBDXCV010000001.1 GCA_039980135.1 Alphaproteobacteria bacterium
GAGAGTGCGGCACCGGCGGGGACGCCGTCGATGGTGATGGCGAGGGTCTCGGATCCGTCGAGGTCAGTCAGCGCGCTGGTGATGTTGAGTGCGATGGCGCCGTCCTCGATGCCGGCGACGTCTGCGACGGTGAGTGAGGGGGCATCGGCGACGGAATCGATAGGCGCCTCAGCCGTCGTTTCTGGCGTAGCAACAGCTTCTTCTTCAGTTTCGGGTGTATTGGCTGCCGCCTCCGCTTCTTCGGCCTCTGCTTCTTCGGCCTCTGCTTCTGCGGCCTCTGTTTCTGTGGCCTCTGCTTCTGCAGCCTCTGCTGCAGTTTCAACTGCCGCATTTGCAACTGCCGCATTTGCAACTGTTGCCTGTCCTGCGTTGCCTACTGCGCCTGCGGGAGCTTGTGTGAAGAGCGGTGCGCCCTGGGCAAACTCGTTCTCGACACCTGAAAGTTGGGCCGAATCAGGGGATTCATCGACGTTCGTGCCGAACGAGGCGTTTCCGGCTGAATCGCCCGTGACGGCCGGATTCGTGGCATCACCTGACGAAGAAAGGGACCCGTCATGGTCGTTCTGCTGGCGATTGCTACCCTGGTCGAACAAATTGGCGTTGTCCGAAGAGGAATTGTCTTCGCCGTCTTCTGCTCTTTGCTCGTCGGTGCGGCGCCCCAAAACATCATTGGATGTGATTTCTATGGATTGTGCATCATCCGTGCTGAGCGCTGTCTCTTCGAGCGTGGTTGAGTCCCGAGGACTGAAATCGTCCATCATGGCGGAGTAGAACACGCTTTCCGGGCCGCCACCCATCTCGCTTTCCGTTGATGCTTCGCCACCCGCGCTGAATGTGCCCTGTGCCTCTTCCATATCCGGTTTGGCAGCCCCGCCGGCATTCAGGAGCTCGATCGCGAGCGCGTCTTCCGCACCTTCGGCATCTGGGTTCTTTGCGTCAGCCATTTTCAGTTCCCCGGCTCGGATGTTTCTGTGCCGCAGACCGAAAGGGTCCGCGTGAATGCCGAAAGACTAGCCCGCAAAAGGATAATAAATCCTTTGCAAAAACTTCAGAAACAGCTGGAAAACCGGGGGAAATCACCGCACCCTTGAAACGAAAACCGGTCAAATATCGCTAAAATTTTAGCGATCCCCACAGCGCTTGGGGTTGCGAGGAAGTGGATTGCTGACAACGCCAGAAAGAAGGTGGGCCAAGGATAATCCGTTAGGTCAAAATTAAGCTTGTTTGACGATACTCACGGTCGATTTCGCCAGCCGCAGTTTGCTCTGGACAGTCAGAGAAACCGTTCGAGACACCGTCAATGACCAATATGGCCGCCTATGGGCTCCCGGAAATAAGAGATGAACGTCTGCCATTGCGAGATATTCATGTCCGGAGCCTGCGAGACCTTTCAAGCCGTGTTGGCGGCCGGTTCGAAATGTTTATCGCGGCTGCAGTCTCCAATATTCTTTCGCTCGCGCTGCCGATTGCCATTTTGCAGGTTTACGACAGGGTTATCCCGAATGCCGCTCTCAACACGCTCGCGCTGTTGTTGCTTGGGCTCGTGGCTGTACTCATTCTGGATGCGATGCTTACGCTGCTTCGAAGCCGTATTACGGCATGGCGCGCCATTCGTCTGCAGCATCTGGCCAGCTGCGCCAGCGTCAAGCGGCTGCTCGACAGCGATCTTAAGTCCTTCGAACAAGATGGACCCGGCGTTCAACTGCAGCGTCTGAACCAGATAGCCAAGCTGAGTTCCTTTCAGTCCGGTCAGGGAATGCATCTGCTCGTGGATCTTCCGTTCGCCGGGATATTCATTGCCCTGATTGCCATAATCTCCGTCGAACTTGCGGGCGTTCTGCTCGTTGTGATTGTTACGCTTGTGTCGGCAGCTGCCCTCTCGGGCATGTTTCTTCGCCGCGCACTTGAGGGGCGCGCTGCGGGCGATGACCTGCGGCACAACTTCATCATCGAGTTGTTGCGCGGCATTCACACGATCAAGACAATTGGCGCGGAAAACCTGATGTTGCGACGCTATGAGCGTTTGCAGTCCACGTCCGCACTTTTCAACTATGCGGTCGCGTTGAACAGCGCCGTCGCCCGGATCGTCGGAAGTGGGACCTCCCAGATTTCCATTGTTTCAGTCGCGGCCTATGGCGGGAGCATGGCGATGAAGGGCGAGATCTCGCTCGGCGCGCTCTCAGCATGTATTTTTCTGGCGGGAAGAACAGCGCAACCCCTGCTTCGTGCCATGGGCATCTGGGCGAGGTTCCAGAGCGTCCGCATTGCGCATGAACAGGTTGAAGAGCTTTTCGCCATCCCGCTGGAAGAAAGCGGCACCATTGATGGCGAAGATATCCAGGGGCGGGTCAGTCTTGAGCATGTGGCCTTTTCTTATGATGAAGAAGATGAGCCGGTCCTTCGTGATGTGCATTTGGATATAGAGCCCGGTGAATTAATCGGGGTTACCGGCAGGAACGGTGCCGGCAAGACCACGCTTCTCTGGTTGATGATGGGTATGCTGCGCCCCACTGAAGGCCGTGTGGCCATAGATGGGGTAAATGTCCGCGACTATTCGTATGAAGGTCTGCATCGCCATATCGCATACCTGCCTCAAGACGGCGTCCTCTTCCAGGGCACACTTCTGGATAATCTTACGCTGTACCGGCCTGAATTGGCCGATCATGCAGCTGAAATCGTCGAGAAGATCGGACTGTCAGAGATTGTCGGTGCACTCCCCGATGGGTATGAGACCGAGTTTCGGGATAATCCAAGCGACGGGCTGCCGACGGGTGTAGTGCAGCGAATTGCCCTTGCGCGCGCCTTCGTAACGGTCCCGGAGCCCAAGCTGGTGATTTTCGACGAGGCCAATTCCCACCTGGATGCAATTGGCGATTCCGAATTGCAGCAGATGATTGCCGAGATTACCGGCAAAACCACGATGTTGATGGTGACACACCGACCCTCTTTGCTCTCGAAAGCGGACCGGACTTTTGTTCTGCGCGACGGGAATCTGGAAGGCAGTGTCGGCGGTGCTAAGGACCTGATTGAGGCGCTTAACCGGGATATAGCCGAATGACGTCACTTGAGCATTCCGACATCCTGTTGCGTTCCGGCGTCCAAGAAGGGATATCTCGGCAGAAGGACTGGTTTGACCGGTTTAAGGGTCGTTCTGAACTCGTCAACTGCCTCAAGCCGCTTCTCGAAGCATTGGCTTGGCGCGGCGACCCTCGCGACCTGGCCGAAGCGATGCCGCACTATGTCGATGACCTCAACCTGATAGATTTTCGAAACACACTTTCACAACTGAACTACGACAGTCACGAGCTTCGGATGAAGCTTGGAGATATCGACGAAAGTTTGCTGCCATGCCTGTTTCTGACTGATCAGGGTGCAGCGCAGGTTGTCCTCGCCATCGAGGACGGCGATTTTCTAATCTTTGACGGCTGGATGCAGCGGGTCCGTCATACCGCTGTCCATTCACTTACTGGAACAGCGGTTTTTGTGAGATCTGCCGACGATCCCCTGGCTGATGAAACGACAGCGGGGGATTGGATCAACAGTTTGGTACACCGGTTCCGTCGCACCGTGACGCGCCTGCTGGTGATTACGTTCTTCGTTAATATCCTGAGTCTCGCGACGCCGCTCTTCATTATGTCCATTTACGATGTTCTGATTCCTTCGGAATCGACGGTCCAACTCTATTACTTGCTGGGCGGGATCGGCGTGGCACTTCTGTTCGAAATTGCGTTTCGGGTCGAGCGGGCGAGAGCAATCGCCTACGCGGCGGGAAGAATTGACAACATTGTTGGCAACATTGCGCTCAACCGATTGCTGTTTCTGCCGGCGCGTCAGACCGAAAATGCGCCTGTGGCTTCACAAATTTCGCGCCTTGAGGAGTTCGAACTCGTTCGCGAGTTATTCTCGAGCCCAATCACCGAAGCGGTGCTCGATATCCCGTTCGTGCTGATATTCATTATCGTTATTGCGATTCTGGGCGGCCCGATTGTCTTTATTCCGGTGACTGTCGCGGTCCTTTTTGTCGTCGCCGGTTTCGTTCTCGCGCCGCGCCTTTCGCGTGTGAACAAACGTTCCGTCCGCGCACAATCATGGATGCAGCGATTTATGATCGAAGCCGTGTCCCACTTGCGGTCCATCAAATACTCCGGTGCCGCGCCTCGATGGATAGAGCGTTTTCGTGAGGCCTCCGCGGCGTCCGCATTTGCAGACTATGAAAAAGCGGCAGTGAACAACCAGGCGGCTGTCATCTCACAGGTCCTCGTTTTCTCGACGGGTGCAGCCATTCTTGGTCTCGGGGCACTGAAGGTTATGAACGGCACAATGTCGACCGGCGCGCTTGTTGCGATCATGGTGCTGGGCTGGCGGGTGCTCTCACCTTTTCAGATGATGGTGGTGGTCCTGTCGCAACTGGATACGATTATCAGTTCCATTCGGCAGCTACATGCGTTGATCCTTCAGCCGACGGAGCAATCCGGCCACGCGCGTTCTAAACGAAATCTCAAGGGCCATATTCAGTTTTCCTGGGTCAGTCATAGATATTCCCAGGACACAGATCCGGTTCTTTTCGGCGTTTCCTTCGAAGCGAAGAAGGGTGAAGTTGTGGCCCTTGTGGGGCCGAACGGCTCCGGCAAATCAACGATCATCAACCTTCTCACGGGACTCTACAGGCCGCAGGCCGGCGCAATTTTACTGGATGGGGTCGACATTCGCCAGATCGACCCGGTCTATTTACGGCAATCGATCGGGGTTGTGTCTCATCCCACTCACCTCTTCTACGGAACAATTTCTCAAAATTTGCGGCTCGCGGAGCCAACGGCTCTGGATGAGGAAATTTTCGCCGCCGCCAGGGAGGCGAGTGTTCTTGAAGAGATCCTTGCGTTGCCAGAGGCCTTCGATACACGTCTGACCGAGGATGTGTTGTGCAAGCTGTCTGCCGGTTTCAAACAGAAGTTGGCACTCGCAAGGATATATTTACGTCGTTCCCCTATCGTCATTTTCGACGAGGCCACTCAAGGTCTTGATGAAGAGGGTGACAGGGCTTTCATGAAGGCTATCAGGGACCTCCGCGGGAAATCGACCGTCGTCATCGTGACGCATCGACCCAGCCACATTCGAATTGCCGATCAGATCATTGTGATGAAGGGCGGCAAGGTTGCCAGCGCAGGTCCGCCTGAGAAAGTACTGAACTCACGCGCGGTGGATGCAGCATGAGTACGTCAGCCACCCAGGTTCGCTTTACCCAGCGCAAGCACCGCCGCTGGAGCAAGCAGACGCGATATCTTTCGCAGTCGTTGCTCCTCGAAGAGGTGGGGCCACCCCAAGCTTTGAGGTCCGCTGTCGTCCTTGTGGCAGTTTCACTTTTTGCTTTTCTTGGTTGGGCCTATGCCTCGCCGCTTGCCGAAAGGGTCAGCGCTGTCGGTCAAGTGGTTCCGAATGGCTCGGTGCTTGCGGTTCAACATCTTGAGGGTGGAATCGTATCGGCGATCCCGGCCAAAGAGGGTGAGATAGTTGAGCCGGGAAACGTACTCGTGGTTCTCGATCCGATAAGCGCGACGGCCGACCATGAAGAGAAAACAACCCGAATCGCGGCCTTGAAGCTGCGCGCTGAACGTCTGCGAGCATTCGCTGAAGGACGCCTGCCCGCGTTCACATCTGTGGTTCCCGACCCGGTGTTTGCCGGGCTTATCGCCGACCAGAATCAGATATACGAGTTTCAAGTGCGCAACCGTGAGAACGAGCTGCAGGTGCTGATACATGCGATCGAGCAGCGGCAATCAGAGCTGTTATCCCTGCAGGGGGAGAAGGCAACGATTGCCGATGAGCTCGGTATTGTCACTCAGGTTACGGAAATGCGTAAGACGTTGCTGGACAAGGGTTTGATTTCCCGTGTGGTGTATCTTGGTACATTGCAGCAGCAAGTGACGTTGCAGGGACAGGCACGCAAGAACACCTCCGAAACCATTCGGGTGCAACAGGCGATTGCTGAGGCAAGGGGGAAGCTGGTTCAGCTCGCTTCTTCTCTCGAAAGTGCGGCTCTTGCCGAAATGGGCGAAGTGTCAGCCGAGATTGCACGCCTTGAGCGGCAAGCTTCCAAGTCGGAGGGCGCAGTTTCCCGTTTGGAAATCCGTGCACCGGTGCGCGGAATCGTAAAGAGTGTAGTCCCCAACACGATTGGTGGGATCATCCCGCCGGGGAGTCTCGTTGCCGAGATCGTACCTCTGGAGGAGGAACTGATCGTTGAAGTGCAGATTGCGCCAGAGGATGTAGGCCAGTTGCGTCAAGGTCAGGTGGCATCCGTCAAAGTCAGCGCCTATGACTTTTACCGGCACGGGGAAATTGACGGAATACTCGATCGGATATCACCTTCTACATTTGAGAATGATGACGGCTCACTCTACTACAAGGCCAGAATCCGTCTGAACAAACTGCATGTGGGTGAGTCCGAGACGCAGAACCTTATTCTTCCAGGCATGACCGTTGAGGTTGATGTGCAAACCGGAAGCCGAACCGTGTTGCAGTATCTTCTCAAGCCTCTCTACGCCTCGGTTGATCAGGGTTTCAGCGAGCGCTAGGCGCACTGCTGGTTTCAAGATGGGGCGGAAGGGCAGTGGGAAGAGCAAAACGGCTTGAGGCCGGATAGGCCTCTCTCGTCTCAGCGAGCGCAATAGCGCTTACGATACTTCAACTCATCACCTGAGATTATCCAGAATGCAGTCTGATTCCAGGACCGGTTTACGCCGTCATTTTGCGACGTCCAGGGTCTGCAATCGCACAGAACATGGGGGCCGGTCACCTAATCCAAAAGCGCCACTCCGGCGCCGCCTCAGAGCCAATTAAAACTCCTGTTTTTTACAGCTTTACGACAACGGACGGAAAGCCTGTTAACGATCAAGTCCCTCTCCCTCGGCCATTTTCTCTGATTTCGATATTCGAACCCGCGACCATGGCGGCAGCACCGACCGCATGAGTATGCGCCAGCGGCAGAATCGGTGACTGGTTTGCATTGGACGGGCACCGTCCTTAACAATATTCATAATCTGTTGGTCGTCGGCTTCGTCTTCAGATATCTGGCGACCCAGACCGCGATCGTGCCGGAGAACCGATATGAACGAAGTTGCCGGAGGGCCCGTGAGCAAACGCCTCAGCCGGGCTGAACATGCGGACAGCATGCGGTCCTATCAGGAAGAAGGCAGACGCCTGGCCGCCGAAATCGGCAACAAGGGCCCGTTGCGCTTTGGCGAAGACGGCAAGGTGCATCCGGCTATCATCTCGGCCTATCACCGGCATGGCTACTATATCTTCGAGGGGGTGGTCGGCCCGGAAGAGTTGTCGGAACTTCGCGACGGCTGCATGGACATGCTGGAGCGCGCACCGGTGCGAAGCGGCGCGGATGTCGATGCCAGGGGCCGCCCCGCCTTCGGCTAGGATCTCGGCCGGTCGGCCTACTTTATGACCAAGCCTCTGTCGGATCCCCATGGCGGCACCAGCGATCTGGGTGGCAGGCACCCCACCCGTATGAACGAGCCATTGGCCGATGCGGAAGCGCCGGCGGAAGTGGTCTTGCGCATGTATGGCATGTGCCAGGCGATCCCGGCGGCGCTGCGGATTTATGGCAACCCGGATTTGCTGGCTGTCGCGGAGGCCGTGAACGGGGAGGATTTCGTTCCGTTCAATGACGTGATCTTCGTCAAGCAGCCAGGGCTTGGCCCTTCCGTGTCCTGGCATCAGGACGGGGTTACTCATTGGGATAGTCCCGACTGGGACGAGGACATTCACGGCTTCAACTATCAGGTCCAGCTTTTCCCCACCACGTCGGCCAACGCGCTGTGGGTCGTGCCGGGTTCACACAAAAACGGCAAAGCCGATATCAAGCGCATGGAGGCGGAAAATGGCGGTAGTGATCAGTTTCCGGATGCCATTCCTCTGGTCTGCGATGCGGGCGACGTAACCATCGTTAACCGGCAGGCGCTGCACGGCTCTTTCGCGAATTCCTCACCCGACATGCGTATGTCGATCACTTTTGGCTTCCATCGACGCGGCTCCGTACTCGGCCAGATGCCGGCGCTCGTCATGGAAGGCCAGACGGAGCCGATGGACGAGACGCGGATCGAACGGCGCTCTGCAGTTGTGCAAGTCGCCATCGACGCGCGCCGTCAGCGGTTTCCGGAAGAACGGCCCTTCCGGTACCAGCCCTTTGTCGGACGGGAGGACCAGTTTCGCTTTGGCGGTGAAGCGCGTGATCAGGTGATCCGTAACTACAACCTGTTTGACCTGGCGATCTAGTGGCTTCTGCCGCGACGCCCTATTCCGGAAACTGTTCTTCCGGCACATCGTCGAACGAGGCGTAATTGAGGTTGTAAAGACGCGCGTAGAGGCCGTCCTGGGCGACCAGTTCTGAATGGGGTCCGGTTTCGACGACGCGGCCGTCCTGCAGGACGACAATCCGGTCAGCACCGCGCACGGTGGCGAGCCGGTGGGCGATGACGATGCCGGTGCGGCCCTCGAGCAGACGTTTGAGGGCCGTCTGGATCTGGCGCTCGGTATGGCTGTCGATATTCGCGGTCGCTTCGTCGAGTATCAGAATCCTGGCGTCGGCGACCAGGGCGCGGGCGAAGCTGAGCAACTGACGTTGGCCCAATGACAGGCTGCGGCCCTGTTCCTCGAGCATGGTGTCGTAGCCGTTGCCCAGCCGCGTGATGAAATCATGAGCGCCCACCGCGCGCGCGGCATTTTCGACAGCCTCGCGAGTCGCGTTGACGGTCCGGTAGCGGATATTCTCGAATATGGATCCGGTGAACAGGAATGGGTCCTGCAAGACCATGGCGATGTGTCTGCCCAATGCCGCCTTGGCGTAGTCGCGCACATCGTGACCGTCAATCAGCACCGCGCCCTCGTTCACCTCGTAGAACCGGTGCAGTAGTGACGTAATACTGGTCTTGCCCGAGCCCGTCGGGCCGACCAGGGCCACAGTCTCGCCCGGGCTGACAGCAAAACTCACGTTCCGCAATACCGGCTGGTTCTCGACATAGCTGAACGTCACGTCGCGAAACTCGACCGATCCCTCGATGGCATCCGGGTGGGTGGCGTTGGGGCCGTCGTCGATGGCGAGCGGCACGTCGAGGACTTCGAAGATCCGTTTGCCCGACGCCATGGCACGCTGCATCACGGAATACTGCATGGTGAGCGACCGGATCGGGTCGAAGAATCGCTGCACATAAAACAGGAAGGCGACCATGACGCCGACATCGAGCGTGCTGTCGAGAACCTGGAGCCCCCCCACCACGATCACGACCCCCATCGCGGCACCGGTCAGGGTGTCGACGATCGGTACCATGACCTGGGCCATCTTGGCGGACTTCAGGTGGGCATCGAGATTGTCCTGAACCTTCTCGTCGTAGAGATCGAAATTGACCGCCTCGCGCCGCATGCTCTGGACGGTCCGCACGGCACGGATCCCTTCGGCCAGGGCGCCGTTGGCGGTGGAGCTGGTTTCGCGCGCGCGGCGGAATGCCACCCGCGCGCGGGGCAGCCAGACGATCCGAACAAGGAACAGGGTGGGCACGACCGACAGGGTGAGGATGCCCAGTCCGAAATCCAACGTCAGCATGATCACGATGATGCCGACCAGCAGGACCAGATCGCCGAATGCGGTAACCGAGTTGTCGAGAAACTCCTGCAGTGAATTCACATCGCCGGTGAGACGCGACATCATGCGACCGGTTTCGGTCTTGTCCATGAACGACAGCGATACATTCTGGAGATGGGCGTACATGGCCCGGCGCAAATCGAAGATGACATGCTCGCCGGTGATCCCGATCAAACGGTCCTGCAGCCAGCTGGCGCCATAATTTACCGTGATGACGGCGGCGAAAACCGTGACCACCAGAAACAGGCCCGCGGTGTCGCCGTCGTCGGCCAAAAGCACATCGTCGATGCCGAACCGAATAATCAGCGGTATGGCCAGTTGCGCCGCGGTGACGACGAGGACGGCGGCAATCGCGAGCCAGAGCTGTTTGCGGTAAGGGCGCACATAGGTCATGAACCGGCGCACCACGCCGCCATCGAACAGCGCACCGAACATCTCCTCGTCGAGACTGATCTGCGAGCCAACATAAGCGCGTGGTGGCCGGCCGCGCTCCGGCGGCTGTCGGGTACCCGGGGTGCCCTGGGGGCCGTCGGTCGTCGCGGTCATTGCGTCGCCCCCTGTAAGCCGGTGGGGGTATTGGTCAGCTCGTCGTCGAGCCGGTTTTGCAGTGCATGGAGTTCGGCGTAGCGGCCATCCAGGGCCACCAGGCTATCGTGCGTACCCCGCTCGATGATCCGACCTGCCTCGAGGAATATGATCTCGTCGGCATGGAGCAGGGTTCTCAGGCGGTGGGAAATGAAAATCGTTGCGCAGGATTGCATCGGCGCTTTCAGGAGTTCGCGGATCTGCTGCTCGGTGCCGGCGTCGATCGCCGCCGTCGAATCGTCGAGGATCAGCACCGCCGGTTCGAGCATGGCGGTGCGCGCAATGGCGATACGCTGCTTTTGCCCTCCCGACAGGGAGACACCGCGCTCGCCGACCAGGGTGCCGTAGCCTTCCGGAAGGCTGCCGATGAACGTATCGATCTGCGCCAACGCGGCCGCATTGGTGATGGCCTCGTCTTCCGCCCAGGGGTCGCCATAGGCGATGTTGTTCTCCAGCGATGTCGTGAACAGGAATGGGTCCTGGGGGACCGTCAACACCTGGCGGCGGAGCGATTCCAGGGTGACATCGCGCACATCCTGCCCATCCAGCGTAATGCGGCCGTCCGTGACATCGTAGAAGCGGGTCAGCAGTTGGGCGATCGTCGATTTTCCGCTGCCCGGCGGCCCAACGATGCCGAGGGATTGACCGCGGCGGACCTCGAACGAGACGTCGTGGAGTGTGGGGGGGACATCATCGCCGTCATAGCCGAACGACACATTCTCGTAGCGGACCACGGAATCCTTGATTTTCAGCGGCTTCGCGCCGGGCCGGTCGGCGATCGTCGGCTCCAGGTCGAGGACCGCAAAAAGCCGGCGACCGGTTGTCGAGGCCCGGGCGAACGAGTTCACCAGCAGGCCCAGTTGGCGGACCGGCAATTGAAGAATCGTCATGAAAGTGAGGAATTCGGTGAGTTCACCCACGGTCAAACGGCCGTCAAGTACCTGCGTTCCGCCCACCCACAGAACAAGGCCCATGGCGATGAAGTAGGCGAAGGTCATGATTGTGGTCGACGCCACGCGGGTCTTGATGCGCCGTTCGGCGAGCGCCATCGCCGTGTCCGCCGCTTCCCCGTACTTGGCGAGCTCATAGGTCTCGGCACCGAAGGCCCGCACCACCCGGATACCCGTGAGGTTCTCGTCCATGATTCGGCCGATGATCCCCATGCGCGCCTGCAAGGCCAGCCACAGGGACCGAAGTTTGAGTCGCGCGACGGCGGACTGCCAGGCCACGAACGGCACGAAACTGAGGCTCATCGCGCCGAGAAGCAGGTCGGCCGAGAGCAGCAGGTAAGTGCCGCCGCCTATCAGAATGCACAACAGCACGAGGCGCACCAGACCGGTGCTCACGAACATCCGCACGCCTTCCAGGTCGAGCATTCCGCGGGTGATCAATTCTCCGGTGTGAACCCTGTCGTGGAACGAGAAACTCAGACTTTGCAGCTTGTCGTAGAAGGCAAGCCGGAGGTCGTAGGCCATCCTGTGGCCAACGGCTTCGCCCATGTAATTGTGCATCAGGGTGAACAGGCCGCGCAGAATCGAGACCCCGAGCAGCAGCGCTGCGGTCTGGAACAATGCGGCGCGGGCCGCCGCCGCCGTGGCGTTTTCGGTGTCGAGCAGGCCCAGCGCGTCGTCAACCGCACTACCGAGAAGCGGTGGTACGGTAAGTTGGAACAACGCGGCGATCACGGTTGCGCCGACGGCGATGGCGACGCGGCCGCGATAGCGCAGGCACAGCCGTATGATGCGCCACAATATCTGCGCGTCGGTGCCCAACGGGCGATCGATATCGGACTGTGAAGGCGTCAAGGTTTGTTCCAGTTTGGAATTCGGTTGTGGCATTGGAGGTGCGCCAACGGTGCCTGAAGCGGCTGGTCTTGGCGGACTCTATTTCGCCGAAGCGGTAAGTTGCATGCGTGGTTATACAACTCTCGAAGGGAATGACTAAATCCTGCTTCCCTTGATTTTTCGTCGTCCAGGGAACCGCGGATGGTATGACAGCCCCCGAATCCGATCTGACCTTTCCCTCTCTCCCGTAGGCGTTTACGGCCTGTTGCGCGATCCTTTCCCCGGAGAGATTCTGCAGATCTTCAACGCCTAATCCAGAGAGCGTCCATGGTTGCCATGAACTCCGAAATCAAAGCCGTCCACGGTCGCCGTATCTGGGATTCACGTGGTCGCCCGACCGTGGAAGTCGATATCACGCTGGCCGATGGCAAGACCGGACGCGGCATGGCCCCGGCTGGCGCATCACGTGGCCGGTTCGAGGCGATCGACCTGCGCGACGGGGGTGACTTGCTCGGTGGGTTCGATGTTTCGAAGGCGGTGGGGAACGTCAACACCGTCATTGCCGATGCGTTGGTCGGGCTCGATGCTGCCGACCAGGAAAATATCGACGACACGCTGACAAAACTCGATGGCACCGAGAACTTCGCGTTGCTCGGTGGCAACGCCTCCATCGCCACATCGATGGCCGCACTTTCGGCGGCCGCGAACGCGCGTGAATTGCCGCTCTGGCGCTATCTGGCCGGTGACACTGCGGTGCGTATGCCATTACCGGAGATACAGATATTCGGCGGCGGCGCCCATGCCGGGCGCCGGGTCGATATTCAGGATTTCCTGATCATGCCGGTTGGCGCGAAGTCCTTCGACGAGGCCATGGTGATGACGGCCGAGGTCTACCTTGCGGCCGGCACGCTAATGGAAGAACGCGGCGCCTTGTCCGGGGTGTGCGACGAGGGCGGTTGGTGGCCGAACTTCGCGACCAACGAAGAGGCGCTCGACCGGCTGACACAGGCGATCGAGGCGGCGGGCTACAAGAACGGCGAGGTGATGATCTCGCTCGATATCGCCGCGTCCGAGTTCGGCGAGAACGGCATCTACCGTCTGGCGCTCGAGGACCGGGAGTTCGATACCGGTGAGTGGGTCGACACGCTCTGTGAATGGGTCAATCGCTATCCGATCCTCTCGATCGAGGATCCGGTCGGCGAGGATGACCCCGAAGGCATGCGCGCGTTCACGGAGGCCGTAGGCGACCGGGTTCAGATTATCGGCGATGATTTCCTGGTGACCGACCCGGAACAGGTGAAGTCCGCGATTGAAAACAAGGAATGCAACGCGGTTCTACTGAAACCCAACCAGGCGGGCACGATCACGCGCACGCGCCGTTCGATGGAGGCCGCCAAAGAGGCCGGCTGGGGGATGGTCGTCTCCGCGCGATCGGGCGAGACCGAAGACACAATGATCGTCCATCTGGCGACGGGCTGGAACACCGGCCAGCTGAAGGTGGGTTCCATCGCGCGGTCCGAGCGCCTGGCCAAGTGGAACGAGGCCCTGCGTATCGAAGAATCTCTCGGCGGGGACGCCGTGTTCGCGGGTGCGGGCGCACTGCCGAAGGCGTTGCAAGCATAACGTCCGTTTGGCATCTAAAAAGGGTATGGTTCCGGTGTATATCATCTAGTAATTCGATGAAGAAACCATGGCGGAACAGGGGTGCCCCTTGGATATCAAGCAACTCGAATATTTCATGGCGATTGCGGATGCACGCAGCTTCAGCCGGGCCGCCGACGCTGTACGAATTTCCCAGTCCGCCCTCAGTCGCCAGATACGCTTGCTTGAGGAAGAACTGCAGACAACATTGTTCGACCGGCACGGGCGAGGGGTGGAACTGACCGATACGGGCGCGGTGTTGCGTGCCAGGGCAAAGATCATTCTGGGCGAAGTCGAGACGACCAGACATGATATCGCCACTCGCTCGGCAGAGCCCTCGGGCGAAGTCCGCCTCGCCGTACCTCCCTCGATGATCTTCATGGTGGGGGAGCGGGTTCTGCGCCGCTATCGGCGTGAGTATCCCAAGGTGTATCTGCGGATCGATGAGGGGACCACGAATGATTCGCGTGAACGCCTGGTTGCCGGGGACGCTGATGTGGCCCTGTTTTCAACGGCCGAGCCGGTCGGCGACTTGCACGTCGCGCCGCTGGTTACTGACTTTTTAATGCTCGTGGGACCCGCCGGCGCCGAGATTTGCGCCGCGGATGTGGTTCAGGTCGAAGCATTGGCCGAATTGCCGCAGATCGTGACACCACACCCCAACAGTCTTCGAAAGATCATGGTGAAGGCCATGCGGGAGAAAGGTGTGCGGGCCAACCCCGTCATCGAGGCAACCACAGTCGGCCTGATATCTCATCTCATCGAGCTTGGTCTCGGCTATGCGGTGATGCCCTACAGTGCCGTGGGTGAAAGGGTTGCGGCAGGAACTTTGTCGGCAGCGCGTATAGAGGGACTTACCCTTTCCTGGTTGATCGCTACAGGCCGGGGCCGGCCGGTATCTGAGGCAACCCATCGCCTGGTTGCCATGTTTCACGAGGAAACGGCTGACATGGTGAGCGCGGGTGACTGGCCGACGGCGGTATTGCCGGACTGACAAGCGTCGGCCTCAATCCATCTAATTATTCGATGGATATAATGATAATTATATAATTGTTGGATTGTTTGGCCGCCTCTATCGTTCTGCCGATTGTCCGTCGGGCTAACCGCTGCGACGGACTGGATGACAATCTCCACACGATAGGGAGCACATCTCATGATGCCAGAGAAACGGGTTTGGACCCGCGACGAAATGATGAAACGCGTGGCCTTCTTCAAGGACTTGAACGGTTCAAAGACGGGTCTGCCGGACAGTCACCTGCCGCAGAGCGAGAAGGAGCTGATGAATGTGATCGGGTTCCGCCCGCCGGAGGAAGACAACCGCGCCTTCTCCCCTGTGGGTGAAGATCAGGCGCAGGCGTCTGCCATCGACATCTTCGAGGGGTTCAATTTGGGTTTCGTGAAGTGCAAGCCGGGCAAGGGGCCCCTGAATCACAACCATGACACCAACGAGACATTTATGCCGATCACCGGAAAATGGCGCTGCCATTGGAACGAGGGTGACGACTACGAGTATGTCGATGTCGGGCCTTGTGATGTTGTGTCGTTCCCGCCGGGCGTCGTTCGACGGTTCTCCTGCCTCGAGGCGCCCGAGGGCGAGGAAGAGGCGCTGATGCAGTTTGTCATCGGCGGCGAATTCCCCGAAGCTGAATTCACTGAAGCTTCTCTGCGCACCATTGAAGAATTTGGTCCCGCGCCGGAATAGCTGCGCACGAGATCTGGACGACCTGCCTTCGGACCACAACATAAAACCCAAGAGAGAATTTCATGCGCGCTGCATTCTACGACAAGCTCGGACACGCCAAAGATGTCATGCAGGTGGGTGAGCAGCCCACGCCGGAACCGGGTCCGGGAGAGGTCCGCGTGAAGCTGGAGACGTCGGGCGTGAACCCGTCGGACTACAAGGCGCGGTGGCGGGGCCGGGGCGGCGGCATACCCTTCCCGTTGATTATCCCGCACAGCGATGGAGCAGGGGTGATCGACGTTGTGGGGGACGGTGTGGACGCCAGCCGCGTGGGCAATCGCGTCTGGCTGATGAACGGCAACTGGATGCGTCCGTTCGGGACGGCAGCTGAATATATCTGCATGGAATCGAAGTACGTCATCGACCTGCCGGATGGTGTGGATATGGCCGAGGCGGCATGCTTCGGCATTCCCTTCCTCACCGCCCACCGGGCCGTCATGTTCAATGGCGCTGTCGATGGGTTGACGGTTCTCGTGCAGGGCGGTGCCGGTGCGGTGGGTCACCATGCCATCCAGGTCGCCAAGGCCAATGGCGCGCGTGTGATCACGACCATCAGCTCGGACGAGAAAGCCGCGTATGCGCTTGATGCCGGCGCGGACGAGGCGGTGAACTACCGGACTGAAGATGTACCGGCGCGCATTCAGGCGCTGACAGACGGCAAGGGTGCCGACCGTATTGTCGACACGAACCTCTCGGCGAATGGCCCGATGTACGGCCAGATTCTCGCGCCCCGCGGGAAGGCGGTCATTTACAGCACCGACGACGATATGGCGTCGGTTCCCGCCCATGATTTCATCGTGCGATGGGCGTCACTCAACTGGTTCATCATCTACACGATCAACGATGAAGAGCGCGACGAGGGGGTGGCGGCACTCAACAAGATGTTGGCGGACGGCACCCTCAAGACCACGATCGCCAGGCGATTTTCACTCGACGAGATCGTCGAGGCGCACGAAATGGTGGAAGCGTCCAGCCATCTCGGCAACCTCGTCATCGATATCGGGTAACACTTCGTGCGTTGGTTTAATCACCGATCGCGGGTTTCATGGCCAACTGGCCGAAGCCTTCCAGGGGATCGGTGATGCCGTGGCGGCGAAGCGCGTACCAATAGGTCGCGATGTTGGTTGAAACGACGGGCCGACCGAGTTCCTTTTCCAGTTCCTCGACCATATCGACGATGCCCAATGCCGCGCCCACATGCAGGAAGGTATCGACATCGTCATGGTCGAGACTTCGGAAGCCCGCGAGCGCGTCTTCCAGGGTGACCTTGATGATGTCTTCCGGTTTCTTGACCTGGAGACCGGCGTGATAGGGCACCTCGAAACCCATGGTCTCGTAGTAGTTCTGCACGCTCTTTGAATAGACGTCGGACATGGGTGACAGCGCGGCAATGCGCTTCGCACCCATGGTCTTCAGGGCGGCCACGGCGGCGTCGGTCGCGGTCACGAGGGGGATGTCGCCGATCGCTTCCTGCAGCTTGCCGCGATACTCCGCATGCTGGTCCGGAGTCCAGACCCGCATCTCGACATTGTTGCCGATGATCACCTGGTCCGGCCAGCAGCCGAGCCCGCCCTCGACGACGCGCAAGATGGCGTCCGGCACCTTGTCGGGCACCTCGAGCGTGAAGCGGTAGATCTGGTTGTTGATCCCCTCGGGCCGCAGCATTTCATATTCGGGTTGCATGTTGGCGTTCTGCAGGGGGATAAAGAGCGCGAAAGTGCCGCGTGGGCCGAACCGATCTGGCATGAAATATTGCTTCCTTGGTGAAAACGTCGTGCCGGGAATTCACTGCGCGGCGCGCTGATATAATATGCTCCAGGATATTATGTGGCGTGGTGGTTTGATATGGATTCTCTGAGCATAGATGTTTTGACATTCTGGTTTGGCGACACCGACCTCACCAGGGATATGGAGAAGCGCGATATCTGGTTTCGCTCCACGCTCGAGTTCGATGCCGAGCTTGCCGCGCGCTATCGCGAGGTTCATGAGCGCGCGGGTGGCGGCGCGTTCGATCATTTCGTCGAGAACCCCGCCGATTGTCTCGCGCTCGCCGTGATCCTCGATCAGGTGCCCCGCAATATCTATCGCGCCACACCCCGTGCCTTCGCGACCGACGCGAAGGCGCGCGAGGTTGCACGGATGGCACTCGATCTCGGGCATGACCGGGGGATGGCCAACTGGCACAAGATGTTCCTCTATCTGCCGTTCGAACACAGCGAAAATCTGGCCGATCAGGACCGCGCCTGCGCGCTCTACGAACCGCTCGGAGAGGAACGCTCCTACGAGGCCGCGCTGGCCCATCGCGAAGCGATACGCAAGTTCGGGCGCTTTCCGCACCGCAACGAGTTTCTGGGGCGGGTGAATACGCCGGGGGAAGAGGCCTATCTCGAAGACCCGCCGCTGTGGGGCAAGACCGCCGCCGAGGTTGCCGAGATCGAGCAGCGCAAGGCCGCGCAGGCCGCCGCCGAGGCAGGGTAGGCCGGGCTTCTGTTATCTCCAGCCGAGCGCCGGCGCGATGTGGGTCAGGATCGATTCGATCACATGGGCGTTGTACTCCACGCCCAGCTGGTTCGGCACGGTCAAGAGAAGCGTGTCGGCCTCGGCTATCGCCTCGTCCTTCGCGAGCTGTTCGATCAGGACTTCCGGTTCGGCAGCGTAGCTGCGCCCGAAGATGGACCGGGTATTGGGGTCGAGGAACCCGACATGGTCCTCGCTCTCGCCGGACCGCCCGAAATAGGCTCTGTCCATGTCGTTCATCAGCGCAAAGATACTGCGGCTGACCGACGTGCGCGGTTCCCGGCTGTGGCCGGCTTCCTTCCAGGCGGCACGGTAGGCCCGGATCTGTTCGGCCTGCTGCACGTGGAAGGCCTCGCCGGTCTCGTCGGTCTTGAGGGTCGAGCTCTGCAGGTTCATGCCCATCTTGGCGGCCCACACGGCGGTCGCGTTCGACGCCGCGCCCCACCAGATCCTGTCCCGCAGGCCTTCGGCGTGGGGCTCGACCCGAAGCATGCCGGGGGGATTGGGGAACATCGGCTGCGGGTTGGGTTCCGCGAAACCCTCGCCCTTCAAAACTTCGAGGAAGGCGGCGGTGTGTCGCCGGGCCATGTCGGCATGGTCTTCGCCCTCGGCGGGCTGGTAGCCGAAATAACGCCAACCATCGTTCACCTGTTCGCCCGAGCCGCGGCTGATGCCGAGCTGAAGCCGCCCGTCGGCGATCAGATCGGCCGCGCCGGCATCCTCCACCATGTACAGCGGGTTCTCGTAGCGCATATCGATGACGCCGGTCCCGAGCTCGATGCGGCTGGTCTTCGCCCCGGCGGCGGCCAGCAGGGGGAAAGGCGAGGCCAGCTGACGGGCGAAGTGATGCACCCGAAAGTAGGCGCCGTCCGCGCCGAGCTCTTCGGCCGCAACGGCGAGGTCGATGGACTGGAGCAGCGCATCTGATCCGGAGCGCACTTGCGAGCCTTGTCCGGCAGACCAGTGTCCGAATGACAGGAAGCCGATTTTCTTCATGGGATGATCCAGTTGCGCGAGTGCCGTCGGGACAGGTGAAAGACGTGCACTGTCATGCTTGGACGCCTCGTGCGATGCAAGGGTTATCGACGATTACAATTGTCGGGCGGCCTGGGTCCGTGGGCCGCGCAGCAAATACAGACCGCTCGCGATCAGGACAGCGGCACCGATGAGCGTCGCGCCATCAGGCACATCGCCGAAAGCGGCGAAGCCGATTGCCGACGCCCAGACGATCTCGCTGTACGAGAAGGGTGCGACCAGTGACGCCGGCGCGGCATGGTAGGCGCGGATCAGCAGGAAATGCGCCGCCGCTCCCAGGCAGGCCGCGGCGCCGAGATAGCCGATTTGCCGGAGGTCCGGCGTTTCCCAGAATAGCGGGAGCGCCAGCGTCGATACGACCAGACCGACAATGGTTGCGGTATAGAGCATCGAGACCGGTGCCACGGCCTGGCTGATCGGCCGGGTCAGGGTCTGATAGAGCGCCACGCAGATCGCCGCGCCCAGCGGCACGAGCGAGGCGGCGTCGAAGATGCTGCTGCCGGGCCGGATGACGATGAGCACACCGCCGAACCCGATCAGAATGGCCAGCCACTGCCCGCGCGTGACGTGTTCCTTCAGGAGCCATGACGCCGCGGCGGTGATCATCAGCGGCGCGACAAAGCCAATGGTGATGGCGTCCGCCAGGGGCATCAGGCCGACCGCGATGAACATTCCGCTGACCGCCGCCATCAGCGCCAGCGCGCGCAATACCTGCAGGCCGAGAAGCTGGGTCGACACGACACGCGACAGGCGTGGTGCCAGAAGTGTCGTCAACAGCACGGCCTGTATTGTATATTGCGACCAGATGATCATCCCGATCGGGACATCGCCGCGCACCGTCTTGATGAAGCCGTGCATGGCGATGAAGCACAGCGACGCCAGGCACATGATGCCGATTGCCGTCAGCCGCGCGCGCGGCGTCATTTCTGTCGGAACGGTTGTGGACATGGTGACGGGTGCTAGAGCGTTTCCGCGAAGAATTCGTGCATCATCCGATAGGATTTTCCGCACAGTTCTTCATCGAACCGGGTCATTGGGGGATTGCTCTCACCGCGCACGCAAAACGCATGGGTCGCGTTGCCGAAGGTCATGGTCTGCCAATCCACTTCAGCGGTTGTGAGTTCGGTTTCGAGGGCATCCATCATGTCCTTCGGCGTCACCGGGTCGGCGCGGCCGTGGATC
Organism: Alphaproteobacteria bacterium; assembly: GCA_039980135.1. Lineage (NCBI taxonomy): Bacteria > Pseudomonadati > Pseudomonadota > Alphaproteobacteria > Alphaproteobacteria bacterium. Next base: position 20,132 of record JBDXCV010000001.1, read on the forward strand.
GCGAGCACACGGCCCCTGAAGTCGGGTGTGGCAGATTCGTCGACCGGATTGGGCAGCGTCACATGGAAGATCACCGTGCCCGCGAAATCCGCCCCGGCACGGGCTTGTTCGAGGACGATCCCGCCACCCATGCAAAAACCGATCGCGCCGAGCGGGCCATCGGCGACAGGCGCCTGTTCACGCGCGACCGCGAGCAGCGCCTTCAGCGCCGACGTACCGCCGTCACGGACGAGCGGCAGGTCGCGGCGCGCGCCCTGGGCGCTGGCCAGGAGTTCGTCGAAGTCCTTGTCCCGTTCGCCATACCCCACGCCGTACATATCGGCGACCAGCATCACGTAGTTCTTGCCCGCCGCTTCCGCGGCCATATCGAGAGTATGCCGGCACACACCGAACCAGTCGGGCTGCATGAAGATCATGGGGCGCGGGTCGTTGACGCTATCGTCCCACACCACCGCGCCCTCGAACTGCCGACCGTCATACTCGTACGGCACCAAGATCTCGGCCATCTCTGAATTCCTTCGTGTTTGCGTTCGTTTGAACCCTAGCGTGGGAACCGGTACGGGGCCAGATCGACAGCGCGTGGGGCCATGCAATTTGTGATGCGACCCGTCCATGGTCATACCGCTTAACCAACATTCGGCCCGCCATATGGTTGCGGGCTTGCCGGTGCGTATAATCTGATTTAGGCCCGCAAAAGTCCGTGAGATCAGAAGACGCCCATGTCTCAGAAGTATGCCAACAGGTCGGTCGATCGTGCGCTCGACATCCTCGAATATCTGGATGTTCACCGGCAGCCGATGCGCATCACGGATATCGCAAGAGGCGTCGGACTCAGCGTCGGTACGACATATCGCTTGCTGGAAGTATTGGTCGGGCGCCGGTTTGTATTCAAGAATTCGTCGACACGCCGCTACACGCTCGGATTTGAAGTGTTCCGCATCGGCGCGACGGGGCCGGCGATGCAGATCACCAGCGCACGCGCCAAACCCTTGCTCGCCCGGCTTGCTGCAGATCTCGAAGCGGACGTCTTTATCGGTGCCCGGGATGGTATTCGGGTTCAGATACTCGATCGTCTGGATGGCGCCAAAGTCGGCAACCGTACCTTGAACGCCGTCGATTCCTATGTCGACGCGCATGCCTGTGCCATCGGAAAGGTGCTGCTGGCCTACCAGGTCGCGGGCAATCTCGACGCGCAGTATGTCCACCAGACATTGCCGCGTCATACCGCCAACACCGTAACGTCCATCACCCGACTGGCCGAGGATCTGGCGGAAGTGCTGGCCACTGGACATGCCGTGGAGAACGAGGAACTCGTCTCCGGTATGTCGGGTATCGCCGTGCCCATTATCAATATCGCCGGCGACGCGTATCTCGCGGTCTGGGTGGTGTGCCCGACCGGCACCTTCACGTCGAACTGGCGGAAACGGGCGTTGGCCCGCACGAAGGTCGTGGCGCGCATGATTGCCGAGTACAGGGCGAGCGAAGCCTAGATAGTTTTTTCATTTAGTGGAAAAATGACCGTTGTCGGCTTGCCGGTTTGCAGCGACCGCATGAAAATTCGCCGGTCGAGCAACCGTCTCGCGAAATCACCACGGATGAGCTGCCATGTCGCGAATCGAACCATTACCCGAAGAAGAACTCTCGGAGTTCGCAGAGTTTTTCGAGCCGGTCGAAAAGGCGATGGGTTTCAAGCCGACCGCGAACATGATCATGGCGCGTTGCCCCGATGTGCTCCGTCATGTCGGCCGCCTGGCCATCGTCATCATGTGTGAAGACGGCACCATTGGCCTGCCGCTCAAATGGATGATCGCCCATCTGGCCAGCCTGTCGGCGGGGTGCCGCTACTGCACGGCCCACACCTTGAGCAACGGTTATGATTTTGGTGTGCCGATGGAGAAGGTCGATGCGATCTGGGACTATGAACGCTCGGATCTGTTCAGCGAAGGCGAGCGGGCCGCGCTGGCGTTTGCGCAGGTGGCCTCCATGACACCGTCCGGTGCCACGGATGCGCATTTTGCGGAACTCCGCAAGCATTGGAGCGACAATCAGATTGTCGAGATGGTGACGGTGGTCTCGTTCTTCGGGTTCATGAACAGGTTCAACGACAATCTGGACGTCACGCTGGAAGACAAGCCGATGCAATTCGCGCTGGATCATGGCCTGGACAAACATGGCTGGACCCCGGCCGATGCCTGAACGCGCATCATGAGTCAGCATCCCGATCGCCGACCCGATGAAGCCGCCGACCCGCTCTCGGCACTCCACCATGTCGGACGTTTCACGGACGGTGACTTGCTGCCCCATCCGATCTATGGCGCGCGGGCGCCGGGATTGACCTACGCGCCGTTCGTGACCCGCAGGACCGGCTCCGTTCATACAAATTTCGGCGTTCTCGAACTCGCCCCGGGCGCCAGAAGCGACACCATGTTCCACGCCTACGAGAAGGGTGTGTTTGTGATGTCGGGGACGCTCGACCTGATGATTGGCGGGCAGGTGCATCGTCTTGGAGAAGGGCATCACGCGTTGGTTCCCACCGGGACCACCCACGCGTTTCATAGCCCAACCGATTCGGCGGCCCGTTGGGTCATGGTGGAATCACCCCAACCGAAGCTCCCCGATACCTGGCGCGACACCTGGTTTTCCGGGCCGACGGAGTGGCCGACAGACGCGCCGGCGCCTGACCTGGCCGATATCCGTACGACCGGCATCGGGAAATATGCAAACAGCCAGTTGCCGCCGCCCAGTGAGATGGTCCCGGACAATCTCTACGGTTTTTCGATGCGCATGCTGATGGACGGCAATTTCGGGGCCACGCATTTTTTCATGTTCATCATCAACTTTCCCGATGGCGGCATGTGCAACCACCATGATCACCCGTTCGAGGAAGCGTATTTCATCCTCGAAGGTGCGGTCGAATGCGAGATGGACGGCCGACGCTACAGCCTCGAGGCCGGGGACTATGCCTGGACCGGCGTCGGCAGCCGCCATGGCTTCTTTCCCAAGGCGGGCCAGCCCGTGCGCTGGCTCGAGGTGCAGGTGCCCCAGCCGCCACGAAGCGAATGGCAGCGCTGGTTTTCACAATGGGACTACATCGAAACGACACTGAAATTCTGAACGACACCGCCTTCAACAACACGTCAATGGGGAGAATACGCATGAACAACAGACCCATACGATCCAAACTCCTGGCGACAGTTGCCGGAATCGCGATCCTGACCGCGGCGGCCGCCAGCAGCCCTGTCCAGGCGGCCGAAACGCTCAGACTTACCGTTCTTTCGGGTTATCCGACCGGTCTCTCCTGGGTTGCGGGCTTCCTGGAGGCCTTCAAGCCAACGGTCAAGGCCGAGCTCGCAAAGACGGGAAACTACGATATCGATTGGAACGAGGCGTTTAGCGGTACCGTTTCCAAGCCGCGAGAGGAACTGGAGGCCGTTTCGGCGGGACTCGGGGAAGTTGGCCTCGTGGGCACCGTTTTCACGCCTGACAAGCTCCCGCTCTACAACTTTCCCTTCGTCACGCCGTTCTCGACCAAGGATATGGCTGTCGTCGCGGACGCGTATGTCAATCTCGAGAAGACGTTCCCCGAGTTTGCCGAGGGATGGGCGAAGTTCAACCAGGTCAGCCTCAGCCCCGCCAGTGTTCTCGACAACTATATTCTGTTCACGTCACGCAAGATCACCCAGTCTTCCGATCTGCAGGGCATGAAGATCGGCGCTGCGGGCGTGAACCTTCCCTGGGTGACGTCAGTCGGCGCGACCGGTGTCCCCGGAGCGCTGCCGAATTTCTACCTGGGATTGGAAACCAGCCTGTTCGAGGGCGTGATCATCTACGCGGATGCCGCAGCCAAGTTCAAGCTTTGCGAGCCGGCTCCCTACATCCTGGATGCCGGCATGGGCGCGGTGAATGGCTACAGCCTGACGGTGAATCAGGACGCTTGGGACAGCATGCCGAGCGAGGTCCGGAACGCCATGGCGAAAGGGGCCGTCGCCTGGCGCGAGAAAATAATGGATCTCGTGATTGAGGGTAACAAGGCGGGGCTTGAGATTTGCAAGACCCAGTACGGTACCGAGGTGACGGTAGTGTCCGAGGAAGACCGCAAGAAATGGGCCGCCGCACTTCCCAATCTGGCGAAGACCTGGGCCGAACGGGCCGATGGCCAGGGCCTCCCCGGGACTGAGGTTCTGAAGGCCTATATGGGTTCCCTGCGCGCCGCGAATCAGCCGATCGCGCGCGATTGGGATCGCGAATAGGCCAGACGATAAGCCCAGGCATTATGTTTGACTGGGCGAGCAGTTTGTCAGGCCCACAGCAAGAATTCCGGGCCGGCACGCCCTGTGCGGTGTGCCGGTTCGGGCAGCCGAATTCGCCAGATCAAGCCAGTTGGAAAGGAATGACATGACCGAAATCGATGCGGCGCTTCCCAAACCGTCCTCCGAAATCACATCGGTCGTAGACCGTGAGGGCGTTTCGCTCCTCGATATCGGGCCCGTGTTGGCCGGAGAGGCGGGTGCGCTGGAACAGGCCGCCGCCGATGTGCGCTACATCCAGCGGCGTCTCGGTTTCTACTACATCGAAAATCACGGTGTGGATCAGTCCCTGATCGATTCGAGTTTTGCTCAGCTTGAGAAATTCTTCGATCTATCGATGGAAGAGAAGCTCCAGCTGCGAGTGAACGAGCACCAGATCGGATACGTCCCGCCCCATGCCAGCGTGATGAAAACGGCGCTCACCGACTCGAACAAGAAGCCCGACACGAATGAGGGGCTGGGTTTCATGCGCGAACGCGCGGCGGAGGACCCCAAGGTCATGGCGGGGGTCCGGTTCAGCGGACGCAACCAGTGGCCGGATGGCCTGCCGGGGTTTCGCGAGACGATGCTCGCCTATCATGCGGCGATGGAGAAGCTCGGTCGGAACCTGCTGCCGATCTACGCGCTCGCGCTGGGCAAACCGGCCGGCTATTTCGATCCGTTCTTCGAGGATGCCCACTACTACAACCGGAATTCGCACTACCCGGCCGCCGCCGCCGAAGAAGGCCAGCATTCGATCGGCGCGCACACGGACCATAATTTCATGGCGTTATTGCCGATGTCGGCTGTCCCGGCGCTGGAGGTCGAGCGCCCGTCGGGCGGCTGGGTCGAGGCACCGATTGTGCCCGGCGCGATCGTCGTGAACACCGGTGAATTTCTGAACCGCTGGTCGAACGGCGTGTTTCGCGCCATCCCGCACCGGGTCATCATCCCGACGCGCGACCGCTATGCGCTGACTTTTCACTACAATCCGGCGGACGACGCCGTCGCAGACCCGCTCGACACCTGTGTTTCGGATGACAACCCGCCCCGGTTCGAGCCGAAGACATTCATCCAGCATATGACCGACTATATCGACGCCAGCTACAAGCCGTTGCGCAAAGATGCCTGATCGCCGGTCTTATTGGCATCGGTCGACACGGTGAAGGTCCCCGAGGACAGGTAAAAGCCGTCCCGGCGTGAACCTGCGTGTGCGGATTTGGCCTTGCGCATTGGTGCTGTGGTGAATGAAGGTACCAGTCAACAACAAGACAAGTCGTGCAACCGTGGCCGTCAGAGCCAGGCCGCGACATGAACCGGGAGGAAATGATGTACAAATTCAAAGCAGTTGCCATTGCCGCAGGACTTGCCGCGGCAGGCGCCTTCGCGACCTCGACGGCTTCCGCCGACGAACTTTCGCTGGCCTATTTCATGGGCCCCAAGCACCCGATGAATGCGGGTGTCATGACGCCCTTCGGTGACAAACTCGCCGAACTTTCGGGCGGCAAGCTCACCATCAAGCAGTTTCCCGGTGGTGCGCTGAACAAGGTGCCGCCGAAACAGTATTCGATCCTTCTGTCGGGTGTCGCGGATGTCGTCTTCGCGCTGCCGGGCTTTACCTCTGATGTGTTTCCGAAGACCAACGTCGTCAGCATGCCGGGTGTGTGTGATTCGGCGATCACATGTACCGAGGCACTGCAGCGTGTGCGCAGCGAGCTGGAGGGGGAATACAACGCCAAGGTCATCGCCATGTGGTCCAATGCGCCGCCAGTCCTGATCACGAGGGACAAACCGGTGCGGACTCTTGAGGACCTTCAGGGGTTGAAGCTACGTGTCGTCGCCAAGGCGAGTGTTCCTGTCGTCGAAGCCCTCGGTGCCCAGGCGATTGCGCAGCCGATCACCGTTGTGAACCAGAACCTCGCCAACGGTGTCATCGACGGCATCATTACCGATCCTTCAGCCATCGGGTCCTTCAAGCTTCATGAGCCCGCAAACTATGTGACGACATGGTTCCCCGGCTCCGGGGCGGCCTTCGTGTTGTTGATGAACAAGGATGTCTATAACGGCCTGACAGATGAGGAAAAGGGCTGGGTAGATGCGGCAGCCAGCAGTGCGCTTTCGCTGGGCGCGGGGCAGGCCTATCACCGGGTCTCGGGCCGGGGCTTGAAAATCGCCCAGGACGCCGGCAATGAGCTGATCGAGCTTTCCGACGCCGAGAAAGCACGTTTCCAGGCGCGGATCGATGGTGTGATGGGCGAAATCCGGAAGCAAAAGGTCGGCGACAGCACCGTCGGCCAGATGATGGACAAAATGACCGGCAAAAGCAGCTGACCCCTTTCGCCTGAACCGCTCACGAGTTCGCTACATCAATAATTGGTAGGGTCAACTGGTCGGTTGGTTGTTGTAATATTGCACCGTCGGCGCGATGTCGACGGTGCCATAACTGGGAGGAATTCATGAAAACGTTCAAAGCAGTCGCCCTTGCGGCGGGCATTGCCGCGGCCGGTGCATTCGTAAGCACTACGGCCTCTGCCGATGAACTTTCGCTGGCCTATTTCATGGGCCCGAAACACCCGATGAATGCCGGTGTCATGACGCCGTTCGGTGAGAAGCTCGCCGAGCTGTCGGGCGGCAAACTGACCATCAAGCAGTTTCCAGGCGGCGCGCTGAACAAGGTGCCGCCGAAGCAGTACTCGATCCTGCTTTCGGGGGTGGCCGATGTCATCTTCACATTGCCCGGCTATACGGCCGATGTGTTTCCCAAGACGAACGTGATGGGGCTTCCGGGTGTCTGTGATTCCGCCCTTTCCTGCACCGAGGCCATGCAGCGTGTGCGTGGCGAACTTGAGCAGGAATACAACGCCAAGGTCATCGCTATCTGGGCGAATGCACCACCGGTGCTGATCACCAGGGACAAGGCCGTTCGCACCCTCGAAGACCTCAAGGGCATGAAAATCCGCGTTACGTCCAAATCGGATGTGCCGATCGTCGAGGCTCTCGGCGCCAGCGCCGTCGCCCAACCGGTGACGGTGATCAACCAGAATCTGGCGAATGGCGTGATCGACGGGATCATGATCGATCCTTCGGCTATCGGCGCCTTCAAGCTGTTCGAACCGGCGAATTATGTAACGACTTGGTTTCCGGGGTCGGGCTCGGCCTTCGTCCTGCTGATGAATAAGGACGTCTACAACAAGCTTTCGGCCGAGGAAAAAGGCTGGGTCGACGCGGCCGCGAGCGCGGAGCTTTCGCTCGGCGCGGGCAAGGCGTATGACGCCGCATCGGCGCGCGGGATCGGGGCCGCCAAGGCGAACGGCAATGAGTTGATTGAATTGTCGGATGCCGAGAAGGCGAAGTTCCAGGCCCGGGTCGATGACGTCATGGCCAAGCTGGCTTCCAAGCCGGTGGGTGACAGCACGATCGGTCAGATGATTGCGAAGATGACGGGTTCGGGCAGCTGATAGGTGCCCGAGCCGCAGCACAAGGCGCTCCGATGGGCCGACGAACAACTCGGCCGGGTGGCCGGGTTGTTCGCCATTGTAGGGGCCATCGGTGTCTGCTTGCTGATGGTCAATATCCTTGTGGCCGTGTTCTGGCGCTATGCGCTCAACGATCCGATATTCGGCATCGATGACGTCTCGGTCATGGTGCTCGCCGTCTTCGCCGGTTGTGCGGTCGCCTACGGTGCGCGGAACAACTCGCACGTGTCGGTCGATATCATCACCAAGTTCTTCGGCCGTTCGGCGACCCGCTATACGGATGCCGTGATGCGTATCCTGGCGCTGGGTATCACGGGGCTGGCGGCATTTGCCCTCTGGACCAAGGCCTGCGGTTTCGAGGAAGCCTGCATCACTGAAAACCTGAGCATCGAGCATACCTGGTTTTACTATTTCCTCGGTGTGGCGCTGTGTTTCTATGCGCTGCATTTGCTGGTCATGCTGCTGGTTGGCTTTGCGCACTGGCACGGGGAAGACCCGAACGAGACTGCGGACTGATGGAGAGCGAAACCGTCGCGATACTGGGGTTTGTCGCGCTCTTTATTCTGTTGTTCATTCGCATGCCGGTCGGGCTGACCATGATGCTGATCGGCACGGTCGGGATCTATCTGATCCGCCCGGTGGCCGCCGTCCCGACCCTGGCCGGCGAGATATTCGCCGAGGCCGCGAACTTTCCGCTCATCATCATCCCGCTGTTTGTCCTGATGGGGAACCTGGCCGGGGTGTCCGGCATGAGCCGGGATCTCTATCGCGCCGCGAACGCCTGGCTCGGCCACATGAAGGGTGGACTTGCATCCGCGACGGTCGTCGGTTGCGCAGGGTTCTCCGCCCTGTCGGGGTCATCGCTCGCGGCGGCGCTGACCATGGGCCGTGTCTCGCTGCCCGAAATGCAGCGCTACAATTACGACAATGGCCTGGCGACCGGGGCAATCGCTGCGGGGGGAACCCTCGGCATCCTCATTCCGCCGTCCGCCGGCTTCGTGATCTACGCCATCCTGACCGAGGAAAGCATCGGGCGCCTGTTTCTCGCCGGGGTCTTTCCGGGGCTGATGCTGACAATATTGTTCGTCATCGCGATCTGGATCGTCGTGAAACGCGATCCCGGCAAGGCGCCCCAGGCCGCCGAAGCCGTGCCCATCGGGGCGCGGCTGCGCGCGCTAGCCGGTGCGGGCTGGATCATCGGGATTGTGGTGATGACCATCGGCGGCATTTACACCGGCGTCTTTTCCGCGATCGAGGCCGCGGGCATCGGCGCGGCTCTCGCCTTCGTGGTCACGGTCATTCGCCGGGCCGTGACCTGGCCGAACATGAAAGATGTCTTCAACTCGACACTGCGTGCGTCGGGCACATTGTTCATGATCCTGTTCGGCGCGTTCGTGTTCAAGACCTTCGTCGGTTTCACGGGCATCACCTTCGCGCTCTCGACCTGGGTCGGCGAGCAGGGGTTCACGGGCATGGAGATCGTGATCGCATTCCTGATCATGTTCATCGTGCTCGGCACTTTTCTCGAGGGCTTCGCGATCCTGGTGCTGACCGTTCCGCTGATTCAACCGATCATCGAGCCGCTCGGGGTCGACATGATCTGGTTCGGCGTGATGATGGTCATCGCGCTGGAGATGGGGCTGATCTCGCCGCCGGTCGGCGTGAATGTATTCGTGGTGAAGGGCATCGCCGACGGGGTCCCGCTGAACACCATCTTCCGGGGAATTTGGCCCTTCTGGTTCGCAATGCTGCTCGGTGTGGCGATTCTCGTATTGTTTCCCGAGATCGCGCTGATCCTGCCCAACACGATGTTCGGCTAGGTTCGGACCCGCTTCAGGTTATCGACGGTTCGAGCATCAGGCTGCCGTGTCCCGGAACGGGATCGGTGATCCCATGGGTGCGCAGCGCATACCAGTAGGTCGCCTGATTGACCGACAGGAACGGTTTTCCGAATTTCTGCTCCATGTGATCGACCATGTCGCCAATCCCGATGGACGCGCCGATGTGGACCAGCGTGTCGACGTCGTCATGATCGAGCTTCGCGAAGGCCGCCTCGACATCCGACAGCTCGATGTTGATGGAATTCACGGGATGCTCGACACCCAGACAGCCTGAATAGGGAATCTCGAATCCGATTTCCTCGTAGTAGCCCCGGGCGCTTTGCAGGGTTTCCTCGTAGAGCGGTACCCACATGGCAAATCGCCTGGCGTTGACCTTGCGCAGTGCGGCTTCCATCGCGTCCGTTGCGGTGATGAAGGGCACATCTCCGGCGCGCTCCGCGAATTCCTCGCGATATCGCGCCTGTCGGGCGATCGACCATGTGCGCATTTCCAGGGAATTGCCGCCGATGATCAGGTCCGGCCAACAACCGTGCGCGCCGGGAATGGAATCGAGCACGGCGCCGGCGACGTCTGCCTGGCTCACGAGTTCGAACCGGTAGATCTGATGGGAAACGCCATCGACACGCATGGCGTCATACTCGGGCTGCTGGGTCGAATTCTGCTGCGGGATCAGAATCGCGAAGACCCCGCGAGGGCCAAAACGGTCGGGCATGAAGGTTCTCCGGAGCAAAGAAAAAGGTGTTGGTAGGTTAAACGGCGGTCCACGCCGGGTCCAATGAGCTTGTTTGTGGTTTACGGGCGGCTGGACGCCGCGCAAAATCGACCGGCAACCATCCGGGCCCCGCCGAATGCCGTCTCATCTTTCACTTGTGTATGCCCTATCGGCCGGCTTGTTGCTCGGTTTGTTTGCGAGCGAGCGGCACGTCCACGCGCAGGAGACGACGCGACCCAGTGCCGACCCGAAGTTCGAGTTTCCGGCGGGATGCGAGATCGGACGCGATTGCTGGTTCTTCGCCTATATGGACCATGACCCGTCGGATGCCTACCGCGATCATATGTGTGGCTTGCGGACCTACAATGCTCACAAAGGCACCGACATCGCCCCGATTAACCCCGACGCCCCTGTCACGGTGATTGCGGCGGCGGACGGGGTTGTGCTGGGCGCGCGCGACGGTATGGATGATAGCGTCATGCGGGTGCGCGATGATTTCCGCATGGCGGCGCAGTGCGGCAACGGTGTTCGCCTCGATCATGGGAATGGCTGGACAAGCCAGTATTGCCATCTGGCGCGGGGCAGCGTGACCGTTCGCCGGGGCGCGCGCGTCACGGCCGGGCAGATACTGGGCTGGATCGGCAGTTCCGGGCGATCGGAATTGCGGCATCTGCATTTCCAGGTCGAACGCGATGGCCAGCAGGTCGATCCTTTCAACGGGATGCGGCCAGTCACACCGCCGCAATGCGATGCGACGGGGACGACGGATCTGGCCTTGTGGCAGCCGCCGGTGCGCGCGGAAATCTCTGAATATGCGCCGTCTTCGATCTACCGGGCGGGGATCACCACCGGCCCGCCGGACCGGGAGCGGGTTATGTTCGATGGCTATCCCGACACCGCGTCGGTCAGTGCGGACGCGCTCGTCGGGTATATCGTCGTGCTGGGCGTCATCGCCGGTACGACCGTGGATACGATCATCTCCGGCCCGAACGGGCAGCGGATTTTCGAGAACCGGCGTACTCTGGACGAAGACCGGGCGCGTTTCTATGCGTTCACCGGAACCCGCCGAAAAGGCGGCAACTGGGCGCCGGGCGCGTACCGGGTGCGCTTTGTGGTTCGGGGCGACGGGCCGGGCGGCACCTTTGAAATCGAGGCGGAGAGGCACATTGTTCTGGGTTAGGACTGCCGGTTTTTCTGCGGTTATTCTGGCGTTCGCGTTTGTCGCCACACCCGCGCATGCGCAAGACACTAAGGGAAGCGGGGAGATATTCATCCTGGCCGATGCGCCGCTCGACGAGCCGCATGGCCTGTGTCTCGACATCCCGGGGCATGCGGATCGGGTCGATGTCACGCGGAATCTCACCGTGCACACCTGCAAGCGGGATATCTGGAATCTGGATGAACGATTCGCCGCTGCCCCGTTTGAAAACGGGATTCTTCATATGCCCGAATACGGGATGTGCGTTGCGGCAAATGATACGCGCGCGGGTGCACAGGTGGCGCTTGCGAACTGTGACGGTTCGCCGGGGCAACGGTGGAAATACACGGATAAACGTCTGGTGTCGGCGGCGCAGGACCGCCTGTGCCTGACGGTCGGGCCGGAACCGTCCGAGTTGACCCCGGGCGGTCGCCGACTGCCGTCGCGCCATGTCGCCCGTTCGTTGGGGCTCGCCGATTGCACGGCCGCCGACGCGGACCGGCAGCGTTGGGAGATTGAGACGCCGGGCGGCTAGCCCGTCCGGGCTATTTGCGGACGTTCAGCCAGATGGCGTGAATGACGCCGGGGATGAACCCGAGGATTGTCAGCAGGATGTTGAGCCAGAAATGGCCGGCAATGCCGACCTTGAGGAAGGCCCCCAGCGGCGGAATGAACAGTGAAATGATTATTCGAATGACGTCCATGATCATCGTCTCCCCATTCGGGTTTGTCGTGAATTTTTTGATGGGTGGTTCCTACCACATAGAATCCCTGGCCTTGTCGGCCCAGCTGTTGTCGTAAGCCTCGCCACCCAGCTTGTTCTCACTCAGCGTTGCCAGGATTTGCCCTGGTGTCGGGAGTGATGCCGGATCGATGAAGCGATCAGGGTTCCACAACTCGGAGCGAATGATCGCCCGCGCGCACTGGAAATAGATCGTCTCGACCTCGATCACGACGACGGAGCGCGGCGCCTTGCCGTCGACGGCGAAGGATTCGAGCAGATCCGGATCGATGGACAGATGGGCCTTGCCGTTGATGCGCAGTGTGCTGCCGCTGCCGGGCAAAAGGAACAGCAGCCCGACACGCGGGTCGCGCACGATGTTGCGCAGGGAGTCGACCCGGTTGTTTCCCCGGCGATCGGGCAGCATCACGGTTGTCTCGTCGTGAATGCGCACGAAACCCGCTCTGTCGCCGCGCGGCGAGCAATCGAGGCCCTCGGGCCCGGCCGTGGCCAATGCGACGAACGGGGAGGCCTCAATCAACGCCCGGTAGTGAGGGGTGATCCGGTCAACTTCCTTGGCGAGCGAGGTCTCGACGGGCGCGCCATAAAGCGCCGCGAGTTCTTCGACGGTTGTGATGGTGGACATGTCTTGGCTCCGGCAAAGGGGTCGGTGTTGGTCCGACCGATCTTTTATCAGATTACCGGATGCCGGTGCAGGTTAAACCGGCGCAAACGCGGCGGACTAGCGCGTCGCCCCGACGGCGGTTTCGATGCGTTTGCGCAATGCGGGGTCGGCCTGTGCGGCGTTCGCGATTGCCAGGTAGTTATCGACACTGATGCCGGCATCCGTGATCGCTGTCGCCATCAGACCTCGCGCCTCCTCGATCAAGGCATCCGCTTCGGCCTGCGAGCCGGCTGCGGCCAGCCGTGGCTCATACTGGCGGCGCAGGCTGACGATCGAGCGCGCAGCGGTGACGAAAATTTCCAGTTGTGCCTCGTCTACCGCAGCCGGCGGGGTCTGTGCCTGGGCAAGCGCCACGCCGGGGCCGGCGTTTGCCGGCGTCATGGCGAAAGCGGCTAGCGGGAACAGGGCGGCCACGCCCAACAGGCGGGCGCGGCGCAGCATCAGATAGATCATCGGTGGCTCCGAGGATTTGAGGTGATCAATCAGGCAGGTAAATCCCAGCCGACCCAGTTGCACAATGCTTCGCCCATCACGAGTTCGAGATCGCGGCCCTTGAGCCAGGGCAGTTCCTCGGTGAACAGCGTGACGCATTCCTTGTAACTGCATTTCATGCGCGACAAGTCGGTGCCCCAGAAACAGCGATCCGGCCCGAACGCGTCGAAAATTTGCTGCAGCTTGTCGTGGATTTCCGTGTGCGGATACGGCTCGGTCGAGTTGCCGTTGGCACCGGACATCTTGACGGCGACGTTCGGATGCCTGGCCAATGCGACGAGCTCCGGCAGCGTGTCGAACGATTCGATCCCCGGCTTGAACGGGTTTGCCCCGAGGTGATCGATCAGGAAGGGGATGTCGGGATATTTCTCGGCGAGTTCTCCGACCGTCGGGAGGAACTCATGGGCAAGCAATCCGACCGGCATCTTCTGCTCATTCGCAATCGGCCAGATCCAGTCCATGGTGCCGTCCGTCGGCCAGGACTCGCGCCCCGGTGCAATGAACAGGAACCGCAGCCCCAGCATGCCCGGCGTGTCCAGCCAGCCGGCGAGTTTGGCCGCACTCAACTCCGGTTGATCCATGTGCACCCAGCCGAGAACCCGAAACCGGTCCGGGTGGGCGTTGGCGGCGGCGACGGCGATTTCATTGCCGTTCGGGACCACGCCCGGCGGGTGCAGGATCACCCGGTCGACGCCGGCCTCGTCCATCTCCGCGATCAGATCCTCGGCCGTGAAATTCGGGATCTGCCGGTGGATGGCCCCCATCGTGGTGTTGATCCAGATATGGACCTGTGAATCGACGATCAGCATTGCGTTTCTCCTTGTGACTAAGGGCAGTCGTGCATGGTTGGATCAGTGGCTTGTCCCCGGCGCTACCGTGCGTCTGCCAGAATCATGTCGGCTGCTTTCTCGCCGATCATGATCGTCGGGGCATTGGTGTTGCCCGAGACCAGTGACGGCATGATCGAGGCATCGGCCACGCGCAGGCCGTCGAAGCCGTGTACGCACAGCCTTTCATCCACCACGTCGTCGGGGTTGGACCCCATGCGACACGTGCTGGAGGGGTGATAACTCGTCCGGCCGCGCCGCTGGAGATAATCCAGCCAATCGGCATCGCTGGTACAGTCCAGGCCCGGCTCATGCTCTTCGGTGACGAATTCCTGGAAGGGTGATTGTATGACGATGTCGCGGGCGATCTTCATGCCCCCGATCAGGATGTCCCGGTCTTTCTGTGCCGTGAGGTAGTTGGGCTGAATCTCCGGTGCCGTGAACGGGTCGGGCGAGGTGATATTGACGTGCCCGCGGCTTTCCGGCCGTAACAGCGCGTTCACGACGGTCGCACCGGGGAACGGGTGCGGCATCCCGCCGACATCATGGGAGCTGAAGAGCATGACCTGGGACTGGATATCCGGTGCGACCGCTGCCGGGTCGACCTTGAAGAATCCGCCGGCGACGGACACGCCCATGGCGAGAAATCCCTTGCGGGTAAGCGCGTAACGCAAGCCCGTACGCATGCGTTGGCTAAAGCTGTTGACCACGTCGTTGGCGCTGATGTTCCGGTTGAGGCGGAACATCAGGGGGCCGTTGATATGGTCCTGCAGGTGGCTGCCGACACCGGGCATATCGGCGATCACGTTGATGCCGTGTGACCGAAGGAGATCGGCGGGGCCGAGCCCCGATAGTTGCAGCAGTTGCGGCGAATTGATCGCGCCACCGGAGACAATCATCTCGCCGTCGGCATGGGCGGTTTTTGTCTCCCCGGCCTGGGCATACTCGACGCCGGTGGCCCGGCGGCCATCGAACAATATGCGCAGTCCATGGGCGTTCGTCGCTACCGTGAGGTTCGCCCGTTTGCGCGCCGGCTTCAGATAGCCGACCGCGGTCGAGCAGCGCCGTCCGTTGCGCATGGTCCACTGCATATAGCCGAAGCCTTCCTGCTCGGCGCCGTTGAAATCATCGTTTCGTTGGTGTCCTGCATCGATGGCGGATTCGATAAAGGCGGCGGCCAGCGGGTGCTCTTCATAGACATCGGAAACGGCCAAAGGCCCCCCGACCCCATGAAATTCATCCTCGCCGCGCGCCTGGTCTTCGGCCTTGCGGAAATAGGGCAGGACATCGTCATAGCTCCAGCCCGTATTGCCGAACTGCCGCCATTGGTCGTAGTCGCTGGCGTGGCCGCGGATATAGACCATGCCGTTGATCGAACTCGTTCCACCGAGCGTTTTGCCGCGCGGTTGGGGCACGCGGCGGTTCACCTGTTCGACATTGGGTTCCGTTGAATAAAGCCAGTTGTAGGCGGCGTTCGAGAACAGCTTGCCGTAGCCCAGAGGGATATGGATCCAGGGGTTCTTGTCCTCGGGGCCGGCCTCAAGCAGCAGGACCGTGTGGCGCCTGTTCTCGGTCAGCCGGGCGGCCAGGACGGCACCGGCGCTTCCGGCGCCGACAACGATGTAGTCGAAACTTGGGTCATCGGACATTGCTGCGCCTAGCCTTCGACGAAACCGGCCGTACCCGGCAGGAACAGCTCCTCGATTTCCGGCAGATCCGAAATCAGCTTCTGCTCGTGCAGGTAGCGCAGCAGCGTACCCACATTTTTGCGGTTGCTCTCTGTCAGTCCCATGGGGAAGGGGTCGCCGTCGAACATGGCCATGGTCGCGGTCCAATATTCCTTGCCCCAGGGGACGAAGCTCGCGCCGATGCGCCGGGCCAGCGCGCGTTTCTTTCCGTGGCAGTAGGCGGCGAAGATGGCGGCGGGCGCGTCGGGGAAGTCGTCGAGCAACTCGCGGCGCATCACCACCGTGTGATTGATCGGGTATATCCCGGTTCGTTCGAAATACTGCTTTTCGACATTCTGCACGTCGCGGAAGATGGTCCGCAGTTCGCGATCGGCGGGTGCCTTCTGCAGATCGCGGGGGCGTGGCGAGATGAACGCGTCCAGCTCGCCCGCGAGCAGCATCGCTTCCGGGTCACCGTCGACAAGCTCCAGTGGTACGCCTTCGAGGGTCGGGAAGCGTTGCTCGGCGTTGGCGAACCAGTTGATGTCGCGCCAATCCGTGTCGTACTCGTCGAGCAGGGTGCCGCGCAGCCAGACCGCTGCGGTCATCGTGTAGTCGCGTACGCCAACCCGTTTGCCGGCAAGTTCTGCGGCGGATTCGAGCGGGCTGTCCTTGCGCACCCAGATGATCGAGTGGCGAAAATCGCGATTGGCGAATACAGGAATTGCCGCCAGCCAGTCGGCGCCGCGGTCACGCATCATCGTGAAGTTGGACAGCGAGAATTCGCACGCCTGGAACGGCTGGTTGTTCAGGACCTTGGCGTAGATTTCCTCGAGTACGCCCGGTTCATAGCGGATGGGCGTGTCTTCGTAGGTGCCGGCCATTTCCAGGGTGAACTCATAGTCGTTCCCCCGGATCAGAATATCGTTGGCTTTGGACATAAATTTCTCCCCCGACCGGTCTCTGCCGGTTTCGTTCAACCTGTATCATGCAGCCATGACGGTGCACCGAACAAGCGGCGTTCGCTATCTCGCGCTGTCGGGGACCGGGCTCAGCGCGTAGCAATCGTAGCGGCGACCGCTGAGACCGAGACGCGTGGAATCACGACCATGGTCGATGTCGCACGCGATCATGGCACCGAGGTAGCGAAACTCTGCGATTTGACCCAGAACATAGCAGGCGTGATATCGGCCCGACCTGCCACTGCGCGCCGCATAGGCCGGGCCTTCCTCGTCACAATGCACGGTGGTGCGGCCAACCGGAATATTCACCGCGCGCTCGAGCGTGTAACAGGGGTAGGCGCGCCCCGACGCGCCGGTACGCGAGGCCCTGATGTCCGCTGGCTCGTCGCAGATGAGAGTCGGCGCGTCGCTCTGCGCCTGAGCCGCAAGATCGTCGCCGGACAGGGCGGCGAGTACGATTGTACCCCCTGCCATGCCGACGGCGCCGACAAAAGACCATACTGGCCGCAAATTTCTGCCCAAGTTCGAGCCTCTTTTGTATAGTGATGGAAAGTCTATCGCGAAAACGAACAAACAACGATGAGGTACGCCATGAAAATTCTTCACACAGGTGCGATCGCACTCGCATTTCTCTTTGCCGCCGGTTCGGTTGCCAACGCGGGTGACGCGCCGAAGATCGGTGGCGGCGCCAGCATCAATGTCAGCATCGGCAAGGGTGGTGTTATCAACGCCGGCAATGTCGAGGGCGGTGTCGCGAACATCAAACAGGGGATTGGCTCCGTTATCTCCGGCAACATCTCCGGCACCCTCAAGAGCAATGTAAAAATCGGTGAGGCAGGCGTGGTGAACGCTGGCAATGTCGAAGGCGGCAAGGCAGACATTTGTCAGTCGATTGGTACTGTCGGCAGCGATTGCAGCTAACCCACATTCCGAAAATTCGGGGGGATTTGTTATGCGTATCGCATTCACCGCAGGTGCTGTGGTTCTTTTCACATCTGTAGCATTTGCTGCGTCGGTGCCGGCATCGGCCGAGATCATCGATAATGACGCCAATGCGCTGATCCTGGCGAACCGGGCGGCCGGGCAGCTCTCGAGCCGTCGGAACTCTGCGAGTAATCAGCAGAACCAGCGGCGTGCGCTCCAAGGCAGCGCGCTGGGGACGCTGGGCAGCGAAGCCAGTTGCGGCGGGATCGCCTTGGGCAATGTGCGCCCCGTCGCAGGCGATCACCGTCAGCATGAAACCACGGTGATCGTTCAGGGCAACATCATTAACTCCAACAACTCCTGCTGAGCGTCGTCATGCATTTCACTTCTGATGGGTTGGGCCGGCGCGCCCTGCAGCTTTCTCTCGTGGCCGGTACGCTGGTTCTCACTGCCTGTGCGGGCATTCCGCCGACCCCGCCCGATGAGTTGCAACGCGAGTTTCCGGCGGCGGCGCCCCGTGCAACCGTCACAAACTTCAACCAGGCGCTGGTCTGTCTCGATAATCTGATGCTGATCCATCAGTCCCAGCCGATCTATGTGACAACCCAGGGGCTCAACAATTTCACTTCCGATCGGTCCATATCGGCCGGTGGCAAGGAAATGTTGATCACGGCGCTCACACAGATGGCAAATCGAAGCCGGGGCGTGCGCTTCGTCTCGTTTGGATCCGACATCCGTGACATCTTGGATCTTCAGGGGGCCCATCCGGACAAGGGTGATTTCCGTGTGCCGGATTATTTCATTCGCGGCGGTGTAACGCAGCACAACAAGAACCTTTGGTCCGGCCAGGAGGGTGCGGGGGCATCGTCTGAATTCCGAGGCGACGATTCAGCGACGGCGAGCTTCTCACTACTCGGAGGTTACGGTTCGCTGACGGTAGACATGAGCGCCGGGTTCATATCGAACCTCCAAATCGTGCCGGGGGCGGTCACGTCGAACACATTGGCAATGCAAAACTCCGAGGGCACCTCACTCACAGCAGATCTCACGCTGGGTGATCTCGGGTTCAGCTATTCGCTTAGCGAAAACATCAGCCGCGATTTCAATATGGTCTACCGGGCGCTGGTTCAGGTGGGCGCGGTTGAGTTGATCGGGCGTCTGCAGAATGTGCCTTATTGGCGTTGTCTGGCGAATGCGGGTGCTGCGGAGAATCGCGATCGGCAGTTGCTGGAGCGGTATGATGAGCTCAACGCCACGGATCGCTCGACGTTGGTGCGTGTTGTGCAACAGGGGCTCAAGGATAGCGGCTATTATGAGGGCCCGATCACCGGCGCTGCCGACGATGCCACCATGAAGGCGGTTGATGCCTACCAGCAACAGCATAACGTCCTCGCCACGGGACGAATAAATTTCGATACCTTCAAGCTTTTAAACCTATACACCCCGTCGCGCGATCTGCCCTATGTGCAGTGGTGGGAAGACGATCCGAAGGTGGGCAAGCTCGGCGCGCCATATGGGACGGCCGCAAGCGTAGCCGTACCGATCGGGAAGTAATGACGCCGCAGCCCCGCCGTATAACCCTTTCGCGAGGTCTCCTCGGGGCAACGATGTTGTCAACGGCAACATTGCTTGAGCCGGTGATGGCGTTGGCAGAGACGGCACCGGCACTCGGCAATGGGGCGGACATCAATGTCACAATCGGCCGTGGTGGGATCGTCAATGTCGGCGGCACGGTCGCCGGTACGGCCACGGCCATCCAACGCATCGGCTCAACAGAAGCCAAGAATATCTCGGGCCTCAATGAAACGGTGAATGCGACCAACGCCGTCAATGTGGGTGGCAGCCTCGCGGGCTCTTCGAAGGCGGTGCAGGAAATAGGCGCTGCGGATGCCGATTCCGTATCAAAAAGTAGTCTTTCGGCCACGGTCAAGACGGCGGTTAATGCGAGCGTGGGGGTTGCCGGTGCGGCGACTGTCACCCAAGAGGTCGCGGCCATCTCCGGATCAAAGGCGGCGGGTGATTCCGCATCCGTGCGGGCCACGACCCTGACGAATGCAAGCGCGACCGTCGCCGGGAGCGGAAAGGCGACCCAGAATGTCGGTGTCATCAACGCCGACCGGTCGTCGAATTCGAGTACAGATGTTGACGTCACAACGGCGACAAACACCGGGGCGACGCTTGCGGGAGCATCGAAGGCGACACAGAATATCGGGGTCGTCGGCGGTGGCAACGCATCGGGCGATTCAGCATCCGTGCAGGCGACGACGCTGACCAATGTCGGCGGGGCGCTTGCCGGCAGCGGAACAGCGACCCAGGACATTGGCGTCATCGCCGCGACCCGTTCCAAGAACGATAAGGTCGACGTCACGCTCCAGTCGGCGACGAATGCAAGTGGCGCGCTGGCGGGCGCTTCGTCGGCCGATCAGACGATCGGCTTCATCGGCGGTGGCGAGGCAGACAATAGCTCTGTCACCGTCAATCTGAATACCGCGACAAATGTCTCGGGGGGTGTCGCAGCGGGTTCGAAAGCAACCCAGAATATTGGCGTTTTGAACGCACAAAATGCGAAAGGTGACACTATCGGGGTTCGTGCGAACAACATCACCAACGCGGGCGCGGCGCTTGCCGGTGCGGCGAGCGCGACCCAGCAAATCGGTGTGGTTTCCGCAAAGACCGCAAATGACGATTCCATAACCGTCCATGCGCGCAACATCACAAATGCCGGTGTCGCTCTTGCAGGATCTGCAAAGGCAGTACAGACAATCGGCGAGATTACGGGCGGGACCATTTCGCATAGCTCCGTTTCCGTTGATGCGTCGGGAGACCTGATCAACGCAGCGGGGGCGCTGGCAGGGGCGGCATCATCGAGCCAGGTCATCGGTGAAATCGACAGCAAGAACGCGGATGCGGTCAAGATCACGGTGAATTTGAGCTCCGCCAGCAGTGCCGGCGCCGGGTTGCTGGGCAGCGGCTCGTCAATCCAGCAAATTGGTGTTGTTGATGCCCATACCGCCGACAACGATACTGTGAATGTTCGGGCAACTTCGGTTTCCGGTACCGCCGTGGGTGTGTTCGGTAAGGGCAGCAGCCTTGAGCAGATCGGTTATCTGTCGGGCAATGTCGCGCGCGACGACCTTATTTCCGTAAAAACCGGGAGGGTCACGGCATCTGCCGGTGGTCCAGGAACATCGGCGGTCGTTCAGCTGGGCGTAATCCGGTCCGCGAATTCATCGGGTGACCGGGTGAACGTCAATGTCGGATCCGCCTATTCTGATGCATATGGCGTGTCGTCTTCAGCCACCACCGAGGTCGGCGTTGTCCGCGGGTCGGGTCGATCGCTTCTCGATGTCACAGTGGGCGAAATTCAAACCAAATCAATCGGCGTGCGCAGTGTGGCAACCACAGATGTCGCGGTCATCGAAGGTCAAGCCAGCGTCACGGAAACAATTACGGTTGGCAATATCAAGAACGAATCTTTTTCGATCTCAAGCCAGGCGCTGGTTCATATCGGGACTGTCGCCGATGGCACCCACGGTTCAGTCAAAGCTTCGATCAGGACAGGTAATATTCATAACGAGGTGGGCGGTGCGGCCAGCGCCAAATCCGTCGTCTATGTCGGCAATGTCATGAAACAGAGCCAGGGCACGAGCGATATCAAGATCAGCACGGGCGATCTGAGTTCGAGCATCTATGCCGCATTAGGTGGCCTTTCGGGTATCGAGATCGGCAATGTAAAGGCGGATCACGGCGCCCGGATCAATGTGAGTACAGGACATCAGTCGGCCACGGCGGCGGCCTGTATTGGCAAGGTCGGTTGTTTGTCCGAATTGGTGGGCAAGAAAAACTGCATCATGATCGGCAATGTCGGCCTCAAGTCCGACTGCGGTAACAGCGACCTCATTGAGGAAGCCATCAAGGAGCTGGAGAAGCTCGGATACGAAATCGAGAAGGGCGTCGTGACTGTCGCGAAGGACATCGACAAGGGTCTCAAAAAGGCCGGACACGCGATCAGTCACTTCTTCCATCACCTGTTCTAAGACAATCCAGATATCAAAAGGAGAAACACTATGATCAAGACATTAATTACAGCGGGAGCCATGCTCGCACTTGGAACCCTGAACGCACATGCAGGCCCCGGCGATGACCCATCGACATCGGTGAAGGCCGAGACGGTGGCCACGGCAATCGCCCAGCTCGGATATTCGACCAGCATGCACAAGGACGCGGAGGGTGAACCGCATATCGTCATTACCGACAAGCCCGGAAATATCGCCAAGATGGCCGTTTTCTTTGCCGATTGCGGCAGCTGGGGCTGTGAGGACCTGACTTTTTATGCCGGTTATGCGCCCACGAAGAACGCGACCATGGAGAAGATGAATGAGTGGAACCATATTGGCTCGAACCTTCGCAGCCGCGCTTCGGTTTCCGGAAATGGTGCCAATCCCGGCGGTGAGCCGGGCATCTCAATGACGGTCAGCCTGATGTCCGACGCGGATGTCGACAAGATTGCCTGGTTGGCCGGTCTGTTCGTTGTCGAGACGCAGATGTTCGCTTCCTCGTTGGCGAAATAGAACGCTCAGGGGGGCGGCAGTATGTCGATGGCGAATATGGCAGCTGGGATGATGCGGGCGCATGGTCCGCACAACTTGCACTTGCTGGTTCTTGGTGCGGCTGCTCTCGGGCTTGCGGCGTGTGAGGGCACTGGTTTTGAGCCCATCAGCCTTGCTGACGCCGAAGCGCCGATGCTGAATCACGGCATCGACAAGCCTTTGGTGGATGTCGGCACGCGCTTCACCTTTACCAACCCGGACACGACCTGGGAGGTCGTGGATCATTCCGGCGATTATGTCGTCTGGCGTGACGATTCAGGCAACGAGTTGCTGACCTCCTACGACCCCTTCCTGCCAGCCGTTCAATGGTCGGGGCCGCAGGAATCCGGTCGGCGTAAAATCGAGATCAAGGAGGGCGGGTTGTTTCCAATCGCGGAAGGCAACAACGTGACCTTCGATGTTCAGGGGCAGGCCGACCGTCCGCCGTCTGTCTGGCGGGCTGAATGGTCCTGCACGGTACAGGCGAAGGTAGAAATTACGGTCCCGGCTGGCAAGGCAGAGACCTGGCCGGTCTTGTGTAATCGCAATGGTCGCGAGGAGTTCCTGTTCCACTTCGACCCGACGATCGGTCACTATGTTCAGGTCGCCACCTTTGTCAGCGGCCAGCCGACGGTCCGGCAACTGAAGGCCTATCAGCGCGGGACACCCTGACCACGGGGATTACGCGACCGGGAAATAAGTCATGCATAGAACGCCGTCGGGGATTGCCGGCGGCGTTTTTGTTGCTATCGTCACGTGATCTCAAAAGCATAAAATCAAACGAACGGGAGCCGTGACATGCGCGCCGTCTTTGCCTTCACTCCATGGGAATCCAAACGTCTGATCGGCAAGGCCGTCGCCGCGTTACCAGAGGTAGAGTACGCGCTGCAGCATGCCCAGATCGTGATCGCCCACGGTTCGACCAATGTTTACGTGGCCGAAGAAGTGACGGGTGACTGCCCGGAGCGTGATCGTTACGTCTCCGGCCAGGTGATCAACGGCACCCTTTGTCAGACCCAGCCCGAGGAAAAGCCCGCGCTGATGCGCCTCGTCAAGGGCAAGCCCGTGCCGCCGGTCCCGACGATGGAGGAAACGCTTGCCGGCTGGGACGACAAGTCCCTCTTTATCAAGGGTGCGAACGCGGTCGACCATGAGTTCAACGCCGGTATCTTCAACGCCCATCACGCGGCCGGTACGATTGGTTGGGCCTATGGTGCGATCTGCGGCACCGGAATTCCACTCATCGTACCCGTCGGACTCGAGAAGCTTGTCCCGTCGATCAAGGCGGCGACGAACGAACTCGGACATGCCAAGGCCGACTACTTCTACGGCACCAAGATCGGCATGTTGCCGCTGATAAATGCCAAGGTGATCACCGAAATACAGGCCTTCGATATCCTGTTCGGGCTCACGGCCGTGCATGTCGGCGGCGGTGGCGTGTCCGGGTCGGAAGGCACCGTCGTGATCTCGGTCACCGGCGAAGACGCGGATGTCCGCGCGGCGATCGAGCTGGTGGAGACTTTCAAGGGCGAACCGCCACTGAAACTTCTCAAACGGCGATGTGCGGATTGCTTCGCACCGCCGCCGGCCTTCACATCGGGCACGGATGCGGCAAAGGATGTCGGGTCGGTAACGGCCGAGGAAGCCAAGGCGATCCGCCAGTGCATCTTCTCGGGCACGGCCGAGGATGACCTGCCGGACTGGTTTCGCAAGCGCGAGCCGGTTGCCTGATGGAGGCGATATGCCCAAAGTTCAATCCGGCCATACATCGACATGACCCGGATTTCATGCGATCAAACCGAACAGAAAGAATTATCCAGACGGGGGATGCGATCAATGAGCACGGCGGAAACAACCGAAGCGGTGGAAACTATCGAGGGATCGGGATTTCCGATCGGCTTCAAATACAGGCAGGGCACGGCCCGGCCGGATATTCTCGGTGCCGGACCGGCCCGCGATGTCTATGTGACCGAGGCCCGCGCACTCTCCGGATATCAGAAGGAAGGCATCGTCCATGAGGGCGAGACCGGCAGCCAGTGGCGGATGGCGACCGACGAAGGCCTGCATCTCGGTGGCGCCGATATCGCGCCGTTTCCCCTGGGCTTCTTCAATGCCGGCCTCCACTCCGACCTGATCGGCCGGCTTCTGAAAATCGCCGCCGTGCGCGGAATTCAGATCGATGACCTGAAGCTCGATCTCAAGAACGGCTATTACGTCATCGGCTCCTTCGTGCGCGGTGACGCCAAGGGGCATGTGGAGCCTTCGCGCATTCATGCCGAGATTTCCTCGCCGGCACCCGCCGATGCGATCTCGAAGCTGGTGCAGGATGCGATCAAGGCATCGCCGGCGATGGCAACCATGCAGACCCCGGTGAGCAGCACGTTCGCGATCTATGTGAACGGCCGTCGCCGGGTCGTGACATCGCTGCCGAACTCCGATGCGCCGGACGCGTCTGATCCCTACAAGACCTACAGCTCGGTGCCGTCACCGCTTGACGGTTCGGACGAACTCGATGATCTCATCTGGAAGACCGGAGAGGCCAATGAGGGTGAGATCGAGCCTGCGATCAACGGTACGGACGACAAGGTCAAACGCATCGTGCGTACCATCGCCGGGAACAGCGTTCTGCTGGATCCCGCGGGCGTGGTCGAGACGGATGCCGTCCTCGGGCTGCCGGGCATGAGTAATTTCAAGTTCAAGACCGACGAGCGGGTGGATGGCGATCAGGCGCCGAGCGGCCTGGCCCTGATCGCGGCGGGGATCGCGTTTTGCTACCTGACCCAGGTCGAGCGGTACACGATCCACCAGAAATTCAACATTCGCGGCGCGCGTCTGGTGCAGTACACGCCGTTTACCCTGTCGGGCGATCCGGCTGACGGTTCGTGGGAAGGCAATATCGAACCGGCGGACACCCATCTGTTCCTGTCGGGTGACGAGGACGACGCGACCCATGAGAAGCTCATGAAGATCGCCGCGACCGTCTGCTATCTGCACGCGACCCTGGCCGATTCCGTGGTGGCCGATGTGAAGGTCAGCCTGAACGGACAAGCGCTCTAGAGACGTTTTTCCATCAGCTTGATGGCACCGAGGTTCGCGATCGCCGCGAACCTCCTGGTGCCGTCATGCACGAAGCTGTCGTAGCGAATCTCGTTGCGGGTTTCGAAACCTTGATTGGCGAACACATGCTGCGACGTGGGATTTGTCGCATCTGCGACAATCGCACTGAATCCTTTTGCCTGTGCATTTCGGGCGGTCGCGTCCACCAGCCGTTGAGCGATGCCGCGCCCGCGTGCCGCATTGTCGACCGCCAGCATGTGGATATGCGCGCAGCCGGCGAGGCGCGCGGCATTCGCGCGTTCGAAGTCCCGTTCCAGGGTTTCGATCAATGCGCCGATCGGCGGGTAGCCGGGTGACGCGCCTTCGGCCTCGGGGGGCGGGGAGAAGGTGAAGGCAGTGGTCAGCGCCGCGCCCACCAATCTCCGGTCGTCGTAAACGCCCATCGTCAGCCCATCATGCACTGCCGCCGGCAGAAACAAGCCAAGCATTGCCGTCAGTTCCTCATGCGATTGGCCCGCCGTTACGGCGAGCGGTTCATCACGGCTGAAGGCGCGGGCGATCAGTTCGATCGCCGCCTCGGGCCGCGCGGGGTCGACAAGGGCGCAGCGATAGTCTCCTGTGTATTCGGCTGCGTTCATTGGCCTGGGTGTGATCCGGCAATGGTGAGTGGCCGCCCGGGGGCGTTTGATGAAACAATAGCGGTCGAAACACGGGAGGACAGCATGGCATCTGCACCGGACCTGGCGACAGCATCACTTTTGGAGATCGCTTCGGCACTGCGATGCGGCAGCCGGACAGCCACCGGAATTGCCGAATGGGCGATCGAGAACCACGATCAGCGTGGTGAAAAACTACATGCCTACAAGACCTGGTCGCCGGAAAAGATCCGTGGCGAGGCGGCCGCGGCGGATGCGGCCCTCGCCGCGGGAATAGATCTCGGCCCGTTGCAAGGGATCCCGGTCTCGATCAAGGATCTGATCGGGGTTTCGGGCTACCCGACATTCGCCGGTTGCCCCCGGGAGCTGCCCGAGAAATGGCAATCCGAAGGGCCGGTCATACGGACCATCCGTCATCAGCTGGGGGTTATCTCCGGCAAGGCGCACACCGTGCAATTCGCGTTCGGGGGCATGGGGGCGAACCGGCACTGGGGCGCGCCGTGGAATCCCTGGGATGCGAAGGAACACCGTTCCCCGGCCGGGTCGAGTTCCGGCGCCGGTGTCAGCCTGCACGAAGGCTCCGCACTGCTGGCCATCGGTACGGATACGGCCGGGTCCGTTCGAATGCCGGCGTCGGTGACGGGGACGGCGGGCATTCGACCCGCCCCGGGGCGCTGGTCGGTCGATGGAATCGTGCCTTTGGTCCCATCTCTGGACACCCCCGGGCCGATCGCGCGCAGCGCGGCGGATCTGGCGTTCGGATTCGCGGCCATCGACCCCATCCTTGGCGGTGATGTCTCGGGTATCCTGGATGTGCTCTCGGACGTGGATGTGTCGGACTTCCGGATCGGTGTCTGCGACTGGTATTTCGCCAATTGCGATCCCGGCGTCGCGGAGCGGGTGCATGAGGCGCTGGCCGAACTGGAGAAGGCGGGTGCGCGGCTGTCTTCCGCAACGCTGCCTCACCTGGATGATGTCTCAGCGCTCAATGATCTGGGCGGTCTGCATATCGGCGAATTCTCCAGCTTCATCAACAACGAGATGATCGACTACAAGGACGATCTGGACCCCGCCGTCGCCATTCGCCTGGCGGCGGCGGAAAACTACACGGCCGCGGAGCATCTGCGCCGTGTCCGCGACGTCGCGCGGATGGCCGCCGCGGCCGACGCCGGATTCGGACCCTTCGATGCCATCGTCGGCCCGACGATCCCCATCACGCCGCCGAAGATGAGCGAAATCGAGAGTCCCGAAGCCCATCTCATGGCCAATACCCGATACGTGCAGAACACGGTGACGGTCAGCCTGCTGCACCAATGTGCGGTCACGCTCCCGGTTGGCCTCGACGATGTGGGCATGCCTGTCGGGATGCAGATCGTCTGTCGCGATGGTTACGAAGAGACGGCGCTCGGCATCGCGCTGGCGTTCGAACGGGTATTGGGTACGCCACGTGACCGCCTGGGGCCGTCGCCGATGGGCGTCTAGAGCAGACGGCTAATCGCGTGCTATTCGGCGGCCTGCTCGACGGCGTTGCCGTCCAGCATATGTAGTGCCCACGGCGTAGAGCAGGGCGGGCCGTTCGCGACCCGCATGCTGCGCGCGTTCAGGTCGAAGATAAACGCCGCGTTGGTCATGGTCCGCTTGGCCTCGGGCTGGCGTTCGTCGGGATGCCGGCAGATCGCGTTGGGATAGCCGAAATGATCCGCCAAAGCCGACTGGATGACCGCATCATCGATTTTTCCTACATGGTCGCGCAACAGCCGGTCGAGTCGGTTTGCCCGGTAGAGCGTGCTGGTCGACAGCCGCTCCATCTGGGAGGGACCGTGGCGCGGGTCGATGAAGTGATTGGAGTGGGTGACGAGGCCGTCGCGCGGGTAGAGATAGGACACCGCGTCCGGGCTGGTCTCGATGTCGATGATCTCGCCATCCGCATGGCCGACCACGAAATTCGCCGAGCAGACGCGTTTGGTCGAAAGGATGGGAAGCAGCGCCATGTCGTAGGTCTCGGCGTCGAGGACTTCCCGGCAGCGCATGTGGAACGGTTTTTCATAGGCGTTGCGGCCGTCATGGTCGGACACGAGCCCGTTCTCGACCAGCCCGATGCCGTGTTCGTTTACGCCCATCTTGCCGCCGACGATGCCGGCCTCGGTGTAGCAGATCATGTTGGGCCCGTTTTTCCGCGTGATGCGCAGCACGACGCAGCGTCCGTGCACGCCCGCCAGCCAGTCCCAGTTCTGGCCCAGAATGGTATGCCCGTTGGCGCTCGCCTCCGGCATCACGCCGAAGGTGGAGCAGCCGTCGGCGTCGTCGGCCAGGGCCGGGTTGTCGTTGGCCTTCGCCTCGTCGCCGAACAGGCCGAAGGTGATCTCGTAGCGGGCGTTGATCATGGAAATGTCGCCCAGCGGGAGCTCGGCGCCGTCGGCAATGCCGCGCATTTCTTCGGCGTAGTCGGCGTTCTGCTCGCGCATGACGCCGATCCAGGTCTCGCCTTCCTTCCGGGCGTTCTCGGCATCCAGTCCCCCGGCGGCGAAGCGCGCCAGGTAGGTATCGATATTTTCTGCGATCTGGGTGCGTTGAGAACGTCCATGGGTCAGGCCGCGTTGATAGGGGTCATCACCAAGTTCGAGGATGGGTAGGTCGGCCATGGGTAGGCTCCGGCAATCGTCAGTGCAGTCGAGTATAGCAGTTTGCGCGAGGGGCGGCGTCAAGCCAGCTCCGGCAAGTCCACCCAGCTGTGATTATCGGACGCGTTCGCGCTTGCTTCTGCCAGTTGTACGTCGCGGATGCCCGCGGCAAGGCTGTGCGCGAACGGCGCGCCGGTGACGACATGGGGGATGAATCCCTCCCAACCGAAACGGTACGGGTTCTTGTAGGGCGCGGTCTCGGGTACTTCCTTCCACTGGCTGTCATAGTCCATCGAGAAATCCATGGTCGCCGCGTCGGGGCCCATGTTGAATCCCTCGATGCGCGGCGTATCCGCGGCGGACTGAGCCCAGCACTGGCGCAGGCCCGCAACGGCGGAGCCCCCGGTGCCGTCGATCTGGAAGGTCACGAGATCGTCGCCCCGCACGCGCCGTGCCCATGAGCTGAGGATTGCACCCCGGGCGCCGTTCTCAAGTTCGAGCAGGGTTGCGGTGGCGTCCTCGACATCGACGTCATATCGCTTTCCCTCTTCGTCGATGCGTTCGGGCTGCGCAGTCCAGGCGGCGCAGGCCACGCGTGAAATCGGGCCGAGGATGCCCTCGATCACATAACGCCAATGGGGGTGCATATCCGACAGCAATCCGCCACCGCCGGCTTTGGTGTAGTTCCAGCTGGGACGCTGGGATTCGGCCTCGGCACCATCGAACACCCACCAGCCGAATTCCAGGCGAAACCCGACGATACGACCGAAGAACCCCTGTTCGACGAGATGGGCCAGCTTGCGGAAACCCGGCAGGAAGAGTTTGTCCTCGACGGCGCCGTGGCGCAGGCCTTTATCGTCGGCGCGCCGCATCAGGCCGAGACCTTCGGCCACGCTCGGGGCGATGGGTTTTTCGGTGTAGATGTGCTTGCCGGCGTCGATGGCGCGGTTGAGCGTGTGGAGCCGCAGATGAGTCGCGGCGGCGTCGAAAAACACCGGAAAATCCGCGTCGGCCAGGGCAGCGTCGAGGTCGGTGGTCCATTCCTCGATGCCGAATTCCTTGGCCACGTCGGCCAGGCGCGCCTCGTTGCGGCCCGCAAGCAGCAGCCGGGGCATGATCACATCATCACCGACGGGCAGCCCGCCTTCCGCGCGGATCTGCGCCAGTCCGCCGCGAATATGCTGGGTTCGGCAGATGCGGCCCGTCGCGCCGTTGAGAATGATACCGAGTGTTCTGGTCGTCATGGAAATGTCCCCCGCTCACGCAAATTCTTTGCGGTCTTATCTACACTCTCGGGCGGGAATGCGCTAACCAAAGACCTTGAAATTCGGGGGAAATACCATGCCGCGCCATATCGTCTGCCTGACGTTTGATTTTGATACCGAGAGCGGGTTCATCGCCCGCGGCCTCGCGAGCCCGACCATGCTGTCGCGTGGCGAGTTTGGCCTGACCGGTGCCCGCCGTATTCTCGATCTGGCTAAATCACGTGGCATCCCGATGACATGGTTCGTTCCGGGATTCACCATCGAAAGCCACCGCGCGGCCTGCGATGCGGTGGTCGAGGGAGGCCATGAGATCGCCCATCACAGCTGGGCGCATGTTCCACCGGCCGAACAGAGCCGGGACGAGGAAGAAGAGGACATGCTGCGCGCCAACGAGGCGATCGAGAAGCTGACGGGCAAAAAGGCGCGCGGTTATCGGTCGCCGTCCTGGGATCTGAGCGAGAACACGCTGGACCTGCTGGAGGCCCAGGGTTTCGAGTATGACAGCAGCCTGATGGCGGGCGACTATATTCCGATGATGGCGCGCCGTGGCGACGTCGCGGAACTCGGCAAGCCGATCCAGTATGGCGAGGACACCTCCCTGATCGAGATGCCGATCAGCTGGACTCTCGATGATCATCCGCATTTCGAGTATATGCGCACCCCGAATTTTCTCATGCCCGGCCTGCGTCCGGCGCGCGAGGTGATGGACAGCTGGTATGACGAGTTTGTCTATATGCAGGCGAACGAGGAATGGGGGGTGCTGACCTACACCATGCACCCCTATGTGATCGGTCGCGGGTTCCGGATGTTTTCGTTCGAGAAGCTGGTGGACAAGCTGATCGCCGACGGTGCCGAGTTCATGACCATGGAAGACGCGGCCCGCGTTGCGCGCGAAAAACTCTTCTAGCGCCCCTCCAGCGTCGTGCGCAGCCGCAGGTAGGCGCGGACCCGGCGTGATGTCACGTCGATCGCAATATTCAGGGCTGCGGTCAGACCAATGAGGAATATCGCCCGGTCGAAGCGCAGTTCGGCGAACGCGCTGTCGATGTAGAAGCCGAGCGTTGCGATCCCGAGAATGCCGAGGATCGCCGTTTCCCGCATGATGACTTCCCAGCGATAGAAGAGCAGGGCAAGCAGGTTGCGATAGACACGCGGCAGCAACTCGTACGCATAGCGATTCAGTCCGGTCGGCGCATCGGCCCGCAATGTCAGGGTCTCGGTATGGCGACCGATCAGATGCCCGATGATGCCGCCATTGTGGAGTGCCAACGCGACAATCGCCGGCAGCATTGAGGGCCCCCAGAGTTGCAGGAACACGAAGGCAAGGATGTATTCCGGCGTGGAGCGGGTTACGACAAGCACCAAGTGCCCGAAAGTGCGGGCAGGGCGGCCGAACATCTGTGGTGAAATCAACGGGAACATCAGCGCCGACAGCAGTCCTGTTGCTACCAGCGCGATCATCGTGAGTTGGATCGTCGCGATGGAGCCCGGCAAGGCCTGGGTCGTTGCCAGCGTCCACAACCAGTCCGCCAATCCCTCGATACCGCCGCCGTTGCGAAGCGGAAAAGGCACGATATCGACGGTCAGGAAGCGGATGATGTTCGTGCCGGAGATTTCGGTCGACCAGGGCAGCACCATACAGGCGGCAATGAGGTAGAGCGGCAGAAGCTTGCGGCGCGCCCAGAACCGCTGGGTGGCAATGATGAGATAGAACAGAATCAGAAGTGCGGAGACTTGGGAATATTCGCCTTGTCGGAAAGCCGTTTCGAGATGAAATCCGAGCGTCGGCAGCCCGACGAAGCCGAGCACGGCGCTCGATCGCAGACCGCACTCCAGGCGATATAGCGCATAGGTGCTGAAATGGGCCCATACATCGGGGAGCCGGACATATAGCAGCGTCGATAAAAGGCCCGCACCCGACGGAGTGGCGTCGACGGCGCGGTCGTCGGCCTCTTCGAGAATTTCGTAAAACACCTTGGCGACGATGCCCGCATAGGGAATGCCGATCGCGAGAATGCCGGTTAACGGCGACAAACCGAATATCTGGAGAAAAATCAGTGCCCAGAAAAGTTCGTGAACCGCCCGGATAACGGCACAGAAGGTTCGCACAATGCGGCTGTGAAATCCGAGGGCGAGAAGGAAACCGCAACCAACTCCGAATGCGACACCCAGGAAAGCAAATGCCATCGTGTTGACAAGGGCCGAGAACAGGCTCTCGGTAGCGAAAAAATCGGGTGTCACGATGCCGAGCAGCAGACGTCTGAACTCATTCCACGGATCGACTGTTGTGATCTCGATATCAGCGAAGGCCAGAAACACCAACGCGATCGTGAAGAATGAAAACAGCGTCCGTGCCAGCGGCGAACGCCGGTACAGCGCCGCGACGGGGCTCATGTCTTGTACAACCTGTCCAGATCGCCCGGGGTCAATCCGGCGGACGGTGTGTCCATGGCGATTTTTCCGTCCTGCACGCCGACAATCCGGTCGGCGAATGAGAGGGCGAGTGCCCGGTCGTGCAGCGCGACAACGACCGTTTCCTTCCGGGTTCCGGCAAGTTGGAGTACTTCCCGTGCCTGATGGTCGTCGACGGCGGAAACCGGTTCATCGCCGATCAGAACGGGCGCATCATTGAAAAGCGCGCGGGCGACGGCGGTCCGTTGTTGCTGGCCGCCGGACAGTCGGCGCACGGCGGCAAACAGTTCTTCCGTCAGGCGCAGGGGCGCGAGTGTCTCGCGGACTGCGTCGACATCTTTAGTCACCGGCCAGAACAAGGTCCGAAGATTGTGAAGCGTCGAATGATTGTGGAGTTGCCCCATATAGACGTTGTGGAATACGGACAACGCCTGCACGAGACCAAGGTCCTGCGGGATGATTGCCGTGGGCATACGGCAATGTTCGCGGATCAGACGCAGGAGGGTGGTTTTGCCCGCACCGCTTTCGCCGACAATCGCGATACGCTCGCCGGGCTCGATGCGCAGATGTACGTCTTCGAGTACCCGCCGGCCACTGTAGCCGACGGGGATACCCGATACGTCAAGAACGTGCATCAGTCGAGAATGCCGATTTCCTTGCCGACGCGCAGGATGGGCTCATAGTCGTCATTGGTGGCTGGAATGAACCCCGATCGCGGAAACGCCTTGAGTTCGGCAGGGTCCGTGATGTTGAGGAGCGCCGCACGGACACGATTCGTGAAATCGGCACCGAACTTGTTATCTGCATCGCCGCGGATGGTCCACTGATAGTCCGGATAGGTCGGCGTACGCCAGATGACCTGCACTTTCTTCGGATCAATGCGCCCTTCGCTAAGTTCCTTGTCCCACACCGCGAAATTCAATGCGCCGACTTCATAGGCTCCGGACTGGACAAGGGCAATGGTGCGCGAATGATCACCACTGAAACCGACACGAGAGAACACGTCCTCGGGCGATTTCTTGAACTGGTTTCGGATGAAATATTCCGGCATCAGGCGTCCAGACGTGGAGCCCTTCGAGCCGAATGTGAAGGTTTTCCCGGCAATTGCCGCAGGAAAATCGGAACTTTCGGTCAGGCCGGTGCTGGTATGCGCGATGAAGTAGGAAACAAAATTCTCGTCTTCAACGCCTTGGGCTAGCGCGACAGAGCCAGGAACTGCCTGGCGTGCCTGAACACCCGACAGACCACCGAACCAAGCGAGTTGCACCTGGTTGTTGCGAAAGGCCGTGACGGCGGCGGCATAGGATTTTACCGGGATGTACTCAACTTTGATCCCGAGTTCGTCAGAGAGATGATCGGCAATCTTTCCGAAACGAGTGCGCAAATGCGCTTCGTCCTGATCTGGGATCGCCGTAAAGACAAAGGTGTCTTGAGAGTAAGCGGTAGGAATGCTGACAGGGGCTGCGAAAAGGACAAGCGCGGCCAATACAATGCCAATCACACGGATGTGCATGCTGATTCTCCAAGTATGGGGGAGTTGATGTGGTTTGTGGAAGCTAGGCTAGTCAATGACGCGATCAACCGCATCGGGTGATTTGTCAGAGGACATGTGCTCTGGAGGCATGGCACTTTTCAAAAATTCTCCGTTTATGCGATTATGGAGCCGCTTGTCCGCCTTGCCACGGTCCGGCAATTTGTGTTGACGCGATCTTAATGTCATTTTTGTATCAATATTATTTCGGTAGATCAGACGTTTACGCCGACCCATGACAATCTCGTCGCAATTTCATAGCCAGACCGCCGGGACAGATGTTGAACGCTGAAATCGAGGCAAACCGGACAACCGTGATTGCGCGCCCGCGCAGCGCGGTCCGGCGTCTGGCCAAGCGCATTGCCGAAGGTTATCGCGTTCAGCTCATACTGTTCTCCGCGTTGGTGTTCGTGTCTGCGGTGCCGGTTTTCCTGCTCGCGGGCTGGGTTCAGAACAATGCCCTCGAAAAAGAAGTCGAGTCGGTCACCGAGAAGCATCTGCTGATTGCCCAGAATCTGAGTGGCGCGCTGGAGCGCTATGTGTCGGATGTACGAGAGACCTTTCGCGTCGCCTCGAAGAATATCGCGAACGATCAGGAAATCGAGGGTTTGGAAGGTCTGCTTCGATCCCTGAATTTCGACTATGTGGTTGTGCTGGACGAGGCAGACAAGTTCGAGCAGTTCCTCGTTGACCCTGCCGTGCCGCACGGTGATTTCGAGATGCCGATGTCGATGCTCGGGGAACTGCGCAGCCTGGCTCAGACATCGGACAAGGACGTCCATATCTCCGATTTGCTGCGCTTCCACGGCAAGCCGGTATTCTTCGTGGTCCGCGAATGCGAGGACGGGCAGCTCGTGTTGGGGGCTCTGGAGCCTACATTCCTGCGGCAAGTCCAGAAATCGATCGAGTTCGGCGACCGCGGACATTCGATGATCGTCGATGCCAAGGGCCAGGTCGTCGCGCATCCGAACAGTGATTGGGAAGCGACATCGAAGGATGCATCGGGACTATCCGTCGTTCAGAAGATGATGAACGGAGAAACGGGCGTCGCGACATTTTATTCACCGCCAATGCAGGCCGATATGATCGCGGGCCACACCGCAGTCTCCAATGTCGGCTGGGGCGTGATGGTGCCGCAACCGTTCAGTGAACTTGAAGATGCCGCCAGCGGTGTCCGGAACGTGGCGGTGGCGTTGACCCTGATCGGAATACTGGCGGCCGCGGTTATCGGCTGGCTCCTTTCGAAGTTTCTTGCGGCCCCGATTGTTGCGGTATCCAAAGCCGCGAGCGAGGTCGCGGCCGGCGGCCTGCACACGCGGGTGGGTGAGCTGCCCGCCCATGCGCCGCGCGAATTGCGCGTACTGTCGAAAAGTTTCAATCGGATGGTGAACCAGCTCGAGCAGCGCGAATCGGGTTTGCGTGCGGCCAAGGAAGAGGCTGAGTCCGCGAACCGCGCAAAGTCCGAATTTCTGGCGAATATCAGCCATGAACTGCGCACACCGCTCAATGCGGTGATCGGTTTCTCGGAACTCATGCGGAACGAGATCCATGGTCCGCTCGGTGCTGAACAATATATGGAGTATCTGGGCGATATCCATGGTTCGGGGCGCCATCTGCTGGAAATCATCAATGACGTGCTCGATATGTCGAAAATCGAGGCCGGCAGCATCGAATTGATTGAAAGTGATTTTGAATTGCGCGAGACCCTCACAGGCTGCGCGCGAATGATGGGTGAGCGTGCGGATGCTGGCAAGGTGCGAATCGACGTCACGGTCTCCGAGCAAATCCACGGGCTTCACGGCGACGAAAGACTGGTTCGACAGGTCGTGCTCAATCTTCTGTCGAACGCCGTGAAATTCTCGGCGGAGGGAAGCGACGTTGTATTGAACGCCTCCCTCGATCAGGACGGGAGCTGCCTGGTGAGGGTGGTGGACCAGGGCATTGGAATTTCGCCCGATCAACTCGATAGCGTGATGGAACCCTTTGTTCAGGTCGATAGCGGCGTGAACCGCAAATATGAGGGGACGGGGCTCGGCCTTGCCCTGGTCAAGTCGATGATGGAGATGCACGGCGGTGACGTGACCATCGAGAGCAATGTCAACGAAGGAACGACCGTGACGGTGCAGTTCCCCGCAGCGCGGGTCCTCCACAAAACGCCGGACGCATATGGCAGCGAAAGCAGTGCCGCCGACTAAGCCGGCACACGCCTGAGCCTGTGCCCATGCGCCGATCAGGGTTTGAGGATCAGTTTTCCCAGAATGGCACGGCTGTCCATCAGTTCATGCGCCCGCCGCGCCTCGGACAATGGCAGCCGGTCGAAGATCGGCGGGGATAGCGTGCCTTCCGCGAACTCCGCAACCAGCGCATCGAAAATATCAGCTTTCCGGTCCGGATCTTCGTCAAAGGCGTGCAGCGAGAAACATTGCAGGCCGATGCTCAGCCCACGTCTTGCCCGAAGTCCCTCGAACAGGTCTTCATCCGGCGCACCGGCGAGTGCGTTGTAGAGAATTACCAGTCCCAACGGCGCCAGCATATCCAGGTCGCGGACCAGTCCAGGACCCCCCAACTGATCGAAGCTCACATCAACCCCGCGCCCATCCGTGATCTCGCGGACCTTCTCGACGATGTTTTCGGTTGAATAATTGACCGTTCCCAATGTGCCGAGTTGAGAGGCGAATGCGCATTTCTCGTCGCTGCTGGCGCCCGCAATGGTGGCGATACCGGCGCTGCGGCACAAATCGAGGATCGCGGTTCCCATCCCGCCGGCCGCGCCGTTCACATAGATTGTTTTCACATCCTCTGATCGCGCGACGCCATAGAGCATGGCCCAAGCAACCAGGTAGTTCGGGATCGTGACGGCGGCCTCGAGGTCAACTGTCTCCGGCAACGCCGTGACCAACGCTGTGTCCACCGCGTTGTATTCGGCATATCGACCGCCGCCAGTGCCGAAGACGAGCACCGGCTGACCGACCTCGAAATCCGTCACGCCATCGCCGAGCGACGCGATATGGCCGCTCATCTCGTTTCCCAGGATCGTCGGCAGGGCCGGTTTCCACTTGTAGACACCCGTCCGCAGCAGGATATCGGGGTACCCCACGCCCAGCGAATGTGCCTTCACGAGGACCTGGCCCGGACCGGGTTCGGGGATGGGGATGTCGACGACTTCGATGACTTCGGGACCGCCATAGGCCTGAATCTGGATCGCTTTCATGTGGGTCCTCCGTGCGTGTCTAGAACAGCAGCAAGATGATGATTCCGGCGACAACCAGGATAATCCCGGTCAGTTCCAGGCGCAGGATTTTTTCGCGAAAAATGAGCACCGAGGAGGCGATGGTGAACACCAGTTCGACCTGTCCCAGGGCGCGGACAAGCGCCGCATTCTGGATCGTCATGGCCGTGAACCAGCCGATGGATGCGAGTGCGCCGCTCAATCCGACGAGGCCGGCGACGCGCCATGCCTTGATGACGCGGCGGATCTCGCCCGGATCGCGCAGGGCCATGAATGTCGCCATCACAACCGTCTGAAACACGAGAACGACTGCGAGCGTGAAGGACGCCTGCACGAGGAAGCCGTCCCCGCCGAGCGACAGTGACGCGCCGCGGTAGGAGACGGCGGCCACGCCGAAGAAGGCGCCCGACGCGAGCCCGATCAGCGCCGGGCGCGCCAGCCATGATTTGGCAATCCCGGCCAGGCCGGCCGGCGCGCGGGCCGCGGAAATGGAGATCACACCCACGAGGCTGATCAGGATGCCGATTGTCGCCGCCGTGGATATGCTTTCACCGAGAAACACCAGAGCGAACACCGCCGCCTGCACGGTTTCGGTCTTGGAGTAGGTGGTCCCGACCGCGAAGTTGCGGGCATCGAACAAGGTCACGAGCAGCGCTGTTGCCAGGATCTGCGCCAGCCCGCCGACCACGGCGAACATCAGGAAATCCTGATTCAGTCGCGGCAGTTCGAAATCGAACAGCAGAACCAAGGTTGCGAGATACACGAGCGCGAATGGAAATCCGTATCCGAAGCGCACGAAGGTGGCGCCGATGGTTCCCAGCTCGCCCTTGAGATGCTTCTGCAGTGCCGAACGCACATTCTGCAGGAACGCGGCGGCGATGGTCAGGGGTATCCAGAGAAGGGTCATGGCAATTCGTTACGGCCCGGCGGCAGAGGGGACAATTTCGGCAACGCGGGAACGGTCCTATTCCTTCGGGGCATGCCCGCCATGGGCCGACTGGCTGATCGCGCGTGCCCCCTTGCGGGAGCGGACCACGTCGGCGCCGATGGCTGGGATATCGGAGTAGGGCCGGTCGCCCTTGATTGTGATCCGTTCGAGCTTCCGCCGGTTGGGGTAGTAGTCGTGGATTGCGTAATGCTGGACGGACCGGTTGTCCCAGAACACCAGCGTGTTGGGTGTCCAGTGATGGCGATACTGGTATTCCGGTACTTCGGCCTGGTGAAACAGCAACTCCAGCACCGCACGGCTTTCGGCTTCGTCCATGCCCTTGATCGCGATCGTGAACTGGGGGTTCACGAACAGCACCTTGCGGCCGGAGACGGGGTGGGTCCGTACGACCGGATGTACGGCCGGCGGATACCGGTCCTCGAAGTCCCGCAGCCTTGCGCGGCTCTCGGCATCATCATCGAACAATTGCCGGAAGGGCTTGAAGTCGTGGACCGCCTCGAGACCCGAGACGAACTGCTGCATGTGATCGCTCAGCCCTTCATAGGCCGCCGCCATGCTGGCGAACAGCGTATCACCGCCATAGTCGGGTACAATCAGGGCGCGCAGTATGGTGCCCAGCGGCGGCTCCGCCCGAAACGTCTCGTCGGAATGCCAGACATCCGTGCCCCAGGGCGGGTTGTCGGCGTCATTGTCGAAAACGATCAGGTCCGGTGCTTCGCTGTCGCTGGGCGCGAACGGATGGACGGTCAACGCGCCGAACCGGCGCCCGAAGGCTTTCTGGTCTTCGGTCGTGATGTCCTGTCCGCGGAACACGATCACCTGATGCTCGACCAATGCCGCCTCGATCGCGGCGAAGGTTGCATCGTCCATATTGTCGGAGAGGTCTACGCCTTCGATTTCCGCGCCGCAGGCCGCGCCGACCTTGCGGATGTATGGACCGGTCGCGGGTGCAACGTCCGCAGGCATGCTCTGGATCATGAATGTTCCCCCGAAATCAGTGGTGTCAGACTATCAGAATGTGACGTGTGTTGGGTCGTGTAGAATGGGGGCCAACGCGAGTTCGGTATCGGACCGAGAGGGGGAGAATATGGCGCAAGACTACAAGGTAACGCGACGGGTCGTGACGGCGATCGACGCGGATGGCAATTCATATATCGCCGAGGACGGGCCCACGCCCGCGGTGCGGACGGTAGACGCCCGGCCGGGCTATGTCGTGAACAATATCTGGGTCACCGGCGCGGCCCCCGCGCCCGTCGGTGCGCCGGATGCCGTGGAGACCCATGAAGGGGTCCTGCCGCCGGCGGGCGGCACGGTGCTGCGCGTGATCGAATACCCGCCCGATCCCGAGGACCCCGAGGAGATGGCCCGCCAGTTCGCCGGCATGTTCGGCAAGTTGTTCGAGGATGCCGACCGCCCCGACGGCGGAAATGCGCATCCGGGCATGCACACCACGGAAACCGTGGACTATGCCATCGTGATCGAAGGCGAAATCACGGCGATCATGGAGAACGAGGAAACCGTGCTCGGACCGGGGGACGTGCTGATCCAGCGTGGCACGAACCATGCCTGGAGCAACAAGTCCGGCAAGCCGGCCCGCGTCGCCTTCGTCCTGATCGGCGGAAGCTGGGAATAGCTGCGCTGACGCGGGAGTGCCGCGCCCGGGTGCCGGGTATGCGCCGGCGGGAAGCACTGCCGGCGCGCCGACAGGGGGGCATTCGCGCCGGATTGGATGCTAAGCTTCATTGGGTGTGCATGCGGTGAGTTGTGAGGGAGAAACTGAATGGCTGTCCGGATAATCAGACGCGGTGAGGTCGGAATCCATTTCCGCGACGAGGGGGCAACGGATGCGCCTTTGACGCTCCTGTTCTCGAACTCGCTCGGCACCGATTTGCGTATATGGGACGACGTTGTTGCCCGGTTCGCGGACACGGCCCGCATTGTCCGCTACGACAAGCGTGGCCATGGAATCTCGGATGCGCCGCCGGCGCCATATTCGCTGGCGGACCATGTGGCGGACGCGCATGCGCTGCTCGATCATCTCGATATCGCGCATGCCGTTGTCGTCGGCGTTTCCGTTGGCGGAATGATCGCACAGGGCCTTGCCGTCGCGCACCCGGCGCGGGTGACGGGCCTCGTGCTCTGCGACACGGCAGCCAGGATCGGGACAGGCGAAGCCTGGGAGGAACGCATCGCCGCGATCCGCGCCGGCGGACTGGAATCGATCGCGGACGGGATCATGGAACGCTGGTTCTCCAGCGACTTTCGAAGCCGGGCACCCGGCGAGTTGTCCCTGTGGCGCAACCTTCTCGTGCGCACACCCGTTGAAGGCTATGTCGGGACCTGTGCCGCACTCGCCGGCGGCGATCTCACCACCGATATCGGGGGGCTGAATGTGCCGGTGCTTTGCATCTGCGGCGACGAAGACGGCGCGACGCCACCGGAACTGGTGCGCGAGCTGGCGGCCTCCATTCCCGGCGCGCGCTATCTGGAGGTCGCGAATGCGGGCCATTTGCCCTGCATCGAGCAGCCGACGGTGATGGCGGATGCCATCGCCGAATTTCTTGCGGAGAACGATCTTGACTGACAGCAAACATGCAGATGGCATGACGGTGCGGCGCGCCGTTCTGGGCGCCGATCATGTGGACCGGGCCGAGGCAAACAAAACCGGTTTCGATGCCGATTTTCAGCAGCTGATTACCGAATCCGCCTGGGGTTCGGTCTGGACCCGCGACGGGCTGACCACGCGGGAGCGGAGCCTCCTCGTGGTCGCATTCATGGCGGCGTTGGGGCATCATGACGAACTGGCCATGCATATCCGTGCGACAACCAATACGGGGGCCTCGATGGACGACATCAAGGAGGTGCTGCTGATGGTGGCGGTCTATGCCGGTGTGCCCGCGGCGAATGCGGCCATTGCGGTGGCGAAGAAAACCTATCTGGAGATGGGTGTCGATCTGGGCCTTCCCGGGAATGCGGAATGACCGATCGGGCCGGACGGAGCGGGGCGGTTTGAAAACGCAAGTCTGCATCATTGGTGGCGGGCCTTCGGGGCTCCTGTTGAGCCAGCTCCTGCACCTGCACGGGATCGACAACGTCATCCTCGAGCGTCAGTCGCGCGCGTATGTGATGGGGCGAATCCGTGCCGGCGTCATCGAACAGGGGATGGCCGCGCTTCTGCGCGAAGCCGGCGTCGGCGAGCGCATGGACCGCGAAGGCCTGATTCACACAGGTTTCAAGATCGCCTTCGGCGGCCGGGCCGAGCGCATAGATCTCGAAAGCCTGACGGGCGGCAAAGTCGTCATGGTCTACGGGCAGACCCAGATCACACGCGATTTGTATGCGGCGCGCGACGCGATGGGCGGCGTCATAATTGACGAAGCTACGGACGTGATGCCGCACGGTATCGACCAGGACTCACCCAGCGTGACCTTTCGGAAAGGCGGGGTCGAGGAGCGGATCGATTGCGACTTTATCGCAGCGTGCGACGGCTATCATGGTGTCGGGCGGACGGTAATTCCCGCGGATGTTCTGCGGACCTACGAACGCGTCTATCCCTTCGGATGGCTCGGCGTTCTCTCTGAGACACGCCCCGTCGACGAGGATTTGATGTATGCGAGCCACGAGCGGGGTTTCGCACTGTGCTCCATGCGTTCGCATTCCCTGAGCCGTTACTATGTTCAGTGTGATGTCGACGAAGATATCGAGGAATGGCCGGACGATCGTTTCTGGGACGAGTTGCGTGCGCGGTTGCCGGGTTCGGTTTCCGCGAATCTCGAAACCGGACCCTCGATCGAGAAATCCATCGCGCCGTTGCGCAGTTTCGTCGCCGAACCCCTGTCCCATGGCCGGCTGTTCATCGCGGGCGATGCCGGCCACATTGTTCCGCCGACGGGCGCGAAGGGACTCAACCTTGCGGCATCGGACATCTACTACCTTTCGCGCGCGTTCTTCGCGCACTACGAAGCTGGCGATGAAGCCGGTCTGCACGCATACTCGGCACGCGCATTGGCGCGCGTTTGGAAGGCGGAGCGCTTTTCCTGGTGGATGACGAACATGCTCCACAATTTTCCCGACCAGGGAGATTTCGGCGCGAAAATGCAGCAGGCCGAGCTCGAGTATCTGTTTTCCTCGGAGGCGGCGATGACGGCGCTGGCCGAAAACTACGTGGGTTTACCTTATTGAATCCGGGATGTGACGCCGATGGAGAATAACCGCGACTGGACGAGCCAGCCCGCCTATATCCACCCCGACTACAAGTCGACGCGATTGCGCGGGCCATCGAAACCGTTGATTCCGATTCCGGAATCGCTGTCGGAACTGACCGGTCCGGCCTATGGGCATGATGCGGTCGGTCCGCTGGATACGGATCTGACGAAAAATGCGCGCAAGAACGGCGAACCGCTGGGCGAACGAATTGTCGTCGCGGGCCGCGTGGTCGATGAGAATGACCGGCCGCTGCCGAACACGCTCATCGAGATATGGCAGGCCAATTCGGCAGGCCGCTACATTCATGAATGGGATCAGCATGATGCGCCGCTCGACCCCAATTTCCTGGGCGCCGGCCGATGCGTGACCGACGAGAACGGACGTTACGAGTTCCGGTCCATCAAGCCGGGCGCGTATCCCTGGGGCAACCACCACAATGCGTGGCGTCCCAATCATATTCACTTTTCGCTGTTCGGACCGACCCTGGCCACGCGGCTGGTCACGCAGATGTATTTCCCCGGGGACCCGCTTCTCGATCTTGATCCGATCTACCAGAGCGCCCCGGCAGGCGCGCGCGAGCGCATGATCTCGGCATTCGACCTGAGCCTGACGGAACCCGAATTCGCTCTGGGGTACAATTTCAACATCGTGCTGCGGGGCCCCAGGGCGACCCCGATGGAGAGCTGAAGGATGAAGCGCGGACAAACGCCGTCGCAAACGGTTGGCCCCTATTTCGCCTACGGCCTGGCGCCCGAACAGTATAATTTTCCGCTCGCCAGCGTCGCCGGCGGGGATATGGCTGCGGATTCGGTCGAAGGCGAGCGGATACGTCTGATCGGGCAGGTGTTCGACGGCGCCGGCGAGTTGGTCCCCGATGCCTTGATCGAGGTCTGGCAGGCGAACACCCACGGGCGCTACAATCACCCGGCCGATGACCGCAAGGACAACCTTCTCGACCCGGAATTCAGAGGGTTTGGCCGGTTCGGCACCGGCACCGCGCCCGACTGTCACTACCAGTTCGATACGATCAAGCCGGGCAGCGTCGATGGCGCGCAGGCGCCGCACCTCAATATTATCGTGATGATGCGCGGCATGCTTCTGCATGCCTACACCCGGGCCTATTTTTCCGACGATGAGAAGGCCAATGCGGCCGATCCCGTTCTGTCGTCGGTGCCTGAGGAACGGCGCGATACGCTGATCGCCCGGCGCGATGAGAATCTGCCAGGCCGCGTCTATCGCTTCGACATCCACATGCAGGGCCCGAAGGAAACAGTCTTCTTCGATGTTTGACCGCGGTGCGCAGGAAATCGGCCGATGACTGGCGATCCGTTTGGCGCCATCTCCCATGGGGAATTGTTTGCCACGGCCGAGGTGCGCACGTTTCTGTCCGAGGAACGCCGCATCGCCGGAATGGTGCATTTCGAAACAGCACTGGCCCGGGCCCAGGCGTCCTGCGGCGTCATCCCGGAGACGGTGGCCGCGACGATCGAGGAAAAACTGGCGGACTTTGCGCCCGACCTGGCGGCCATCGGCGCGGGAACCGAATCCGCGGGCGTCCCCGTGCCTGCGCTGGTTGCCCAGCTGCGCACAGCGGTTGGCGGCGATGCGTCCGGCTATGTTCACTGGGGTGCAACCTCCCAGGATGCCATCGACACCGCGCTGGTTCTGGTGCTGCGGGACGTGCTCGATCACTTCGATGCTCGGCTCGCCGATCTGGCCGAGGCGCTGGCGGTGCTGGCGCGGAAACATCGTGAGACGCCTGTGCTGGCCCGGACCCGCATGCAACAGGCTGCGCCCACCACCTTCGGGCTCAAGGTTGCGGGTTGGCGTGCGCCATTGGTTCGCGCGCGGGTGCGGCTGGCCGAATTGCGTCCACGACTGCTGGTGGTCCAGCTCGGCGGGGCGGCGGGTACGCTCGCGCCGCTGGGTGAAAATGGTGTCGGTGTGCGACGGGCGTTGGCGGAGATTCTCGATCTCGAACTTTCGGCGCTGCCCTGGCACAGTCAGCGTGATGCGATCGTCGAACTCTCATCCTGGCTGTCGCTGCTCACGGGCGCACTGGGCAAGATCGGCCTGGATGTCGGACTGCTCGCCCAGAGTGAAGTCGGCGAATTGCGCGAAACCGGTGAGGCCGGACGGGGCGGGTCGTCCACACTGCCGCAGAAATCGAACCCGGTGCGCAGCGAAGCGCTCGTGACCCTCGCCCGCTACAACGCGCATGCCGTCGCCGGCATGCACCAGGCGTTGCTGCATGAAAACGAGCGCAGCGGGTCCGCCTGGTCGCTCGAGTGGCTGACCCTGCCCAA
Source organism: Alphaproteobacteria bacterium (assembly GCA_039980135.1). Classification (NCBI taxonomy): domain Bacteria; kingdom Pseudomonadati; phylum Pseudomonadota; class Alphaproteobacteria; species Alphaproteobacteria bacterium. The sequence goes on from JBDXCV010000001.1 coordinate 64,744, forward strand.
CATGGTCCTCGCCGCGAGCGGCGCACTCGCCCATGGCGGGCATCTGGCATCGGAGCTGGTTGTGGATACGGTGCGTATGCGATCGAACATCGACGCGTCCAACGGCCTCTGCCTCGCCGAGGCGGCGTCCTTCGCGTTGTCGGCGCATCTGCCGCGGGCCGACGCCCAGAAGCTGGTGGGAGAGGCCTGCGCGGATGTCGGCCGAACGGGTGAAAACCTGATCGCTGTTCTGTCGGCGCGCACGGATGCGCCCGTGGACTGGAAGGCGCTTGCGAGGCCGGAGAACTATCTCGGCTCCGCTTCGGCGTTCGTCGATGCGGCGCTGGCGGACAGCGGCGAAAATCCCTAGTCGAAGAAGGCGAAGGTCCGGATTTCGATGCTCTCGCGCGGTGGTGCGTTCGGCGGACTCGTCGGATCGGCGAAGGAGGTGTGGGGCGTGAAGCGCCCATCCAGGCTGGCGTCGGAATCGAAGACCTTGAACACCAGCGCCTCGTCGCGGGTCATACGCGGGAAGTAGTACCATTCCTGTCCCGGGCTGAAGGCCAGGCGATAGGTCTCGCCGACCCGGTGCGGGTAGCGACGCTCGGCGGTGATCAGGTCTTCCGGGCGGAAGGTGCGCGCATCGCAGATGGTCAGCGGGTCCCGCTCGATCGGTTCGCGGATTGCCCGCCACACCTGAATGATGGCGAAGCGGCGCGATAACAGGTCGTCGGCCTCGTCGGGGAAGATTTCACGCACCCGGCGCGGGCCGGAGTTTTCCGTGTAGTCGTTATGTGCCGAGTGAACCGGCTCGCGGACAAGTTTCTCCTTCCGGGTGTCGTCGTCGCTGGAACGGATCGTGTGATCGAACACCTCGACCCGGGAGGCGCCGCTCACTTCCGCGACCAGCCTGCAGGCTTCCGGGTAATAGACGCTGGTGAGTTCATCGGGATCGAAGAAATCGGTCATCGCTGTGGGGTGATCGACAAACTCGAAACCGTTCCGATCGAGCGCGAATTCGTCGCGCGTTAGACGGCCGTTGCGGATGTCGCGCGGGTGCATTTCGTATGTCCCGGTCACGACCCGGGACATGTCGCCGGCGGGCATGGTCTGGTTGACGAGCTTCTCGCCGGTATCGACGGCGTAGACCAGATCGGCCTGAACGGATTCGTGTGCATCGGACATGTCGGTCTCTCCGGCTGGTTGCCGCCCGCGTCAGCGGTCGGTCTTCGCGATTTCCTGGGCCTTGGCGATGGTCTCTTCGGGTGGCGCGGAACCCGGCGGGTGCAGGAAGGGCATCGTGAACTTGTCGGTGATCTTCGTGTAGCCACCGTTGCCGGCCATGCGCCCCAGCGCGTCGAGCGCCCCGGGGTCCACATGCAGGCGGTCGTTTACCACGGCATCGTCCAAATGGAAGTGCACGACCTCGCCGAAGATCACGTAGTAGGGCAGGGTGCCCATCTCATGGATGTCGATAAGCTTGCTTTCGAGCGCGACGCGGCAGTCGGTGATGCGCGGGGGTTCCACCAATTTCGACGGGGCCGTGTTGAACCCCGCGATCTCCATCTCATTGACATCGCTGTCATAGTCGAGCGCGCAGGCATTCATGCGGTTGCGCAACTCGTAATCCACGATATGGACGACCATCTCCGGGTGATGGCGCAGATTGGCCACCGTGTCCTTGAGCAGGCCCGTGCTGCCGCCGGATTTGGGGCCGGTCTTCGGGCTGCAGGCGATCATGAACATGGGCGGCGACACGCCGATGCAGTTGAAAAAACTGAACGGCGCGGCGTTCGGCCCGTCCGGCCCGAGCGTGACGGTCAACGCGATCGGGCGCGGGATGATCGCGCCGCTCATCAATTTATACTGGTCCTCGACGGCCAGATCCGCAGCGGTGAATTCCGCCATCCTCGTTCCCCCGGTTCAAATAATTTGTTGTTGGATGCAGGCTACCCCGTCCCGCAGCGAATGCAAATTGAATGCAGTCGCAGGGGCGCGGATCGCTAGCTGACCGGTGCCTGGCAGCGGTGCCAGACCTCGAGCTTCGCCGCGGCACCCGGCGCCACGACCCGATGCAATGTGTCGTCGTCCACCAGGACCATATCGACGCTTGCGCCCGGCTGGGGCTCACCAGCGGGCACGACATGACGGAACCCGTGCCGGTCGTAGTCACCGGAGAGCCGATTGCCGCCGGGGGTGACGATCTGCGGGCCCCTGATTTCGAGATACCCCAGCTCTTGATTGCACCAGTTGCCGTCGATGGCGTCCGCATGGGCCGGCGCCAGGGGAAGAAAAAGAAGCACGGCAAAGGCCGATATGGCGAACCATGTCTTCATCGTCTCGTCTCCTAAAGGTCGGTCCTAACGCCCGGTGAACTTGGCCGGGCGACCCTCGGTCGCGGCGGCAATACCCTCATCCACATCATGGCTCCATTCGAGCGCGTGGCGCAATGAATCCGATAGCTCGCGTGCCGCCCGGAAGCCCGGTTCCCGGCGCGCCCGGGCGATGCGCTTGGCGCCGCGGGTCGCGAGCGGCCCGTTCGCGCCGATGGACTGCGCGAGTTCGGTGGCGGCGTCGAGGACGGCGCCCTTTGGGTGAAGGTGATTCACGAAGCCGATCCGGGCCATCTCGGCGGCATCGATCTGTTTGCCCGATGCGATGAGTTCGATGGCGTGGCTGTGGCCCACAGCCATAGGCAGGCGGTGCGGCGCGCCGGCGCCGGGGAAACCGCCCCATTTCGCCTCGGGCAGCATCAGGGTCGAATGTTCGCCCGCGATCCGGATGTCGCAGGCCAGGGCCAACTCGGATGCCCCTGCGACGATCTTGCCGTTGATCGCGGCGACGGTGATTTGGGGCAGGGCCTCCATCTCGTCGAAGATGCGGTTGCCGTCCACCACATAGGCGATCACCTCGTCCTTGGTCATGGCGGCACGGATGGCCGGGTTCATCAGGCCGGCCGAGAACCATTCGTCCCCCGCGCCGGTGAAGATCACCACCTGGATGTCGACGCTCGTGCGCAATTCGTCGATGACCGCGCCAAGATTGCGCAGGGAATCCGGGTTGAGGCGGTTTTCGTTGTCGGGCGCGTCGATGGTGATGGTCGCGACGGGCGGGGACAGATCGAGACGGAGTTCGGGATGGAGTTTGGTCGTGACGGACATGGATGGTCCCCGGGCTGTTATCGAGGAGGCATTATGCCGGGGAAGGGAAGCCTGCCCAAGCATGGTCCGCGACGACTGGCGGTGGACGAGACTTAATTGTAGTTTTGGAAAAATTGACCGGACACCGGTCTGCACAATTCTCAAGGGGGAGACACCAACATGCCGAAACCACAATTGCGCGCCGACCAGGGCTGGATCTTCGATAATTTCCTGATGCTGTCGGAAAACGAGGATGTTCTGCATCCCGGCATCATGGGCACGCGGCTCGGGCGCGGTTTCATGATGCAGGACCTGACCGCGGTCTATACCAAGGTGACCGGTCGGCGCTCCTTCCCCAAGGCGTGGGCGAAGCGCGCGATGAAGCTTGAGGCGATGGCGCTGGAGGCCCAGGGCAAGGGACGTTTGGTCACCGCGCGGCGGCTCTACCACCGGGCGGCGCTGCACTTCGGCCGCGCCCAGCATCTGGTGCCGGTTCACCGGGACCCCAACAAGGAAGACTGGTATCGCGGCCTCTATCGCAACTACGACAAGCTGATCGAACTGTCCGACGGCGCGATGGAGAAGGTCTCGCTGGAATTCGCGCCGGGCCACAAGGTCCACGCCATCTATCACAAGGCACCGGGCGACGGGCCGAAGCCGACCGTCGTCATCATTCCCGGGATGGACGCGCTGAAGGAAGACGTCGGCTGTCCGTTCGAGAATGACTACACGATCCGCGGCATGAACATCGTCTGCATGGACGGCCCGGGGCAGGGCGAGTGCAACTTCAACGAGACCTGGCTCACCGCCGATAATTACCAGAAATCCGCATCCGCCGTGATCGACTGGGCGGTTGCGCGTGACGACGTCGACGCCGACAAGATCGGCGTCATGGGCATGTCCATGGGCTCACGCTGGGGCGTACAGGTCGGCGCCGCCGACAAGCGTGTGAAAGCCGTGGTCGGCCAGATGGCCAATGTCGGCTCCTTCGATATTATCTTCGAGCAGGCCCAGCCCAACTTCAAACGCATCTTCATGTACATGACCGGCTATTCGGATGAGGACGCCTTCGACGCGCATATGCAGACACATGACAGTCTGCCGGACGTGGCCAGGCAATTGACGGTGCCGCACCTGTTGGTCGCCGGCGACATGGACGAGCTTTGCACCCCCCAGGACATCGAGAACTTCCGCGCCAATCTGGCGGGGTCGAGCGAACTCTGGCTCTATGAGGGCATTTTCCACCCAATGGGCGAGGTCTCGGCGGAGATCTATCCGACCATGGCCGACTGGATGCTGACAACCCTGAACGAGGGACGGCCGGCCGGCGAACGTGTGACGGCCTATATCGAGGAAGGTACGACCATCGCCGACCACGCACACGGCTGACCGGGCGCTGTCGACACGGTGAATCGGTGTTGAAACTGTCATAGTCTGGGGCCGGAAAGGAATCCCGCCCGATGCACGAGACCGCCGTTCCGTTTTTGCGCGAAGTCGTCGTTTTTCTGGTTATCGCGGCGATTCTGGTGCCGCTGTTCCAGAGGGTGCGGATCAGCCCGGTGCTGGGGTTTCTGCTCGCCGGGGTGATCATCGGTCCTTTCGGTCTGGGCGCATTCGCCGACCGTATTGCGGTCCTCGGCTATGTCACGATCACCGACGTGGAAAGCGTGCGGGTCCTCGCCGAGTTCGGCGTGGTCTTCCTGCTGTTCCTGATCGGCCTGGAGCTGTCGATCGAACGGCTCTGGTCCATGCGGCGGCTGGTCCTGGGGCTCGGCTCGGCTCAGGTGCTGGTCACGGGCCTGGCGATCGGCGCGATCGCCTTCGCCTGGGGCAACTCGGTCTACGCCGCGATCCTGATTGGTGCGAGCTTCGCGTTGTCCTCCACGGCCGTGGTGGTGGAGGAGTTGATCCGGCGTCGGGAATTTTCGACCCGGGTCGGGCGGGCGTCATTCTCTGTACTTTTGTTCCAGGATCTGTCCGTCGTACCGATCCTGATCCTCGTGTCCGCCTTCACCGGCGCGACGGGCGGGAGCTTTATCGAGGCGCTCGCGGTGGGATTCGGGGTCGCGATCGCGGCCGCCATCGCGATCTTCGTGCTGGGGCGGATCGTCCTGCGGCCGCTGTTCCGGCTGGCCGCGTCGGCGCGGGCACCGGAGTTCTTCGTCGCGATCATGCTGCTGACCGTTATCGGCGCGTCGGCGGCCACGGCAGCGGCCGGGCTCAGCCTCGCATTGGGTGCGTTCCTTGCGGGGTTGCTGCTGGCCGAGACGGAATTCCGTCACCAGATCGAGGTCGACGTGCAGCCCTTTAAGGGGCTGTTGATGGGATTGTTCTTCCTCGCCGTCGGGATGAGCATCGACCTGCATGCCTTCGCCGATCTGGCGTTGATGATCATTCTGTCCGTTGTCGGCCTGATCGCGCTCAAGGCGGGTGTGCTGACGGTGCTGGGCCGAATGTTCGGTCTGCCGCTGTCAGCTGCCGCGCATACCGGCATATTGCTCGGGCAGGCGGGGGAGTTCGGTTTGCTCGTGGTCGGCCTGGCGATTGTCGGAGGGGTTGTCCCGGCGGAGACCGGCCAGTTCTTCCTGATCGTTGCCGGGCTGGCGATGATGGTGACGCCCGCGCTGGCGATCGCCGGTGCGCGTCTGGCGCATTGGCTCGAGCGGGGCGCGTCACAATCGCTTGCACCCGCGCCCGACGAGATCGCGGACCTCGGTCACCATGTGATCATAGCCGGCTACGGCCGGGTCGGTGCGACCATCGCGGCGTTGTTGCGCGAGGAACGGATCAATTATGTCGCGATCGATCTGGATTCAGCACTGGTGGCGAAACTGCGTGCGCGCGACGAGCCCGTGTTCTTCGGCGACGGACGCCGGACCGACGTGCTGGCAAAAGTCGGTGCGGAAGACGCTAATGCCATCGTTCTGACCCTGGACGTGGAGCGGGACGCCGAACATGCCGTGCGCGATATCCGCAAGCGCTGGCCCGATGTCCAGATATATGCCCGCGCGCGCGATCTCGAACATGCCGCCGTACTGGACGCGGCGGGTGCCACGCGGACGATCCCGGAACTGGCGGAATCGAGCCTGCAGATGGGTGCCTTCGTCCTGTCGGGACTGGGGCTGCCCGCCGATGCCGTGAACACGCTGGTCGACCGGCTGCGCGAGCGCGGCTATGAAGAAATTTAGGAACCGGAATCAAATCCGGAAACAGGGGGAGTAAACACCAATGCCGAAACCACAATTGCGCGCCGAACAAGGCTGGATCTTCGACAATTTCCTGATGCTGTCGGACAATGAGGATGTCCTGCATCCCGGCATCATGGGCAACCGGCTCGAGCGCGGCACCAAGTTCGAGGACCTGAACGCGGTCTATTCGAAAGTCTCGGGCCGCCGGTCCTTCCCCAAGGCATGGGGCAAGCGGGCAACCGTGCTCGAAGGCATGGCGAAGGACGCCGAGACACGCGGGCGTCTGTATACCGCACGCCAGCTCTATCACCGCGCCGCCATCTGCTATGGCCGCGCCCAGCATCTGATCCCCATTCATGGCGAGGCCCGGAAGGTCGAATGGTTCGAGGGGCTGTATCGCTGCTATGACAAGGTCGTCGAATGGTCCGACGGCACCATGGAATCCAAGGCCGTCGAGTTCGCGCCGGGCCAGAACGCCTATGTGACCTTCCATAAGGCAGCTGGCGATGGCCCGAAGCCGACGATCATCGCGCTGCCGGGCATGGACCAGGTCAAGGAAGATGTCTGCAACCCGTTCAACAACGAGTTCATCCCCCGGGGCATGAATGTCTGCGCCATCGACGGGCCGGGGCAGGGCGCGTGCAACCGCGACGGCACCTGGCAGACCGAAAACAACTACGAGCAGGCGGCCTCGGCGGTCGTCGACTGGCTGGTCACCCGCGACGATGTGGATGCAGACAAGATCGGCATCTTCGGCATGTCCATGGGCTCGCGCTGGGGCGTGCTGATCGGCGCGGCCGACCCGCGCATCAGCGCGGTGTGCGGCCAGATGGCCAATGTCGGCTCGTTCGACATGATCTTCGAGCAGGCCCAGCCCAACTTCAAACGTATCTTTATGTATATGGCCGGCTATTCCGACGAGGGCGAGTTCGATGAGTTCGTCGCCCGTCTGGCCCATCTGCCCGACGCGGCGAAGGGCCTGAAGGTGCCGCATCTGCTGGTGGCCGGTGACATGGACGAGCTGTGTTCGCCCGCCGACATCGCCACCTTCCGTGCCGGGCTCGGCGGCCCGAGCGAGCTCTGGCTCTATGAAGGGGTGTTCCATCCCATGGGCGAAGTGGCCGGGCAGATTTATCCGGGCATCGCCGACTGGCTGCTCGAATCACTCACCAACGGACGCCCCGGCGGCTACGAGAAGACCGTCTATGTGGAAGACGGCACGACGCTCGCCGACTATGATCACGGCTAGATAGAAGGACCGCAGGAGGAACCGACATGGCGAAGTTCAGGGACTACACACCCGCAGGCGTGATTCCGGCTGCGATTCTCGCGTTCGACGAGGATTTCGGGATCAACGAGGCCGAGACCCGGCGCCATCTGTCCTTCGTGGCCGCGACGGACGGGATCTCCGCCGTCACGGTGAACGGACATTCCTCGGAAATCCACGCCTGCTCCTTCGACGAGCAACGCGAAATCCTCGATGTGTCCATGGACGAGATCGGCGATGTACTCCCGCTGATCAACGGTGTTTACGCCGACGGCAGCCACGAGGCGGCGAAGATCGCGAAGATGGCCGAGGCGGGCGGCGCATCCGCGTTGCTGTGTTTTCCGCCTCATTCCATGGGCATGGGCGGCATCCGCCACCGGCCGGAAATGGCGATGGCCCATTTCAGCACCATCGCCGACGCCACGGATCTGCCGCTGATCGTGTTCCAGTATGGCGATGAGCTGGCCTATTCTCTGGACACGCTGGTCGGGCTCGCCGAAGAGATTCCGACGATCCAGGCGGTGAAGGACTGGTCGCCGCCCCAGGCCCATCAGCGCCACATCAACGCCCTGCAGAACCTGCCCCGACCGGTGAACGTGCTGTCGACCAACTCGTCATGGATGATGTCGTCCCTCGTGATGGGGGCCAACGGCCTGCTGTCCGGCGCGGGCTCGGTGATCGCCGACATGCAGGTCGCGTTGTTCCGGGCAGTGCAGGCCGACGACATGACGATGGCGCAGGCCGTGGCCGATCGGATGTTGCACGCCACCGAGGCCTTCTACGCCGACCCGTTCGGCGACATGCACAACCGCATGAAGGAAGCGCTCGTCCATCTCGGCCGTCAGGACCGCGCGGTGGTCCGCCCGCCGCTGGTCAAGCTGCCTGATACTGAGATCGCGCGGATTGGTGATGCCATGGTGGCGGCTGGCCTCACGCGGGATGGGTTCGAGGTCCGCGAAGCCGCAGAGTAGCGCGCGCGAGCTGGAATTTGTGATGGAAGCCCTGCCGACAGCTGGTGTTTTTTTTGACTTTGCGATCCACTACTTCATCGCTTCGGTATTGGTGGGCATAGGGATTCCACCATTCTACAGAGGCTTTTGGATGTTCACGTCCGATCGTTCGGCCTATGGAAGTACCATTCGAGTAGTCATTCCGTATGTGTTGGGCCTGATGGTCATGATGGTCTTAGCTGTCGTGGTCGATCCGTTGCTGTTGTTTGTTGTCGGAGGGCTGATAGCCGTTGCGGCGAGTGTTCATGTGCGCCGAGATATTCGACGATCTTGTGGGGTTCCATTGCCGTGGGCAACGCACCCGATAACAGTTCGCTGGCCGATGGTGCTCTTCGACACTTGGACCGTGGGGGTCAGCCTGGTTTTCATGGCAATGGCAAATAACTCTTTCTGACGAATTGCGCGGCAGATATTTCCGCAACAGCGCGCCCTGTGCTATCCCCCGCGCTTCCATGCTGAACCTGAACAACATCACCGCGCGTCTGGGCGGCGAGACCATTCTCTCGGGCGCCACCGCCATGCTGCCGACGGGCAGCCGGGTGGGGCTGATCGGGCGCAATGGCGCGGGCAAGTCTACGCTGCTCAAGATCATCGCGGGGCTGCTCGAAGCCGACGACGGTTCGGTCGAGACGCCGCGCGGCACCAAGATCGGCTATGTCGCCCAGGAGGCGCCGGGCGGCCCGATGACGCCGTTCGAAATGGTGCTCGCCGCCGACACTGAACGCGTGGACCTGCTGGCCGAGGCCGACACCGCGACGGACGCCGAGCGTATCTCCGTGATCCACGAGCGGCTGGGTTTGATCGACGCCCATGGCGCGCCGTCGCGGGCTGCGCGCATTCTGGCGGGGCTCGGCTTCGACGAGGACGTCCAGCATCAGTCACTGTCGTCTTTTTCGGGCGGCTGGCGCATGCGCGTGGCGCTGGCGGGGCTGCTGTTCTCGCGGCCTGACCTGTTGTTGCTCGATGAACCGTCGAACCATCTGGATCTGGAGGCCGCGCTCTGGCTCGAGAATTTCCTCAAGACCTATCCCGCCTCCATGGTCGTGGTCAGCCATGAGCGCGACCTGCTGAACAACGTGGTCGACCACATCCTGCATGTGCAGGGCGGGACGATCAGCCTGTATCCCGGCGGCTACGACGCGTTCGAGAAAATTCGCGCCGAGCGCCTCAACCAGATTTCGGCGATGCGCGTCAAACAGGAAGAAAAACGCGCCAAGCTCCAGGCCTATGTGGACCGCTGGCGCTACAAGGCCCACACCGCCCGCCAGGCCCAGAGCCGGATGAAGGCGCTGGCCCGGATGGAACCCGTGGCGGCGGCCGCCGAAGACCCGACATTGGTGTTCGATTTCCCGAGCCCCCAGGAACTGCGCCCGCCGCTCATGGTGCTGGACCGGGCGGCCGTCGGCTATGTCGCCGACACGCCGGTGCTGTCGGGACTGAGTTTACGCATCGACCCCGATGACCGGATTGCGCTGCTGGGCCGCAACGGCAACGGCAAGACGACACTTGCGCGTTTGCTGGCGGGTCAACTGAAACCCATGGCGGGGGATGTGACGTCGAGCAGCAAATTGCGTGTCGGTTACTTCGCCCAGCATCAGGTCGAGGAGTTGCGCGTCGGAGAAACACCTCTCGATCACATGACCCGGCTCCTGCCCGATGCCAAGCCCGGGCTGGTCCGCAGCCAGCTCGGCCGGTTCGGCTTCTCCGGCGACAAGGTGCATCTCGAAGTCGGCAAGCTGTCAGGCGGCGAGCGCGCGCGTCTGGCGCTGGCGCTGATCACCCGCGATGCGCCGCATATCCTCATCCTCGATGAGCCGACGAACCATCTGGATGTGGATGCCCGCGAATCCCTGGTCCAGGCCCTCAACGCGTTCGACGGTGCGGTGGTGGTGGTCAGCCATGATCGGCACCTGCTGGAGATGACGGCGGATCGTTTGATTCTGATCGACGAAGGCACCGCGCGTGAGTTCGACGGCAGCCTGGATGATTACCGCGATCACCTGCTGGGGCGGGGGCAGACCAAGGCCCGCGAGGACTCAGCACCCAAGGAAAAGCGCGGGAACAAGAAGGAGGCGCGCCGCGCGGCCGCCGAAGCCCGCGAACGGACCAAGGACCTGCGCGCCCGCGCCCGCAAGGCCGAGGCGGAGATGGGCAAGCTCACCGATCAACGCTCCGCGATCGACCGCGCCATGTTCGACCCCGACAGCGCCGAGGCGCCCTACAAGGATCAGGCGATGACCGACCTGATGAAGAAACGTGGCGAGATCGAGAAGAAGCTCGGCGCGGCGGAAGCGGTCTGGCTGGAGGCGAGCGAGGCGCTCGAGACCGCCGAGGCGGCGGAATAATCCGGCGCTAGTCCGCGCCGATATCCCAGAACAACCCGGCCATGATCTGCAGCCCCTCGCGCGCGACCGACGCGAGCATATGTTCGTTCGGCGCATGCTGGTTGCAGCCCGCGTAGGAGTGGGGAATCCACACGGTCGGCATGCCGAGATCCTCGGCGAAGATGTCGTTGGGAATGCCGCCGCCGATATTCGGGATCAGCGCGGCGCTGCCGCCGCCGTTCATTTCGAGAGTCTCGTTGACTGACTCCAGCGCCCGCTGCACCCATTTGTTGGTCGGGTCCGAGCGGGTCGCGCGCATCCCGGCCATCCGGGTGGGTGTGACGGTCACATTGCGAAAACCATGCGCATCCAGATGGCGACGCAGCGCGGGCAGGATGTCATCCGGGTCGGTGCCGACCACGTAGCGGATCTGGCAAACCGCGCGCGCCTCGGGCGCGATCGCGTTCTGGGGGCGTTCGGGGTTGCCGAGATCGAGCGCGAGCACGGCGAAGCTGTTCCAGCCATAGACCCGTTCTTCGGGACTTAAACCTTCTTCGCCCCAGTCCAGATCAATGTCGGGGCTGCCGTCGCCACCCGACACTTTCACTTTGGCCAGCAACGCACGGATATCCGGGGTGAGAGAAGTCGGCCGCCATTCGGGGATAGCGATCTGGCCGCGCGTGTCGGTTAGGCTGGCAATGGCATGAGACAGAACCACGCCCGGGTCGCGGATCAGCCCGCCCCAGTTGCCCGAATGATGGGCGCCGTCGCGTAGTTTCAATGCGAGCTCGAAATTTACCAGGCCGCGCGAGCCGAGAACGATTGTCGCCCGCGCTGGGTCGAGGCGCGGCCCGTCCGACGCGATCAGCACATCCGCGCGCAACCGGTCGGCGTGAATGCGGCAGAATTCGCGCAGACCCCGCGAGCCCATCTCCTCGTCGCTCTCCAGCAGGATCGTGCAGTTGAAGCCGAGGCGGCCCCGTTCCTCAATCACCGCCCGCAGGCCGCCGATATTGGTCCAGTGCTGGCCCTTGTTGTCGGCGGTGCCGCGGCCATAAAGCCGGTCGACGTCTTGCGTGACATCCCATGGCGCGAGACCGGTCTTCCAGCGTTCGTCTTGTCCGACGACCACGTCGCCATGGCCGTAAATCAGAACTGACGGAAGATCGTCGCCTTCATGTCGGGTGGCGAGCAGCACCGGGCCCGCCCCCGGGGCCGGGTTGTCGAGAATGTCGAGCGTGAAGCCAAGTGCGGCGAGCTCGGGGCCGACGACATCGTCGAAATAGCTCGCGAGAGCCGGATGGGCGTCGGGGATCTGGCTCTGGGTCGGGTGTCCGACCAGGCGCGCCAGCCCCGCGACGAACTGACCGGAATCGAAATGACCAGCCGCGCGCGCGACCGCGCCGCCGCGGCTGGCCGTCATGATCGTTCCCTCAGACGTTTAGGCGCGATCGTAGGAATCGCGCGACATCTTGGTGACGTCTTTGCCCTCGATTCGGATCAGCCGGGTCTCGCCCTCGCGTTTGGGTGAGTGAAGGCGTCCGATCGGGTAGGCAACCGCCATTCCCGGGTCCAGGTCATAGGATTTGATCGGCTTCGCCTTTCCGGGTGCGCCGTCATGCGGTGCTTCGAGTTTTTCATATTCGGTCATGACTGTCTGGCCTGTCGCCTGGCCATAGATTGCCCACGTTGATCCATGGTCGTGGGGCGGGGCCTCGTTCGTACCTTTGAAGACATGGGCGCAGATGCAGAAACCCAGGTCCGGATCTTCATACAGGACGTCGCGATTGGCATCGGCTTGCGGCCCGAGATGCTCGTTGATGAATTCCTGATCGGCGAGGAATTTCTCGACAACCTGTCGGACCTTCTCGAGTCCGCTTTCGCTTGAATCCTTCGTGAGAATTTGACGGCAATCTTCGGCGAACTGATCGACGGTAAGCGCCATGATGAAATTCCTCCTGTTACGATGACCGCTGTTGCGACGGTCGTATCTGAATGTCTGACCCCTATCATGCACCGGACCCGACCCGAATCACAATACACGTGTGTTTACTGTAGAATGGCAATCATGAAATCCGAGATTCTCCGCGCCGCCCTGTCGGCCAAAAGCGAAACCGCACTCCTCGATCTGCGTGAGCAGGGCGAGTTCGGCGCCTGTCACCTGTTCTGGGCGGCGAACACGCCCCTGAGCCGGCTCGAATTCGAGGTCTCGAGATTGGTGCCCCGGCAAAGCACGCCCGTCATCGTGACGACCGCCGGTGACGCTGACCTGGCCGCACGCGGCGCGGCGGCGCTGGCCGCCCTGGGCTACACCGACGTCGTGATCTGTCCCGATACGCGCGACGAATGGATTGCAGCCGGTTTCACCGTCTATTCGGGCATCAACGTGCCCAGTAAGGCATTCGGCGAAGCGGTCGAGCATCACTACGCTACACCTGCGCTGCACGCGACCGACCTCAAGGCGATGCAGGACCGCGGCGACGATTTGGTCGTGCTGGATTCGCGCACTTTCGCGGAATATCGCAACATGAGCATCCCCCGGGGGGTCAGTGTGCCGGGCGGGGAACTCGCCTATCGGGTGCGCGATCTTGCGCCTTCGCCCGATACCACCATCGTGGTCAATTGCGCCGGCCGCACCCGCAGTATTCTTGGTGCCCAGTCGGTCATCAACGCCGGCGTGCCCAACAAGGTCATCGCGCTCGAAAACGGCACGATGGGCTGGCACCTCGCCGGGCTTGAGCTGGAACATGGCCGGACAGATCGATTTTCAGCGGGCGACCCGGAGACCCTGGAGGCCGCAATCGCCATGCGTGACCGGATCGCGTCTGCCCACGATATCGAGACCATCGATATGGCCAGGCTCGTTGCATGGCGGGGCGATGCCGGCAGCCGCACATTGTATCTGCTCGACGTGCGCGACCCGGAAGAATTCGCTGCCGGGCATCTGCCGGGTTCGCGTTCCGCGCCGGGCGGCCAGTTGGTGCAGGCGACCGATTTTCACATCGGTGTCCCGAATGGCCGCATCGTTTTGATCGATGACACGGGTGTGCGCGCAACCATGACGGCCCACTGGCTGGTGCAGATGGGATATCCAGAGGTGTATGTGCTTGAGGGCGGATTGACGGGTGAACTGGAGAACGGCGGCGCCGCCCCGGCGTTGCCTTCAGACGCCGCGTCGATCGACCCGGATGATCTCGCAGCGCGCCTGAATGACGGTGATATGCGCGTCCTCGATCTCGGCGAGAGCCGGGTGTTCCGCAAGGGGCATATCCCCGGTGCGAAATGGGCCATCCGCTCGCGGATCGCCGCGACCGGCCCCGCGTTGCCTGACAGCGGCACACTCGTTCTCACATCCGATGATGGCCGTCTCGCCGCGCTGGCGGTGGAAGAGGTGCGCGCCCATACGAATGCGGAGATTCTGGTTCTGTCCGGCGGTACGAACGCCTGGGTCGCGGCGGGCCTTGAGACCGAGGCCGACCCGACATATCCGGCCGACAAAGACTGCACCGATGTCTATCTGCGCGCCTATGACCGCAATACGGATGTGGAAGCCCGGATGCAGGAATATATCGACTGGGAGGTCGCGCTGATCGAGCAGATCGCCGCCGACGACGACGTGCAATTCAAGATGGGCCCGGCGAGATAAGCCAACAGCCTAGTCCCATTTTCGCCCCGGCATGTGGTTGAAAAGGCTCGTCGACATGCCGCCGTCGATAACCAGTTCGGATGAGGTCACATAGGACGCGGCATCTGACAGCAGATAGAGAATGCCCTCGGCGATGTCGTCGGGCTGGCCGACCCGGCCGAGCGGCGTGACATCCGCGCGCGCCTGTTTGACGGCCGGGTCGCGCATGTAGGCGGTGAGCGGCGTTTCCGTGTGTCCGGGGCAGACCGCGTTGACCCGGATATTGTGCTTCGCCCATTCCAGCCCGAATTGTTTGGACAGCATGATCACGCCGGCCTTGGTCGTGCTGTAGGCGCCGGCCAGGTTGTAGGGCTGAAGCCCGCCGGTCGAGGACAGGTTCACCACCGCGCCCGGGGTTTTTTTCCCGATCCACCAGCGGCCGGCAGCCTGGGTCATCAGGAAGGTGCCCGTCAGCCCCACATCGACGACCTTGCTCCAGTCGTCGTGGGACAGATCTTCCAACGGTCCCGGTCCCATGCGGATGGCGCTGTTCACCAGAGCGTCGAGCCGACCGAAGGTTTCGACCGCGAAGGCAACGCCGGAAGCGCAGGAATCTGGGTCGGCGACGTCGATGGGAGCGAACGCCGCCGCATCGCCCATTTCGTCGGCAATGACGCCGCCGAGCGCCGCGTCCACATCTCCGATGACGACCCGACCGCCGTCGCGCACAAACCGGCGCGCGGTCTCCGCACCGATCCCGCTCGCGCCGCCGGTGATGATGCAGACCCTGTCTTCGAAACGTGACATTTGTTTCTCCCGCGTTTTCCCTGAAACGAGTGTAGCCACAAACATCGTTGGGTTGCAGGGAAGGGCGAACCATCACGCGCGACTTGATTTCGCGACGAACTCGGCTCCCAATACGACCATGACAGGGAAACTGGACCTCGAGAGATGGCGCGCGACGCTCCTGGGCGAACGCGCCGCACTGAGGGAGTCGAGCGCCGCGACATCCGAGAACCGCACACCGGTGACGTTGGATCAGCAGAGCGTCGGCCGGCTCTCGCGCATGGATGCCATCCAGGTGCAGGCGATGGCGCAGGCCGAGGAAGACCGGCGTCAGCATCGGTTGCGCCTCATCTCGGCGGCGTTGTCCCGGCTCGACGAGGGCGAGTATGGCTACTGCATGACTTGCGGGAACGACATCCCGGAGAAGCGCCTGGAAGTCGATCCGGCGGCCGCGCAATGCGTCGATTGCGCGAAATGATCTGAACGTTAAGTTATCTGGGAAGAGCGATATGCGGCGTGTGCGAAACGTGAAGGTCCTGGCGACCCTCGGCCCGGCGAGTTCATCGAAGAAGATGATCCGCGCGCTGTTTCTGGCCGGCGCGGACGCGTTCCGGCTGAATATGAGCCACGGGTCCCACGACGACGTCCGTGAAATGCATGCGCGTATCCGTGCGGTCGAAGCAGAGCTCGGGCGCCCGATCTGTATCCTTGTCGACCTCCAGGGACCGAAACTGCGGATCGGCAAGGTCGCCGCGGGTACGGTTTTGAAGGATGGTGCGGCCTTCCGGCTCGAACTCGAACATGGGCCCGGCGATGCTGCCGGTGCGGAGTTGCCCCACAGGGAAATTTTTCAGGCGATCGGTGCCGGCGCCAGCCTGCTCATCGACGACGGCAAGATTCGGCTTGAGGTGGTCGAGGCGGGGAAGGATTTTGCGGATACGAAGGTGATCGTCGGCGGGCCGCTCTCGTCCAACAAGGGCGTGAACGTGCCGGACGTGACCCTGCCTGTCCCGGCCTTGTCGCCCAAGGATCGCCGCGATCTCGATTTTGCCATGACTCTCGACGTGGACTGGGTGGCGTTGTCCTTCGTGCAACGGCCCGACGACGTGGCCGAAACGAAGAAGATCGTCGCCGGGCGCGCGGCGGTAATGGCAAAAATTGAAAAACCGCGCGCACTCGATTTCCTGGATGAGATAATCGAGGTCGCGGACGGCATCATGGTCGCGCGCGGGGATTTGGGTGTGGAGCTGCCCATCGAAAAGGTGCCGGGTATCCAGAAGGCGATCACGCGGGCCGGGCGGCGCGCCGGCAAGCCGGTGGTCGTCGCGACCCAGATGCTGGAGTCGATGATCGAGGCACCGGTGCCGACCCGTGCGGAAGTCTCGGACGTGGCGAATGCCGTTTTCGAGGGCGCGGATGCGGTGATGCTGTCGGGCGAGTCCGCCGCCGGCGCACATCCGCTCGAGGCGGTAGAGATGATGGACCGGGTCGCCCGGTCGGTCGAGGGTGACCCGCAGTTCCGGGATGAGATCGACGCGGGACGGATGGCACCCGAGACGACTTCGGCGGATGCGATCACCCTGGCGGCGCGGCAGGTCGCCGAAACCCTCAAGGCGGCTGCCATCGTTTGCTATACGGCGTCGGGCTCCACTGGGCTGCGCGCCTCGCGCGAACGGCCGGAAGTACCGATTCTCGTGCTGACCCCGGTGGTTCAGACCGCGCGGCGTCTGGCGCTTGCCTGGGGGGTGCATTGTGTGGAGACCGAGGACACAACCAGCTTCCTGGACATGGTGGTCCGGGCCAGCCGGGTGGCGGAGACGGAAGAGTTCGCCAAAACGGGTGACAGGTTGGTCATCACTGCGGGCGTGCCGTTCGGGACTCCGGGCCGCACAAATACCCTGCGGATCGCGACCGTGGGAACGCAAGCGCGCCGCCCGCGCGCAAAGCGAAAAATGCCCGCGTAGATCATGCGTCATTTCGCCCCCAGAATAATCCGGGCGAGCGGTTTACATGCCCCGAGTCCTTTGGCTTATAGTTCGATAATTCTCGTATCGGAAAACAGGCGGCAAAGATCGCCGGAGGGGACGCAACGATGGGGAAATCGGCAGACAGTCGAACCCGTAATCAGGGGCTGTTGAACTGGGTCGATGAGGTCGCCGCGCTGACGAAGCCGGCCGACATCTATTGGTGCGACGGGTCGAAGGAAGAATATGACCGCCTGTCCGCGCAGATGGTCGAGTCCGGCATGCTGATTCCGCTGAACCAGGAATTACGGCCCGGCTGCTTCCTGGCCCGTTCCGACCCCAGCGATGTGGCGCGGGTCGAGGACCGCACCTTCGTCTGCTGGGACAATGAGGAAGATGCCGGACCCAACAATAACTGGGTCGCACCCGACGAGATGCGCGAGACCCTGAACGGCTTATTCGACGGCTGCATGCGCGGCCGAACCATGTATGTGATCCCCTTCAGCATGGGGCCGCTCGGCTCCCACATTGCCCATATCGGGGTGCAACTTACAGACTCACCTTACGTCGCCGCGAGCATGCGCATCATGACCCGGATGGGGCAGGGCGCACTTGACGTGCTGGGTGATGACGGCGACTTCGTGCCGTGCCTGCATACCGTCGGCGCGCCGCTCGCGGATGGCGAGGCGGATGTCGTCTGGCCCTGCAACAAGACCAAATACATCGTGCATTTCCCGCAGGATCATTCGATCTGGTCCTATGGCAGCGGCTATGGCGGCAATGCGCTGCTCGGCAAGAAGTGCTTCTCGCTGCGCATTGCGTCGATCATGGCCAGGGAAGAAGGCTGGCTCGCCGAGCATATGCTCATCCTCGGGCTGGAATCGCCGAAGGGTGAGAAGACATATGTCGCGGCCGCATTCCCGAGTGCGTGCGGCAAGACGAACCTCGCCATGCTCATTCCGCCTGCCGGTTACGAGGGCTGGAAAGTCAGTACCGTCGGTGACGATATCGCCTGGATCAAACCTGGCGAGGATGGCCGGCTGCATGCGATCAATCCCGAAGCCGGGTATTTCGGTGTGGTGCCGGGAACGTCGACGAAGACGAACCCGAATGCCATGACGATGATCGAGCGCGACACGATCTTCACCAATGTGGCGCTGATGGACAATGGCGACGTCTGGTGGGAAGGCAAGGACGGCGAGGTGCCCGATCATCTGATCGACTGGCGCGGCGACGACTGGACCCCGGACAGTGACACACCTGCCGCCCATCCGAACGCGCGCTTCACCGTCGCGTCGGTCAATTGCCCGAGCCTCGACCCGGCCTGGGACGATCCGAACGGTGTGCCGATCGATGCGTTTGTCTTCGGCGGCCGACTGAGCTCAACCTTTCCGTTGGTTTACGAATCCACGGACTGGCAGCACGGTGTTTACATGGCCGCGACCATGGGATCGGAAGCGACCGCAGCAGCGGACAATCAGGCAGCAATTCGCCGCGACCCGATGGCGATGCTGCCCTTCTGCGGGTACAACATGGCCGATTACTGGAGCCATTGGTTGGGCTTCGCGGAGAAGGGGCTCAAGCTGCCCAAGATTTTCAGGGTGAACTGGTTCCGCAAGGATGCGGCGGGCAACTTCATCTGGCCGGGCTTCGGCGAGAACATGCGTGTACTCGAATGGGTCTGCGACCGGGTGCACGACAATCGCGACGCCATCGAAGGCCCGCTCGGCAATATGCCGCGCTACAGCGATCTCAACTGGACCGGCCTCGAATTCACGGCCGATGCGTTCAGCGGGATCATGGATCTCGCGCGCGACGCGGGCAGCAACGAGGCTCAAGCCCAGAAGGAACTGTTCGACAGCTTTGCCGGTCGTCTGCCGGCGGCCATGGAGGCTGAGCGTCAGGCGTTGCTCGATAGCATGGAGAAAGCGCCGGAGATCTGGCGCGTCGCCAGCTAGAATCAGCCCCGGGACCAGATTTGAAAGGGCCGCTCATCGCAGCGGCCTTTTTCTATTTGTCGATGACGCTTACATGGGCGGCGACGATGCGCCATCCCTCCGGCATGCGCGCCCAGCTCTGGCTCTGTCGCCCCACCTTGTCGCCCATGCTTTCGCGATGAAACTCCAGGTTCGCGGTACCGAAATCACGGCCGTATGTGGTTACGATCACCGGCCCGGTGGTGCGGGCCACGTCGGCCGGGTCACGTGCGGCACGGAACCCGGCGATCTGGTCATGGCCGTAGAGGTTTTCGCCGATGCCGTAGCGCAGGGTCAGATCATGGGTCCAGAACAGCTCGTTCAGCACGTCGACATCGTTCGTCGTCAGCGCCGCTTCATAGCGGTCATGGGCTGCCGTTACCTCGGCGAGGACTTCGGGGATGTTGATTTCCATTTAAATGCTCCAGTCAGACAAGCCATGTTCCCATGCGCAGCCCTTCGGTCCAACCCCCGGGTTCGGCCGCCGGGTCCAGTCCCCGGATCAAACCCGCCACCGGCCGGGGCGGGTGCCGGGCCAATCTATGCTAGCTTCCGGCGGGAGACGAAATTTGACCAGGCTCGAGATTCACCACCGCACAACCTACCGGTACCGGGAGCCCATCCAGTTCGGCACGCACCGCATGATGCTTCGCCCGCGCGAGAGCCGCAATCTGCGTCTCACCGCGCATAATCTGGATGTGTCACCCGGCGCAACCATTGCCTGGGCGCATGATGTTTTCGGCAATTCCGTTGCGACGGCCACATTTCAGGAACCGTCGGATACGCTCGTCATAGATAGTTTTGCGGCACTCACACTCGACGTCGACCAGTGGCCCGTTTTCGATATCGCCGCCTCGGCCGCCAATTACCCTTTCCTGCTGACAGAAGACGAGATGACCGACCTCGGGGCATTGCGGCTGCAAGCCTATCTCGATTCCGACGGGAGCCTGCGGGCATGGGCCCAGGGTTTCGTTTCCGGGAATCCGACCGATACGCTGTCGCTCCTCAAGGATTTGTCGGACGGTGTCGCGGCGCGGGTCACCTATGAAGTTCGCGAAACCGATGATGCCCAGTCGCCGAGGCAGACGCTCAGCCTTGGCCAGGGGTCATGCCGGGATTTCGCGGTTCTGTTTGTCGATGCCGTACGCAGTTTCGGTTTCGGTGCGCGGATTGTATCGGGATATCTGTACGATCCGGACAATGATGCCGTGGGGTCCCAGGGGGCGGGGTCGACCCACGCGTGGGCCGAAGTCTACGTGCCCGGTGCGGGCTGGATCGTGTTCGATCCGACCAACCGAAGTGTCGGCGGATTCAATCTGATTCCGGTCGCCGTGGCCCGCCATATCCGTCAGACGATGCCCGTATCGGGAAGCTTCATCGGTGACGGAAACGCATTCGAGGGAATGGATGTGAAAGTCGAGGTCGCGTCGTCGGAACAGTCCTGAATACCCGTCGCGCCCGTTTACGTTTTCGAACGTCTAGCCTTTTGCCTTCGCCCCGCCATCGCGCAGGCTCACCGTGCGGTTGAACACGAGTGCGCCGGGGGCAGATCCCGCATCGGGCGCGAAATAGCCAAGCCGCTCGAACTGGACCACCGCATCGTCCTTCGCGAGGGTCGGCTCCAGGTAGCATTCGGTGCGCAGGTCGAGTGAGGACGGGTTGAGGTCTTCGAGCCAGTCGCGCTCCTTGCCCGGTTCCTCGGCGGTGAACAGATGATCGTAAAGGCGGACTTCTGCGGTCTCGGCGTGGGCCGCCGAGACCCAATGGATCGTCCCGCGGACCTTGCGGCCGTCGGGTGATTCGCCGCCACGGCTTTCCGGGTCATAGGTGCAGCGCAGCTCAGTCACATTGCCGACGGCGTCCTTGATTACATCCGTGCAAGTCACGAAATATGCGAAGCGGAGCCGCACCTCCCGCCCGATGGTCAGGCGGCGGAATTTCTTGGGTGCGTCGTCCATATAATCGTCACGCTCGACCCAGAGTTCGCGCCCGAACGGAATTTTGCGCGTGCCGGCACTTTCGTCGGTCGGGTTGTTCACCCCGTCCAGTTCTTCTGTCTCGCCCTCGGGATAGTTCTCGATCACCAGCTTGACCGGATCGAGTACGCCCATTCGGCGCGGGGCGGTCTGATTCAGATGCTCGCGGATCGTGTTCTCGAGATACGACATCTCGACCAGTCCGTCGGCCTTGGTAATGCCCAGGCGGGTGATGAAATCGCGGATCGCCTCGGGGGGCACACCGCGGCGGCGCAGCCCGGCCACGGTGGGCATGCGCGGGTCGTCCCAGCCGGCGACATGGCCTTCCTCCACGAGGTGGATCAGGCGACGTTTCGACAGCACCGTGTGACCGAGGTTGAGGCGTCCGAATTCATACTGGCGGGGCCGGGCGGGCACCGGGAGGTTTTCGATGAACCAGTCATACAGAGGGCGGTGATCCTCGAACTCCAGCGTACACAGGGAATGAGTCACATGTTCGATGGCGTCCGACTGGCCGTGGGCGAAATCATAGGTCGGGTAGATGCGCCACGCATCGCCCGTGCGCGGATGATCGGCGCGAAGTATCCGATACAATACGGGGTCGCGCAGGTTGATATTGCCTGAGGCCATGTCGATCTTGGCGCGGAGCACCCGTGCACCATCCTCGAACTCGCCGGCGCGCATGCGCGCGAACAGATCGAGGCTTTCTGCGGCCGGCCTCTCGCGGTAGGGGCTCGGTCGGCCGGGTTCGGTCAGGGTGCCGCGATACTCGCGGATTTCATCGGCCGTCAGATCGTCCACATAGGCGAGGCCGCCTTCGATCAGATGCTGCGCCCAGGCGTAGAGTTGCTCGAAATTATCTGACGCGTGGAAGAGATTCTCGCCCCAGTCGAATCCGAGCCAGCGCACGTCGTCCTGTATGGCGCGAATATAGGCGGCGTCCTCGCGGGCGGGGTTGGTATCGTCGAAGCGCAGGTTGCAGGTGCCGCCGAACTCCGCCGCGACGCCGAAGTTCAGGCAGATCGACTTGGCGTGTCCGATATGAAGGTAGCCGTTCGGTTCCGGCGGGAAGCGGGTGACGATCGTATCGGTCTGGCCGGATTCGAGATCGGCACGAATCCGGTCGCGGATGAAATCGCGCGGCGCCGTTTCGGTGTCGTGGGAATCGGGGTTGTCAGAATCTGTCATGAAATATCACGGCCCTGGGATGATGGCTCTGTCTGCCAGAAAACTGGCTGTGCGCCAAGTCGGGTGCCGCAATAAACGCAAACGGCCCGGCATTGGCTGCCGGGCCGCACATCACAAGGCAGAAACCGCCTAAGGGCTGACGTGATGGATGAATTCCATGGGAGCAGGCTCGCCCCACTGGGACCTGAGCCCTTCATCGGCGGGGATGTAGCGGGTTTCGTAGTCCGCATTGAGCGTGTCCGAATCCGCCCAATGTTCGTGCACCCGACCCCACGGGTCCTTCCAATAGTCGTAAATCTGGCTGCCGAGAACGTGACGGCCAATGCCCCAGACATGGTCGTAATTACCGGCATCACGCAGATGTTCGTGACCCATCATCACGTCGTCGAAATCGGGCACCTCGAACGAGAGGTGGTTCAGCCCGGCATTCTCGTTGCCGATGTAGAGAAACACATGATGGTCGACGAATTGCTTGCCGCCGTCGATACGGTTGAAGCTGGCAATTATCTTGTCTTTGTCATCCTCGACATAGACCTCGTCCGAAGCGATGAGGCCGATATGGTGGCGCACCCAGGCCGTGCATTCGTGCATCTTCGGTGTGCCGATCACGCCATGGCCGATCCGCATGACCGTGGCCGGGCCGGGGGCCTTGCGCCAAAGTTCGTTGGCGCGCTTGTACTTGTCGATATTGCCGAGGTTGTAGGATTGACGCTCGACGGGCATCTCGTCGACGGCTTCAATACCGTGGACGACTTCGATGGTGTAGCCGTTGGGTTCTGTGAGGCGGACCCTTTTGCCGCCGCCGGGCTCGTCGATATTCTCGACATCTGACGCGCCTTTGGCTTCCGCAGCGAGTTTGTGCAGATCGTCTTCGCTAACAGCACGGAAGGCGAGGCTGATGAAACCGGGGTCGCCCTTTTCCGTCACGTGAATATGGTGGCTGGCACCGGTGCCGCGCATGAACAGTTTGTCGTTGGTGCGCTCGACCGTGATCATACCGAAATTGGTCAGGAACTCTTCCTGGACGTCCAGATCGGGTGACCTGATGCGGCCCCATTCGAGATCGGCGACCTTGATAATGGGTTCAGTCATGGGGATTTCCTCCTGCCCTGCCATTCGCGGCGGTGTTGCTGGATACTCTAGACGGAACAGGCTTGGCTCGGAAAGCCTCTAACCCGGTGTCACGCGCTCGGTATTTGGCCCATACGCAACCGTATGGTATTATGCTGGTGTGCGGGTGTCAATACGCGTGCGTATGGGGCCGAGCCTGGTCTGGCAGATATTGTAGGCGGACGAATGACGAGCAAACGAGAACAGTCCCAGGATCGAGACTCCTGGCTCGCGGAAGCGCTTGAAATGCTGCGAGAGCGCGGGGTCGATCATGTGAAGGTCGAGCCTCTCGCGCAGCGCCTCGGGGTGACCAAGGGGAGCTTTTACTGGCACTTCAAGGATCGTCAGGACCTGCTGAACTCGCTTCCGGAATTCTGGGCGCGTCGCCAGACGGATCCGGTACTTGCCCATGTGCAGGCCACGTCGGGAGGTCCGATCGAAAAGATGCGGGCCATTCTCGAATTCATCGCGCACGAGGACCCCGACCAATACGACAATGCCATGCGTGCCTGGGCTCAGTTCGATCCGGACGTCGCGGCCGCGGTGGCGGCGATTGACGAACGCCGGATGGCAACGGCGCGGTCATTGTTCGAGGAGGCGGGACTCAGCTCGTCCGATGCGGCCTTTAGGGCCCGGCTCTGGTATTTCTATGATGTGGGCGAGCATGTGACCCGCGATACGCCGGACACGGTCGAGGAGCGGCTGGAACGCGCGTCCCACCGGCTGAAGCTGCTGACGTCGGATCTAAAGTCGGATCTGGCGTCGGATTAGCTGGCGATCAGCATGTCGGCGGCTTGCGGCTCGACCCCGAACACGCCAAGCATGCAATCGAGCAACTCGCGGTGCTGGTCGCTCGTAATCTGCGGGCCCGTGCGTCCGAGCTGGTCCTGCAGCAGATTGATCGCGTGGGAGTTGCTGCTCAGGCAGGCTGCCAGTTCGACATAGTGCGTGTCGGCCTGGCCGAGGAAATCCTTGAACGGTGCCGGATTGCTTTCCTCGATAAACTGCCGATAGCTGTTTTCATAAGCCTCCAGCATATTGACGATGCTGAGATAATTTTCGCGAAACAGGGCGCGGAGTTGCTTGAGGTCCCGCTTGATCAGGCCCTGAACCTCCGTGCGCAGACCGCCGTAATCGACCGGCAGCGCGGTCTTCGCGTCGCCGATCCAGGCGAAGAGGCGGCGTAGTGCCGGCTCCACTTCCGAAAACTGCACCTGATAATAGCAAATCGCTTTCCAGGCGAAGAATAGCTCCGGCGCGCGCTCGGGCGGCATTTCCATGCCGTAGACGAAATCCTCAATGCCGTCGATGTCGCGCGCTTCCCAGATTTTCTTCAGGAATTTGGAGATGTTCTCTTCGATCCTGATCTTGAGGTCCGGGTCGGTGTCGACGTCGTCGTCTTCCATGCCCAGCGCCTTGCGGACCAGCGCGTCGATTTTTTCGCGGATGGGCTTCTGGATGCGGGTCCATTCCTCGATGCTGATGTTGAAATAGGCGGGGTTCAACTGGTCCTCGATGCCCTGCTGTTGCGCCTTACATTTCAGCAGGAACGGGTCGAGGGTGGGCAACTGGTCGATCATTTCCATGATCTGAATGTCCCAACGGCCGTCTTCAGCCTTGTCCTCGCGATTCGTATCGAGACCACATTTGTGCAGCAGTTTCTCGGCCCGGCGGGGGTCGCTTACCAGAATGGAGTCGCCACCCTCATACATATTCTGATGGTTGTAGGGAAAATAGACGAGGGTCTCGACACCGTGCTGGCGTTTGCCGCGAATGGTGACGGTATCGACGACCTTGAAAATGATCGAATCATTCAGATAGCGGTTGCGAAACAACGGCCCGAACGGGTCATCGTCGGCGATTGTCGCCGCGATGCCGGCGATGTCCTTCGTGGTTTCGAAGCAATTCAGGGTCGAGGAACGACCCACATCGATAGCGCGGGAAAGCTGTTGCCGGTTCATGGACATCGAGACGAGACTCCGGGAGTTCTGATCCGTCCCATTCTGAATTGGAAATATTGAAGAAATCTAAAGGGATAGAGCGAAACCCGGTATTTATGTGTGTCGGTCGACGAAGTCCTTGCCTTGTCCGGGCTGGACCCTGAAAATGGCGTCCGCACCACGCGGGGGGAGAGAATGCGCGGTCCACAGGATTACGGAGGGATGCCGGCAGGCCCGGTCGATCCCGAAAAGCACGAGCATGTCCCGACCCATTGGGAAAAGACGGTCGATGCGATGATGATGCTGCTGTTCGATCAGCGCCGTCGCCTGGCCCGCGTCGATGAATCGCGGCGCATGCAGGAAGCGCTTGGCGAGGATTATCACAAATATCCTTATTACGAGCGTTGGCTGCAGGCGATCTCCTGGTTGATGCTGGAGAAGGGCGTCTACACCCAGGAGGAACTCGAGGCGAAGCAGGCCGAGGTCCGTGCGCGTCTGGAGGCGGAAGGCCATGGATCCTAGGTTCCAGCCGGGCGACAAGGTCCAGGTGTTGCATCGCGACCAGCCGGGCCATGTACGAACGCCGATGTATGTGCGGGGCAAATCCGGCGTGATCGAACGCATCGTCGGTTCATTTCCCAACCCCGAACTGTTGGCGGTCGGCCATTCGGGGCTGCCCTACAAGATGCTCTACCGTGTGAACTTCCGGCAGGGTGAGCTGTGGGAAGACTATGACGGGGCACCCGACGACACGCTTGAGATCGAAATTTACGAACATTGGCTGGCGCCAGTTTAGGCGCGCGCGGAAAGCGGTGACAATTATGAGCGAAACCCACGATCACTCGCATGATCATTCCCACGACCACCCGACGCATACCCATGACGGCAAACCGATCCAGGAGGATCCGTTGCCGTCGCTCGAGGCGCAGATTCTCGAGGCCGCGGTGCGCGAACTCCTGATCGAAAAGGGGGTCATCTCGTCGGATGATGTGCGCCGCGCAATCGACCAGGTCGAAAGCCGCAATCCGGCGCTCGGCGCCAAGATCGTGGCCCGTGCCTGGGACGATTCCGAGTTCAAGTTGCTGCTCATGTCTGACAGTGACGAGGCGCTGAAGGATTTCGGCATCAACATGAGCCCCATGGAGCTGTGTGTCGTCGAAAATACCGAGGACGTCCACAACATGGTCGTTTGCACCCTGTGTTCCTGCTATCCGCGCCCGGTGCTCGGCATTCCGCCGGCCTGGTACAAGCGCCGCGACTATCGCGCGCGTGCGGTCCGTGAGCCGCGCGCGGTCCTGCGCGAGTTCGGCACGGAGATTCCTGAGAAAAAACAAGTGCGTGTACATGACAGCAACGCCGATTTGCGCTATCTGGTACTGCCGCAGCGCCCGGAAGGCACCGACGGCTGGGATCAGGACAGGCTTGCGCGCCTGGTAACGCGAGACGCCATGATCGGGGTCAGCGATGCGCTGGCTCCGGAGGACCTTGAGGGTTGATTTCATGAAGATCGGACAACGCGCGTTTTGGCTGATTGTTGCCGGTTTGGTGGCGGTGAATTACGCCTATCTCCATGACATTATCTGGCAGTCCCACAGGGGCCTGGTTGTCATGGGGTTGAAGAGTTACGGGCTGGCCATTCTGGGCACGGTTATGATTCTGGCGGGTGTCGTAATGGCCAGGTCTGGCGACTAGTGCGCCGCATCGAATAGGCCGGAAATGAACCCGGCGGGGTAAACAGGACAGGTTCGCCGCTGGACGCGGCGTGGGGGAGTTCACGAGTGATCGCAGCACGAAAGATGCTGGGCAGACTGTTCCCGGAACAGCGCGAACTGATCGTGCGCGCCGGCGGTCGTGTGCGCTATCTGCGGGTCGGCCGGCATGTCCAGGTCGGTGTGGTCACGCTGGTGGCGACAGCGTTTGTCTGGACGGCCTTCTCGACGGCCAAGTTTGCGTCGCACAACAGCATCGTATCGGGTCAGAAAACCCAGATTTCAGAGCTTCGCGACCATAATGCACGGATTGCGCAAGAGCTCGAGCGGGTGCGTGATCGCGTGGATATTCAGCGACGCTCATTGACCGCAACCCAACAAACGACGGTCGATCTCGAAACATCAAACCGGTCCCTGAAGGATGAGATCGGCGCGCTGCAGGGCGCCCTCGATGAGCAAAAGCTGCGGGGCGACGCGCTCGCGCTTTCGTATCTGAGCGAGGTCGAATCAAAGGCGCGGATCGCGGCCGAAGCGGAAAGCCTCACGGTCTCGCGCGAAGAGATGCGGCAGCGGCTCGTCGACCGGGGACAAAAACTTGCAGCGGTCGAGGAGTCACGCCTGGCGCTGGAGACACAACTCGCAGAGTCGCGCGGTGCTCTTGCCGCGCTCAAGTCGGATGTTGTGGCGATCGAAATTGCGCGCGCGGATCTCCAGGCGAACCTCGATGCGAGCGACCAGAAGCTGCGCAGCACAGTGGATGAGAAGCTTGCGGTCGATAACCAGCGACAGGCACTTGGTGAACAGGTCGCGGATTTGTCGGCGCGGCTTGTATCACTGGAGACCGCGCAGGTCGGCATCGTTTCCCGGCTGGGCGAGACTGCCGACCAGGGCGGCGAAGCCCTGCGAAAAACCCTGGACCTGGCCGGACTTGACGTCGACCGTCTGCTGGACCGGATGGCGCGTGCGGCGGGCGAAGGTCGCGGCGTGGGCGGGCCTTTCCTCGCGATCGAGAACAGTCCGGGCGGCGGTCTTGCGCAACAGATTGCGACAGTCGAGCGGCGGATTGACGACCTGCACAGCCTGCAGTCCCTGATGGAACACCTGCCGCTGGCCGCACCGCTCACCGAATATCGCGTGACGAGCAATTTTGGCCGTCGCCTCGACCCATTCACCAAACGCCTGGCGTTTCATTCCGGCATGGACATGGCCAGTCGCCGCAAGGCGCCGGTTCGCGTGACATCACCGGGGGTCGTGACCTTCGTGGGCTGGAAGGGCGGCTTCGGCAAAATGGTCGAGGTCGATCACGGGCTGGGCGTACGCACGCGTTATGGTCACCTGTCGGCGATTTTCGTGAAACGCGGCCAGGAACTGGATTTCCGGGAAAAAGTGGGCCTTATCGGCAGTACGGGTCGGAGTTCGGGCGAACATTTGCACTATGAAATCCTGGTCGATGGACGGCAGAATGATCCGTCGAATTTCATCAAGGCAGGACAGTATGTTTTCAAAAACTGACCGACAGGGTTTGGGCAACGGTGTGCCGTCGATTATCAGCGCAGACTTGAGCGTGTCTGGTGACCTTTCCGGCGATGGCGTGATGCAGATCGATGGAACGGTCAATGGTGATATCCGCTGCGCGGAGGTGACGATCGGGCAGGGTGCCCAGGTATATGGTCAGCTTGAGTGCGACACCGTGCATGTACATGGCACGGTCACCGGCGAAATTCGCGCCCGCGCCGTGAGCCTCTCGTCGACCGCGCGGGTCATTGGCGATATCCAGCATGAAGAGCTTTCGATCGAGGCGGGCGCGTATATGGAAGGCCAGCTTCTGCGCCGCGACGCGCAACAGTCACGGTTGAATCTGGTCGTCGGCGAGCGCGAGAAAGCCTAGCCGATACAGGCGTTGAAAAGCGCCGCGTCCACGTTGCCGCCGGATAGAATGGCGACGATCGTCCGACCCTCCGTTTCGATGTTGTTCGACAATATGGCAGCCAGCGCCACGGCACCCCCGGGTTCCAGCACGAGTTTGAGGGTGCGCCACGCGTAGGCCATGGCCGCGCGCACGTCGTCGTCGTCTACCGCGATGCCCGTTACACCGTGCGCGTGCATGGCGGCGAAGGTCAGGTCACCCGTGCTTGGTGACAGCAGCGCGTCGCAGATGGAGGCCGCGCCGGTCTCGTTCGAAAGACGCTGGCCGGCGGCGAGGGAGCGCATGGCATCGTCGAACCCGGCCGGTTCGACCGCTGTGACCCGGGATGCGGGACAGCGATCCGCCAGCGCGATGGCGATCCCGGACGTCAGCCCGCCGCCGCCGCAACAGACCAGCACTTCATCGGGCGGGGCTTGCAATGCCGCGCATTGCGCGGCGATCTCGAGTCCCACGCTGCCCTGCCCCTCGATGGTCCAGGGGTGATCGAAGGG
This sequence comes from Alphaproteobacteria bacterium, assembly GCA_039980135.1. Lineage (NCBI taxonomy): Bacteria > Pseudomonadati > Pseudomonadota > Alphaproteobacteria > Alphaproteobacteria bacterium. Next base: position 94,344 of record JBDXCV010000001.1, read on the forward strand.
GGGAACCAGGGTCGCACCGAACTCATCGGCGATGGCCGCGGCGATATCCTCGCGGGATTCGGTCTGGCGATCATATGTGACCACCTCCGCACCATAACCACGCGTGTTGTCGTTCTTGGCGCGGGGCGCGTCGGCGGGCATCACGATCGTCGCGGGAACGCCGAAGATTTCCGCCGCCGCGGCAACACCCTGGGCATGGTTGCCTGACGAATAGGCGACGACCCCGTTCGTGCGGACATCGGACGGAATCTGGGACAGGAAATTATAGGCGCCGCGAAACTTGAACGACCCGGTCCGCTGCAGGGTTTCCGCCTTCAGCAGCACGCGTCCGTTGGTGCGGGCATTGAGGGCGGGGTTCTCGATCAGCGGGGTGCGGACCGCGACGCGGGCCAGTCTTTCTGCCGCCGCCTCGATGCCGGCAAGGGTGGGCCGGGCCTGCGTCGTCATGCCGGGTCGAGACCCAGAATGGTGGGCAGCGGTGCCAGTGTGTCCAGGATGATTTCGGGCTTCGCGGGGAGATGTTCCACCGGCTGGCCGTAGCGGTTCACCCAGACGACACGGAAGCCGAACGCGCCGGCCCCGGCGGCGTCCCAGCCGTTCGACGACATGAAGCAGATATTTCCCGCGGCCACGCCCAGCCGGTCGACCGCCAGCCGATACACGCGCGGGTCGGGCTTGTAGACACCGACCTCCTCGACGCTCAGCACGGCGTCGAGCAAGGCGTCGATTCCCGACGCGGCGGCCGCCGCGTTCAACATATCCGGGGATCCGTTCGACAGGATCGCGGTCTTCATCCCCGCGGCCTTGAGGCGAGTCAGCGTGTCCGTCACTTCGGCGAAGGTGTCGAGCTCACGGTAAAGCGCCATCAGGCGTTCGTGCAGATCGGGATTGTCGATCCGTGTCGCAGCCAGGGCAAAATCCAAGGCCTCGCCGGTGACCTGCCAGAAATCCGCATGGGTCCCCATCAGGCTGCGCAGCCAAGTGTATTGCAGTTGTTTCTGACGCCAGATTTCCGAAAGGGTCTCGGCACTGTCGCCGATCTCCTCGCGGCAATGCATGACGGCGGAATTGAAGTCGAGCAGCGTGCCATACGCGTCGAAAACGCAAGCCTCGATAGCGTCGATATGCTGATCGGTCATTGGCTTTTCAGCGCGCTGAAGATCGGGTTGGCGCCGGTCTCGGCGAGTTGCGTATCGCTCAGGAGATGGCGGTACACGGGCACGGATTCGAGAACGCGCTGGACGTAGTTGCGGGTCTCGCTGAAGGGGATTGTCTCGATCCAGTCGAGCATGTCGATTTCGCCGGTCCGCGGATCTCCATATTCGCGCACCCAGCGAACGACCCGGTGTGGCCCGGCATTGTAGGCGGCGAGCGCGAGGGGCGACGAACCGTCGAACCGCTCCAGCATCTGCTCCAGATAGCCGCCGCCGAGGCGGATGTTGTAGCCGGGATCGGTAAGCAGCCGCGACCGGCTATAGGGCTCGGACAGGCCCTTGGCGATTTGTTTGGCGGTGGCCGGCATCAATTGCATCATGCCCCGCGCGCCCGCCCGGCTGATGGCGGTCCGGTCGAAGCCGCTTTCCTGCCGGATCACCGACAGCACCAGTGCGTCTTCGAGCGGCGTATCCGCCTCGCGTTTCGGGAGGGGCCATAGCGGATAGCCTGCCGCACCGATAATGTTATCGAGTTGATTGGCGCGTTTTGCGGCCCGTACGGCCTCGCGGGGCCTGTCGGCCTCATGGGCAAGCTGGGCGACGAGCAGGCGTTCGTCGGCGGTTTTTGCCTGGCCGGAAAGCTGCAAAAGGAATGTCCGCAGGCTGGCGTCGGCGCCCAGCGCATGCAGGCGCTGCACCAGGACAACAAGCTCGTGCGAGACAAAGGCCTCGCGGATAGCCGGATCGGACGGCCGTGCAAACGCGATCCGCGGCGCCGGCGACCCGAGCGACAGCAGCGCCTGCTGGCCATAGAAGGTCGATGGATGCTCGGCGGCTCGCTGCCACCATTCGCGCGCATGTTCATGCTCGCCACGCGCGTCCGCGGCGCGGCCTTTCCAGAACGCGCCGCGTGCCCGGCTAATCGGGTATCGCACGCCTTCATACAGGGTGGCGAAATGGTCCTCGGCGGTGTTTGGTGCGCCCAGGAACGAAAGTTGTATCCAGCCGGCGAGAAACTCCGATTCCGCGAAGGCGGCACCCGAGGACAGGCCGTGGCCTGTCACCAGTCGCGCGGCTTCGGAGTAATGCCCGTCCGCAAGGGCGCGCCGCGCAAGGATCTGGCTCTCTGCTGCCCATTTATGCGGATGGGGGCGCAAGCCCGTAAGTTCGAACAGGATGTCGCGCGCGTCAATATCCTTGCCTTTGCGGCGGCGCCAGCGCAGGCGCTCGAACCAGAGTTCCGGCGCGTCACGCATCGCCTCCGGTACCCGCGCGATCGCACCGTCTACCCCGCCGCTTCTGCGCAGCAAGGCGATGCGGGCCCGGCCCAATGCGGCTGTGGCCGGGTCTACACGACGCAACATGCGCTGCGCGGCGCCATGATTCTGCGTCCAGATCAGATGGTCGAGCCGGGCGCGGTGATCGTCCTTGCCGAGATATGCACCGTGGCGTTTAAGCAGCGCGGTTTCCGTATGCCGGTCGATGCCGAGTGTGCGCCAGTAACGCGGGGTCAGTTCGGCGAGGCGGTCGCGTTCGCCGTTCGTGCGCAGCGCGTCGAGATGGGCCAGCGCGCCGGCCCCCGAGATGGGCGGGTGCGCGTCGAACCATTCACGAACGGCCGCGCCGGTGACTGTCTCGTCGATGGCCGCCTCGGCATTGCGGCGCAATTCACGCGCGCGCGGCCAGTCCGGGTTCGCGGCGAGGAATGCCGTGATTTCGGCGAAACTGCTTTTCCCGGCGGCGCGCTGATGGTCGAGCCAGGCGGCGTATTTGGCGATGAGAGGTTCGACGCCCCGGTCGCGGTACAGGCGCACCGCCGGCCAGTTTTCCTTTTCCGCGGCGGCGATCAGGTCGCGGGCGTTTTTATCCGACGCATAGGCGGGCCCGATATATCCGCTCGTCACACCCCATGCGAGCGCGACCGCAGTGAACAGGGCAAATATGCATCGGTTGGCGGGTCGAACAAACACGTGCAGATCCAGGGTGATTCTCAGGCCTGCGAGTGTAGGGATACCGCTTGCACCTGACCAGTATCGTATCGATCCGCAGAGTTGGTTCGCGCGGTTTGCGCCTTGTTCGGGCACAGCCGAGCCGTTATCTTCCGCGCGAATATCCGCACGTTCCGCAATTCGCGGGCAGGAGGGCGATATGTTCAAGGGATCGATGACCGCACTGATTACGCCGTTCCGCGACGGCAAGGTCGACGAGAAAGCATATCAGGGTCTTGTCGAGTGGCAGATCGACGAGGGCACCGACGGCGTGATTCCGGTCGGAACGACTGGGGAATCGCCCACCTTGAGCCATGGTGAGCATGAACGCGTCGTCGAGATGTGCGTTGAGGCCGCAGCCGGTCGTGTCCCCGTGATCGCGGGTGCGGGTTCCAATTCGACCGCGGAATGTGTCCGCCTGACCGAGCATGCGAAGACCGCAGGCGCGGATGCGGCTCTGATCGTGACGCCCTATTACAACAAGCCGTCGCAGGATGGCCTGTATGCGCATTTCAAGACTGTCGCCGATGCCGTCGATATTCCGATCATCATCTACAACATCCCGCCCCGTTCGGTGATCGACATGTCCACCGCGACCATGGCGCGGCTGGCGAAGGACTGCCCGAACATCATCGGTGTGAAGGATGCGACGGCCGACCTGACCCGGCCGCTGGCGATGCGCCAGGAGATCGGCGAGGATTTCTGCATGTTGTCCGGCGAAGATGCGACGGTCATGTCGTTCCTGGCCAATGGTGGGGACGGCTGTATCTCCGTCACCTCCAATGCCGCTCCGCGCGCGTGTGCCGAGATGCATGACGCGTGGCAGGCCGGCGATGCGAAGGCTGCGATGGCGATCAACGCCCGCCTGTTCCCGCTGCATTCCGCGTTGTTCGTCGAGCCGAACCCGGTGCCGGTCAAGTATGCGGCCTCGCTGCTCGAGAAATGCACGATGGATGTCCGCCTGCCGCTGACGCCGGCGAACGAGAACACCCAGAAGCTGGTCCGCGACGCGATGGTGTCGGCGGGGCTGCTCAACTAGCGGCGCGGTATCGCAGGATCGATGGCCGGAAAAAAACACGCGCCGCCAGGCACGATCGCCGCGCAGAATCGCAAGGCGCGCCATGACTATTCGATCGAGGACAATATCGAGACCGGGCTCGTCCTGACGGGACCCGAGGTAAAATCCCTGCGCGAAGGCAAGGGCAGCCTCGTGGATGCCTGGGCCGGCGAGCGCGACGACGAGTTGTGGATGTTCAACTGCTACATCCCGAAATACGCCCCGGCGAAAAATTTACCCCATGAGGAACGCCGGCCGCGCAAATTGCTGGTGAACCGTCGCGAGATGGACCGCTTGTTTGCGGAGATCCATCGCGACGGCGTGACCCTCGTGCCGCTCTCGATCTATTTCAACAAACGTGGCATCGCCAAGGTCGATCTCGGCATCGCATCGGGCAAGCGCAAATACGACAAGCGTCAGGCTGAGAAGCAGCGCGACTGGGACCGTCAGAAGGCCCGTCTACTTCGCGACCACGGTTAAATGACTATGAAACAAGGGGTTGTGCAGGTTTTTTGTCGCCGCTCTTGACTAACGTTTACGTTAACGTAAACTATTGGGTATGGAGCAGACATTCTCGATATCCGACCTCGCGCAGGAGTTCGACATCACCCCGCGGACCATTCGTCACTACGAGGCGGAGGGGTTGATCAAGCCGGACCGAGACGGCCAGCGACGCATCTATTCCGGACGCGATCGGGTGCGCCTCGCGCTTGTGCTCCGCGGCAAACGGCTGGGTTTCTCGCTGGCCGAGGCGAAGGAGATCATCGACCTCTATGCCGCCCCACAGGGCGAGGCCTTCCAGCTTCGGACCCTGCTGGAGAAACTCGACGAGAAACGCGGGTTGCTGGAAGACAAGCACCGTGACCTGGATGCGGCGATCTCGAACATGGACAAGTATGCGGCCCGTTGCCGGGACCGCCTGGCGGAGCTCGAGTCCCGCCGGGAGGCGGCGGAGTAAAATTCCCGCTATTGTCTGAAAACATTGGGGGCGGCGAACCCGCCCGGGTGGAGGCGACACATGATTCCCAACGAGTATCCGAGCCTGAGTTTCGATTTGGGCGATACCGCCGACATGCTGCGCGATTCGGTACGCAGCTTCGCATCCGACAGGATTGCGCCGCGCGCGGAAGCCATCGACAGGGACAACGAGTTCCCGATCGATCTCTGGCCCGAGATGGGCGAACTCGGCCTGCACGGCATTACGGTAGATGAGGCATATGGCGGGTCGAACCTCGGCTATCTGGAACATTGCGTGGCGATGGAGGAGGTCAGCCGCGCGTCGGCGTCGGTCGGCCTGTCCTACGGCGCCCACTCGAATCTTTGCGTCAACCAGATTCACCGCAACGGCAGCGACGCGCAAAAGGCCCGCTATCTGCCCGATCTTGTCTCCGGCAAGCATGTGGGCGCGCTGGCGATGAGCGAGCCGGGTGCCGGCTCCGACGTGGTCGGCATGCGCACCCGGGCCGAAAAGAAGGGTGATCGGTACATCCTCAACGGCACCAAGATGTGGATCACCAACGGGCCGGTGTCCGAGACCTATGTAATCTATGCCAAGACCGACCCCGACGCCGGCCCCCGGGGAATGACGGCCTTCATCGTCGAGCGCGGCTTCAAGGGATTCTCCACGGCACAGAAGCTGGACAAGCTGGGCATGCGCGGGTCCGACACCTGCGAACTGATATTCGAGGATTGCGAAGTACCCGAGGAGAACGTGCTGGGTGAGGTCGGCAAGGGTGTCAACGTCCTGATGTCCGGCCTCGACTATGAGCGCGCGGTCCTCGCCGCCGGGCCGCTGGGCATCATGCAGGCCTGCATGGATATCGTCGTGCCGTATGTCCATGAACGTGAACAGTTCGGCCAGCCAATCGGCACGTTTCAGTTGATGCAGGGCAAACTGGCCGACATGTATGTCACCATGAACGCCTGCAAGGCCTATGTGTATGCCGTCGCGCAGGCGTGTGATCGGGGCGAGACAACCCGCAAGGATGCCGCCGGCGCCATTCTGTACGCCGGTGAGAAGGCGACCTGGATGGCGCTCGAGGCGATCCAGACGCTGGGCGGCAACGGCTACGTCAACGAATTCCCGACCGGTCGTCTGCTGCGCGATGCCAAGCTCTACGAGATCGGCGCGGGCACGTCGGAGATCCGGCGTATGCTGATCGGCCGCGAACTTTTCGACGAGACGGCCTGATGCGCCGTATTTCCACCAATTCCAAATTCGAAAAAGCCGTTGGCTATTCCCGCGCGGTCGTCGACGACGACTATGTCCACGTCTCCGGTACGACCGGTTTCGACTACGAGACGATGGAGATATCCGACGATGTGGTCGCGCAGGCCCATCAGGCGTTCGGCAATATCGCGCGCACGCTTGCCGCGGCGCGTGTTTCCTTCGCCGATCTGGTGCGGGTGACCTACTACATCGCCGACGCCGATGACTACGAGGCGCTGATGCCAGTCTTCAAGCAGTATCTCGGACCCAACCCGCCCGCGGCCACGGCGCTAATAGCGCAGCTGATCGATCCACGTATCAAGATCGAGATCGAGGCGACCGCGCGGCGCCCGGGCCCGAACCGCGGCATGCCCCAGGGAGAAGAGTGATGGCGTCGGTCGTGATCATCGGCGCGAGCCGGGGTATCGGCCTGGCATTCGCGCAAGGGTTTGCCGCGGATGGCTGGGAGGTTCATGCGACGACCCGGACGCCGGACAGCCCGGGCGAACTGGGTGCGGTCGGCGGCGATGTGTCCCTTTACAGTCTCGATGTCCGGAACACGGAGCAGATCGCGGCGCTCGGGCACGCGTTTGAAGGCAGATCCATCGATCTGCTGATCCACAGTGCCGGCGTCCTGCGCGGCGTGGACCGCGACGAGATGATGGCGGTCAACGCCGACGCGCCGTTCAACGTGGTCGGCGCGTTGTTCGATGCGGTGACGCGTGGCGAACACAAGAAAATCGCGATTCTGACCAGTCAGATGGGCGCGCGCCATGGCGGCGGCACCCCGTCGAGCCCCTATGGGGAATCGAAGTGCATCCTCAATGACAGGTTCCGGGAGATCGAGCCCGTATGGCGTGCAGCAGGCGTGACATCGGTCGTGTTCCATCCGGGCTGGGTGGCGACCGAAATGGGCGGCAGCGGTGCGCCGGTGAGCATCGATGAGAGCGTCACCGGGATGCGCCGGGTGATCGCGGGACTTTCGCCCGCCGACAGTGGCAAGTTTCTGACATGGAAGGGAACCGAGCATCCGTGGTGAATGAATGCACGAACATACCGGGTCGGATATGACGACCGTCGCGGTCATCGGCGCAAGCCGGGGCATCGGCCTTGAACTCGTACGCCAGTATGCGGCTGACGGTTGCCGGGTTCATGCCACCACGCGCACGCCGGGTGCGCCCGGTGAATTGGGTGCCGTCGGCGGCGATGTCCGTCTGCATCGGCTCGACGTGGTCGATGATGAACAAATAGACGCGTTGGCCGGCGCATTGTCCGGTGAGCCGATCGATATCCTGATCCATAATGCCGGTATCAACGCCGGGCGGGGCGCGGGCGATGCGGAGACCACCGCGCGTTCCATGCGGATCAACGCCGAGGCGCCCATCGCCACAGTCGCGGCCCTGCTCGACAGCGTGGCGGCGAGCGACGAGAAAAAGGTCGCCGTCATGTCGAGCGTTCAGGGGTCGGGGCAATCTCGCGCGGGAAGTCCGGATTTGTATGGCGACAGCAAGCGTGAACTGAACAAGCGGTTCCGTGCGATCGAGCCCGATTGGCGCGCGCGCGGCGTCACCGCCGTGGCACTACATCCGGGGTATGTGCGCACCGACATGACCGGCGCGCACGCATCGCTTTCACCCGACGAAAGCGTTCGCGGCATTCGCAATGTATTGGCCGGATTGATTGTGAAGGACAGCGGCCGGTTTCTGGATTATCGAGGTAAAAACGTCGCATGGTAGAATCTGTTCATCGCCTGATCGCCGGGTTCAAGGGCTTCCGCGCGCGCTACTACGAGCAGCGCCCCGAGCGGATGAAGGAGCTGGCGGAGCAAGGCCAACACCCTGACGTGTTGCTCATCGCATGTGCGGACTCTCGCATCGATCCGGCGCTGTTGTTCGACAGCGAGCCGGGCGAATTGTTCGTTGTACGAAACGTTGCGAACCTGGTTCCCCCCTACGGCCCCGACGAAAATCCACACGGCACCAGCTCGGCGATCGAGTTTGCGGTACGCGACCTCGGCGTTCGCCACATCGTCATTCTCGGGCATTCTGCCTGCGGCGGTATCCAGGCGCTTCGTGCCACCAGTGCCGGCGAGGAGTTTCCGCGCGATTTCATCGCACCCTGGATGCAGATCGCGGCGGATGCCTGCCCGTGCGATGCCGACGGAAACGTGCCGGACCAGGAAACCGTGGAGCATTCCTGCATCCGGGTTTCCCTGAATAACCTTATGACCTTTCCGTGGATCACGGAGAGGATCGACGCCGGCGATCTGCTGCTGCATGGCTGGTGGGTCGACCTGCAGGCCGGGCGGTTGTGCGCTGTCGATCACAAGGGCGACGGCATTCGCGATCTCGTAGCCGGGGAGGGAGAGCTCGGCGTTGCTGACTGACGTACAGGTCATGGTCCGCGACATGGCGCGGAGCTTCGCGGCCGAACAGCTCGCGCCGAACGCGGCTGCGTGGGACCGGGACTCCCACTATCCGGCAGGCGCCGTGCGCGGCATGGCCGAGCTCGGCTTGCTGGGCATGGTCGTGCCAGAGGAATGGGGTGGTTCCGGTGCCGACACGCTCACCCATGCGCTGGCGATTGAGGAGATCTCGGCCGGTGACGGCGCCTGTTCGACGATCATGGCGGTGCATAATTCGGTCGCCTGTTTGCCGGTCCTCAATTTCGGCAGCGACGAACAAAAGGAGCGTTTCCTGCGCCCGCTGGCGACCGGCGCGATGCTGGGCGCATTTGCGCTGACCGAGCCGGGCGCGGGATCGGACGCCGGTGCGATCCGGACCCGGGCCGAGAAGCGCGGCAACAAATATGTGCTCAACGGTACCAAGCAGTTCATCACCTCGGGCAAGAATGCCGACGTGGCGATCGTTTTCGCCAAGACCGACCCCGAGGCGGGCGGCAAGGGCATGAGCGCCTTCATCGTGCCGACGGACACACCCGGTTACCGGGTCGCGTCGGTCGAGGCCAAAATGGGCCAGCGGGCCTCGGACACCTGCCAGCTCGTATTCGAGGACATGGAGCTGACGCCGGATCTGCTGCTCGGAGAGGAGGGGCAGGGTTACCGGATCGCGCTCTCCAATCTCGAGGGCGGGCGCATCGGCATAGCGGCCCAGGCCATCGGCATGGCACGGGCGGCCTATGAACATGCGCTGGCCTACGCAAAGGAACGCGAGACCTTCGGCCAACCGATCATTGAGCATCAGGCCGTGATCTTCCGGCTGGCGGACATGCGAACCAAACTCGAGGCGGCGCGCCAGCTCACCCACAACGCCGCGCGGATGCGCGATGCGGGCAAACCCTGCCTGACCGAGGCGGCAATGGCCAAACTCTATGCGTCGGAAATCGCGGAACAGGTCTGCTCCGACGCGATCCAGATTCACGGCGGTTACGGCTACCTGCAGGACTTCCCGGTCGAGCGCATCTATCGCGACGTCCGGGTCACGAAAATCTATGAAGGCACCAGCGATATCCAGCGGCTGATCATCGGCCGCGATATCGCGGCGGCCTGACGAAACAATCCGAGAGGGGAGCAAACAGTATGTCCGACGCACCGGTCGAGTTCTTTTTCGACTTCAACAGCCCGTACGGCTACATCGCGGCCCACAAGATCGGCGATATCGCGGTGAAGCATGGTCGCACCGTCGATTGGAAACCTTTCCTGCTGGGAGCCGTCTTCAAGGTGACGGGCGCGCAGCCGCTGCCTCATGTTCCGATGAAGGGAGACTACGCGAAGCATGATTTTGCCCGCTCGGCGCGGTTTCACGAGGTGACCTACAACCCGCCGGAGAGCTTCCCTTTCTCGCCTGTCGCGGCTTCGCGCGCCGTCTATTGGGCGAAGGCCGACGGCAAGGCCGGAGAGATGACACTGGCGCTCTATAATGCGGCGCTCGGCGAAGGCCTGGACATCGCCGCGCCGGATGCGGTTGTTGCCGTGGCGGCGAAGGCGGGTTTCGATGGCGACGCCGTGGCGGCGGGTATCCAGGACCCGGCGATCAAGGAAGCGCTCAAGACCGCGACCGACGAGGCCATCTCGCGGGAGATTTTCGGCTCGCCGTTCATGGTCGTGGACGGCGAAGCCTTCTGGGGCGCCGACCGGCTCGACATGGTCGAACGCTGGCTCGAGACCGGCGGCTGGTAGGCGGCTCAATCGGTGGAGATGATGTCCTGGTAGACCGCGCGATCGATATTCCCGCCCGACAGCACGACCCCGACGGTCCGGCCGGCCATGGCGTCACGTTCCTGGATCAGTGCGGCGAGTGCGGCAGCACCCGCACCCTCGGCCAGGTTATGGGTGGCGGTGTAGTAGAGCCGGATCGCGGCCTTGATCTCGTTCTCGCTGACGGTGACGACACGCGACGCGTATTTACAGATGATCGGCACCGCGTCGGCGGCGGGCACCCGGCAGGCGAGTCCGTCAGCAAACGTGTCGGCGCTGTTGGTCGAGACGGCTTCGCCCTTGGCAAACGACAGCGCATAGGCGGGCGCGTTCTCCGCGACCACGCCGACGATCTCCGTATTCAGGCCGAGTGCTTCCCGCGCGGCGATGCAGCCCGTGATCCCGGAACCAAGGCCAATTGGCACATACAGAGTCTCGATATCCGGCGCGGCGGCGAGCAGCTCCATCCCGTAGGTTGCCACACCATGGGCGAGCGCGACGTCGAAGGACGGAACCATCTCGAGACCGTGTTCGTCGGCCAGCCCCTCTGTGTATTCGAGTGCGGCCTGAAAATCATGGCCGTGGACGACCAGTTCCGCGCCGAAGGCCTGCATGGCCGCGTTCTTCTCGAGCGAGTTGCCCTCGGGCACGACGATCACCGCATCGATGCCGTTGGTCCGCGCGCCGTAGGCGATCGATTGCCCGTGGTTGCCGCGTGTCGCCGCGATCACACCCTTGATGCCGGGCTTCTGCGCGCGCAGGTTGGCCATATGCACCAGCCCGCCGCGCACCTTGAAGGCGCCGGTGGGCGTGTGGTTCTCATGCTTCACCCAGACATTCGCGCCGGTCGCCGCGGCGAGCAGGGGCCAGGCATATTGCGGGGTCGAGGACATCGCCGCATACACCGTCCCGGCGGCAGCCTCGATCTCGGATTTGGTCGGCAATTCTGCGGCCACTCTGGATTCTCCTCACGTCGGCCCAACACGGCCCGTATGGCACCGCGACCGAATGAGCGCGGGCTGTGAGTTTATATTACTGGATATTGCTTGGCGCGTTCGCCGCCGGATTGCTGATGATGGGCTGGGCGGTGTTTGTCGAGCCGCGTCTGTTGATCGTTCGGGAGGTCAGCGTTGAGAGCGTTAGTTGGCCCCGCGACCGGCCACCGTTGCGAATCGCGCTGGTCGCAGACCTGCATGTCGGCAGCCCATTCAATGACCTCGATCGGGTGGACAAGATCGTTGATGCGGTCAACGCGGCTTATCCGCAAATTGTGCTGTTGCTCGGGGATTACGTTTCGGTCTGCGTTGTGGGGGGGCGAGCGGTTTCACCGGAGCTCATTGCGCCGCGTCTGTCCCGGCTCCACGCGGAGATCGCTATTGTGGCGGTGCTCGGCAATGCGGATTGGCTGTTTGACGGGGAGCGGATCCGGCGCGCCTTTGCGGAATCAGGCATCCCAGTTCTTGAGAACGCGGTCACCAGCCTCGATACCGAACATGGTCCTGTTGCCCTTGCCGGGATTGCCGACGATTCCACCCGAACCCCTGATGTCGCCGGAACACTTGCAACCGTGCCGGACAATCAGCCTGTGATTGTGGCCGCCCATGATCCCGCGACATTCCTTGAAGTTCCGTCCACCGTTGTCGCAACTTTCGCCGGGCACACCCACGGGGGGCAGGTGTCTTTGCCATTTATCGGCGCGCTGAGAGTTCCCGGCCGCGCGCCGCGGGCTTGGGCGCATGGACATGTGTTGGCGGGCAAATGCCGGATGTATGTCAGCGCCGGTTTGGGAACGAGTTTTCTGCCGATGCGTTTCAATATGCCGCCCGCCATTGAAATCGTCACGCTGCGGTCCGCCGCGATCATGGAGCAGGTTTGATATGACCGTATTGAACTCCAGCCTAGACACCCGATCCGAATTATTCGTGGAAAACACCGCGGCGATGGATGCCGCCGTGGACGATCTGCGCGCGAAGGTCGGGCAGATCGAGCAGGGCGGCGGCGAAAAGTCCCGCGCCCGGCATCTGAGCCGGGGCAAGCTGTTGCCCCGTGATCGGATCGATACGCTGCTGGACGGAGGCGCGCCCTTCCTGGAATTCTCCCAGTTCGCCGGGTGGGAGATGTATGAAGACAACATCCCCGCCGGCGGCATCCTGACCGGCATCGGGCGCGTATCGGGCCGCGAATGCGTGATCGTTGTGAATGACGCGACAGTCAAGGGCGGGACGTATTTTCCGATCACCGTGAAGAAGCATCTTCGTGCCCAGGAGATCGCCCGCCAGAACAACCTTCCGTGCATCTATCTGGTCGATTCCGGGGGCGCCAACCTGCCGCAGCAGGACGATGTATTCCCCGACCGCGAACATTTCGGACGGATTTTCTACAATCAGGCGACCATGTCGTCGGCGGGCATTCCGCAGATCGCCGCGGTGATGGGCTCTTGCACGGCGGGCGGTGCCTATGTGCCGGCCATGTCGGACGAGGCGATCATCGTCAAGGATCAGGGCACCATATTTCTGGCCGGGCCACCGCTTGTGAAGGCGGCCACCGGGGAAATCGTCTCGGCCGAAGACCTCGGCGGGGCCGATGTCCATACGCGAATCAGCGGTGTCGCCGACCACCTGGCCGAGGACGATACACACGCGCTGTCGCAGGTGCGCCAGATCGTCGCCAACCTGAACCGGCCCAAGCATGTGGACCTGGAACTGACCGAACCGCGCGACCCGCTTTATTCGGCGGAAGAGTTGTATGGCGTCGTGAACGCCGATATCCGCAAACCTTATGACGTGCGTGAAGTGATCGCCCGCATCGTCGACGGCAGCGAATTCGACGAGTTCAAGCCGCGTTACGGCGAGACGCTGGTCACAGGCATCGCCCATATTCACGGCTACCCGGCGGGGATCATCGCGAACAACGGCATTCTCTTCTCGGAATCGGCCCAGAAGGGCGCGCATTTCATCGAGCTGTGCAGCCAGAGGGGCATTCCGCTGGTCTTCCTGCAGAACATCTCGGGTTTCATGGTCGGGCAGAAATACGAGGCCGGCGGCATCGCCAAGGACGGCGCGAAGATGGTGATGGCCGTTGCCTGCGCCAACGTGCCCAAGTTCACGGTCATCATCGGCGGCAGCTTCGGGGCGGGCAATTACGGCATGTGCGGCCGCGCCTACGGCCCGCGGTTTCTTTGGATGTGGCCGAACGCGCGCATCTCGGTGATGGGCGGTCCCCAGGCGGCGAATGTGCTGGCCCAGGTGACGCGCGATAATATCGAGGGCCGCGGCGAGACCTGGTCCGACGATGACGAGGCGGCTTTCAAGCGGCCGATCGAGGAACAATATGAGACCCAGGGTCACCCCTATTACGCCAGCGCGCGGTTGTGGGACGACGGGATCATCGACCCCGCGGATACGCGGCGCGTGCTGGGGCTGGGCCTGTCGGCGGCGCTGAACGCACCGATTGAGGAAACGCGTTTCGGCGTGTTCAGGATGTGACCATGAGTGAGAATTCGATCAATGTGAATGTCGCCGGCGGGGTTGCCCGGGTCACCATGGCCCGCCCGGACAAGCACAATGCGTTCGATGACGTGCTGATCACGGACCTGACCGATGCGTTCGAGGCTGTCGGCCGGGATGGCGCGGTGCGGGTGGTTGTGCTGGAGGGCGAGGGCAAGAGCTTTTCTGCCGGGGCGGACCTCGGTTGGATGCAGCGGATGGCCGACTATTCGGCGGCCGAGAACCTCGCCGATGCGCGCAAGCTGGCGGGCATGGTTCGCACACTTAACGAGTTGCCGCGTCCGACGATCGCCCGGGTTCAGGGGGCGGCATTCGGTGGCGGGGTCGGGCTGGTGGCGGCCTGCGATATCGCATTGGCATCCCAGGCGGCCAGTTTCTGTTTGTCGGAAGCCAGGCTGGGGCTGATCCCGTCGGTCATCAGCCCCTATGTGGTCGAGGCGATCGGCGCGCGCGCGGCGCGGCGCTATTTCCAGACGGCCGAGCGGTTTGATGCCGAGACAGCCCATGTGCTGGGACTGGTTCACGAGGTGGTGCCCCGCGAGCGGCTCGATGGGCGGATAGATGAGTTGATCGGTGTTCTGCTCGACAACGGACCCGCGGCGATGGCGGCGTCGAAGGAATTGATCCGCAGGGTCGCGTCGGGACCGGTCGATGACGCTATGGTCGAGTATACCGCTCAGCGCATCGCCGACATCCGCGCGACCGCTGAAGGACGCGAGGGCGTGCAAGCCTTTCTGGAGAAACGGGGGCCGAATTGGCGGACGACGACAAAAGCGTAAGCGTCGGGATCAGCCATCAGGGCTGGCTGAGCGCGGTCGGATTTTCCGCCGTCATCGTGTTGCTGGTGGCGGTGGGTGTCACCGATTTCTTCGGGCTGCACACGATCATCATTCTCGGTGCCGTCTTCGGTGCGGTGGGCCTGTTTCTGTGGATGTTCCCGGGCAGCCGCTTCTTCGTGCTGGCGTTTGCAAACTCATTGGCGATCTACACGAGCGTCTATTCCTTCCTGCAGCTGACCAATTTTGCGGGTGCGGAGACGTGGGCGATTGCCGTTGGCTATCTTGTACCGATCTTTGTTTTCATGGCCGCCGTCGCCTTGAATCGAAACAATATCCATCAGCTTTCGCGGGTCGAGGAGTTGCGGCGGGCGCATCTGTCGGGCCGTAAATTCCTCTGGACCCTGCCGATCTTCGCAATCGCCGCGGCAACATTTGCGTTGCCCCGTCTCGGTTTTGAGGGGGGCACAATCAGCCTGGTGCTTGTGGGGTCGATGGGGGTCATCGCCCTCCTTGTGGCGGGGGTCAGTCGGCAAATTTGCCTGTTCCTGATCGACACCGGGCTGCTGTTCGATCAGTTCTTCGTGCGGACCGGCCGTCTATTCCGGCCGGCCTTCGCATTTTTTACCCTCTATTCGTTCATCGTGATTGTGTTCGCGATGATATTTCGGATCATGGACCGCCTCGCGGCGGAGCCCATTTTCTTCGTCGAGGGTGCGCGGTCCGCCATCAGTTTTTCCGATGGCCTGTATTTTTCACTCATCACCATGTCCACGGTCGGCTATGGCGATATCACGCCGGCGGGCGAAGCCGTGCGGGTTGTGGCGGCAATCGAAGTGATGTTCGGAATTCTGCTGTTCCTGTTCGGGTTCGCCGAAATCATGCGTTACGTCCGCGAAGCGGACGGCAAATCCGGAGCAGATCAATGATCGAACGCCTGTTGATCGCCAACCGTGGTGAAATCGCGGTTCGTGTTGCGCGCACGGCGCAACGCATGGGCATTCACGTGATCGCGGTCTACTCCGACACGGATGTGTCCGCGATGCATGTCGCCGTGGCGGATGAGGCCGTGCGCATCGGCCCCGATGCGGCGGCGGAGAGCTACCTGAACATCGATGCCGTGATCAAGGCGGCACGCAGCACCGGCGCCGATGCGATCCATCCCGGCTACGGGTTCCTGTCGGAAAATGCGGATTTTGCCGATGCCTGTGTGGCGGCGGGCATCCGGCTGGTCGGGCCGAGCGCCGCGGCGATGCGTGCGATGGGCGACAAGGCGGCCTCGAAGGACGTGATGTCCAAAGCGGATGTGCCATTGGTGCCCGGCTATCACGGCGCGGACCAGGACCTCGCGACCCTGGCGGCCGAGGCCGTGAAAATCGGCTTTCCGGTTCTGATCAAGGCATCCGCCGGTGGCGGCGGGCGGGGCATGCGGATCGTCGAGAATCCGGGAGGGTTCGATGAGGCGCTCGCCGCGGCGCAACGCGAAGCGCGTGGTGCTTTCGGCAATGACCGCGTGTTGATCGAGAAATACCTGACGACGCCCCGGCATATCGAGGTTCAGGTTTTCGGCGACGATCACGGTCATGTGGTGCACCTGTTCGAGCGTGATTGCTCGTTGCAGCGTCGCTATCAGAAGGTGGTGGAAGAGGCACCGGCGCCGGGGATGTCCGAAGAACGCCGGGGGGAGATCGGTGCCGCCGCGGTCGCCGCGGCGCGGGCCATCGATTATTCGGGCGCGGGTACGGTCGAGTTTATCGTCGACGCGGCGAATGGCGGCGCCAACGGGCCGTTCTATTTCATGGAAATGAACACCCGTCTGCAGGTCGAGCATCCCGTCACCGAGTTCATCACGGGGCTGGATCTCGTCGAGTGGCAACTGCGTGTCGCCGATGGCGAGGCGTTACCGCTGGGGCAGGGTGATATCAGGCTGAACGGTCACGCGATCGAGGCGCGGCTCTATGCCGAAGACCCGGAGCGCGATTTTCTGCCTTCCCCCGGCCATGTCGTTGCGTTCGATGCGCCGGAGATGGGGCCCTCGGTGCGCATCGACACGGGTGTCGCGACGGGCGACGACATTGCGGTTTCCTACGACCCGATGATTGCCAAGATCATTGCTCATGGCGCCGACCGGGAGGCCGCGATCTCGGCGCTTGACCGGGTGTTGGCCCAGCTTGCTTGTGTCGGGCCGGTGACCAATCAGGCTTTCCTGCGCCGGGCGATCACGCATCCTGCGTTTGTCGCCGGCACGGTGGATACGAGTTTCATCGACCGGCACCGCGACGCGCTTATCCCGTCTCGTGACGGCGTGCCCGATGATGCGCTCGCGGCGGTCGTGACGCGACTCCTCGCGCAACGCCGGACCGACGCTTTGGCGCGGGCCGTCGCGCGCGGCGAGGCGAATTCGCCCTGGGCGGCATCTGACAGCTGGCGCACCAACCTTCTGAATTCGGAGACACTTCTGTTTCGCGATGGCGAGACGGAAATTTCGGTTGCCGTTGTTCATGACGCGGAACGGGTCTCGCTGACATTGCCCAACGGGCAGGTCATCGATGCGCAGATCGGGCACGGCGGCTGGTCTGCTTATCTGTCCGGCAACCTTTTCTTCGCCGTTGCGGAAGGTACGCAGTTGCGGCTCGAGCGTGTCGTTGCGGTCGACGAGGCATCGGAACGGGCGGGTGCATCGGGCGGGCTGAACGCGCCGATGCCGGGTAAGGTCGTCCGGGTGATGGTCGCGGCGGGTGACCGCGTCAGCCGGGGGCAAGCCCTCATGGTGCTTGAAGCGATGAAGATGGAACATGCCATCACCGCACCGGGTGATGGCGAGGTGGCAGTCGTGTTTTTTGCCGAGGGCGATCAGGTGCCCGAAGGTGCGGAACTGTTGCAACTCGAACCCCTGGATGGCTGAGATGACGCGACCGAACAGGGTGGAGATTGTCGATGTGGGGCCGCGCGACGGGCTGCAGGCGGAGCCGGGCATGGTCTCGACGGCAGACAAGATCACACTGATCGACATGCTTTCGGATGCCGCGGTTCCGGCGATCGAGGCCGGCGCTTTTGTATCGCCGAAATGGGTGCCGCAGATGGCCGATGCGGCGGAGGTTCTGGCCGGCATACGGCGCCGGCCGGGAACGCGTTACCCGGTGCTTGTGCCCAATGCGCGAGGCCTGGAGGGCGCAATGGCGGCCGGGGTCGAGGAAATTGCGATTTTCGGCGCCGCCTCGGAGACGTTTTCCCAGAAAAACATCAATTGCTCGATCGACGAGAGCCTTGAGCGGTTCCGCCCCGTGGCCGCCGCCGCGCTGGCGGCCGGGATGAAAGTGCGCGGCTATATCTCCTGCGTGCTCGGCTGTCCCTATGAAGGCGATGTGGCGATTGAGAATGTGGTGCGTGTCGCCCGGGCGCTGGACGACATGTCGTGCTACGAGATCAGCCTGGGCGACACCATCGGAGTCGGCACGCCGACGCGCGCGCGGGCCATGGTGGACGCGGTTTCGGCGGTTGTGCCGGTTGCGCGGCTCGCCCTGCATTTCCACGACACCTATGGCCAGGCGCTCGCGAACATCTTGTCCTGTCTCGATGCCGGCGTCGCGACAGTGGATTCCGCTGTTGCCGGTTTGGGAGGATGCCCGTACGCGCCTGGCGCTTCGGGAAATGTCGCCACGGAAGACGTGGTCTATATGCTGCATGGCATGGGAATCGAAACCGGCGTGGATATGGCGAAACTGGTGGATGCCGGGCAGTTCATCTGCGATGTGCTTGGGCGCGCGCCGACTTCGAAGGCCGCGCAGGCGTTCCGCGCGAATAGGTAGAATCCCGGATTAAAGACGCTGATCTAAACCTTTCGGTAACCAGTGGATTCTAGTCTGGTTCTGCACCGGCGACTGCCCGATGCGCCCCTATCCCGTTTGGGTATCCAGAGGAATTTCCCGTGAGCTACCAGCTCGAAGGCCTGCGCATACTGATCATCGACGACAACGCCCACATACGGCAGTTGTTGCGGACGATCCTCTATGCCGTCGGTATTCGGGCCATTGATGTCGCCGAGGATGGCGTGACGGGGTTCGATTCATTCTGCCGGCTCGAATATGACCTCGTTTTCACCGACTATGAGATGGAGCCGATCAGCGGCCTCGATCTGGTCGATATGATCCGGACATCGCGCAAGAGCCCCAATCCCTATGTGCCGGTCATCATGATCTCGTCATACTCGGATGGAGAGCGTGTCCAGAGCGCGCGTGACCGTGGTGTGACGGAGTTCCTGGCAAAGCCGTTTACGGTCGATGTTCTGATGTCGCGCCTGGAATCGGTGATTGAGGAGCCGCGGCCGTTTGTGCGTACCGATAGCTATTTCGGTCCCGACCGGCGCCGAAAACAGGATCCCCGTTATTCCGGACCCGAACGCCGGACGGCTGACCTTGAAAAGGTCGATGTTTCGGTTCGTGATCTGTCCAAGCAGCAGCGTGAAGCGCTTCAGGCTAGCCAGGCCAACGCAACCAAGATTGCCAGCGACTAACCTTCCCTTAACCTGACTTCGATAATTTGTGATGACGTGAAGTTCGTCGCAACGATGGGGCTGTCATGGCTGAGGAAAGCCACCAAAACGGTGCGTATCAGTTGATCACGCCGCCCAACCTTCTGAAAGCGAAGGTGGGCAAGGGTGGCATGGGCGGTATTGACCCTGACCTGATAAAGCATGCCGAGACGGTGATCGGCGCGATGGGTGACGAGTTCGCGGAAACGGTGTCAAACGAGATTCTGCGCGTGCTGGAACTGGCGATGGACCTGGAGGCGGCGCCCGACGAGGCCGAGAGCGTCATGAAAAAGGTCCGAAAGGTCGCAAACGAACTTCGCGGCCAGGGTGGCACATATGGCTATGACCTGATTTCCGATGTCTCCGATTGCCTCTTTCGCTATACGGACCGCCTTTCGAGCGCTGCCGAATTGAACCCGGATGTGCTGCGCGCGCATGCGGACGCCATGCGCGCCGTGGTCAAGAATGATGTCCGCGGGGATGGTGGTCAGGTGGGGATCGATCTTGTCGAATCCCTCAAGGCGCTCGTTGCGCGCATGACGGGTTAACCACAGGCCACCCAGTTCACCTGTGTGGGGGCCGCTGCTATTGTGCGGCCATGTCCGTTCATCTTGTAAAGCTCGCTGTTGGCATCGATTCCATCGACCATCTGCGCGAACGTCAGAAACAACGCATCGCTGATCGCAAGGCCGCCGGAGACGGGCCGGTATTGCGCATTCTCACCCGCAACACGCCGCGGCGTGGCGACGAACTGTTGGCCGATGATGGGTCGCTCTACTGGGTGATCAAGGGCCGAATTCTGGTGCGCCAGAAGATCATCGCGATCGAGCCGGCCACGGCCGCGGACGGAACACCGCGCTGTGCGATACATCTTGAGCGCAAGCTCATTCGCGTCCAGTCGAAACGCTCCCGCCCGTTCCAGGGCTGGCGCTATCTGGAGCCGGAGAATGCGCCGTCGGATCTGCCGGCCGGTGCGGCAGCCGAACGGGAGCCGCCGCCGGAGATGGCGGCTGAACTGCGCGAGCTCGGCCTGATCTGAACACGTCCTATGACGGGATGGTTGGCGGCACCGGCGGCGCGGGTGTCGGCAGGGCGTCTGCTACGGCGAGTCTGCCCTCGCGTGTGCCGGGGCGCGACTGGCGCAATGCCCGGCTCAGGATGATGACGGGCAGAATCCCGGCAAGCACAATCGTCAGCGCCGACAGGGCGCTCTGTTCCAGAAGTTCGTCCGATGCGAACTGATAGACATGGGTCGCCAGCGTGTCGAAGTTGAACGGTCTCAGGATGAGGGTCGCGGGCAACTCTTTCATGGAATCGACGAAAACGATGGTGCCGGCGGCGATCAGGCTGCCGCGCACGAGGGGCAGGTGGATGCGCCACAGGGTGCGCCCCGGCCCGGCCCCGAGGCTGCGGGCGGCCATGTCCATGGTGGGGCGAATCTTGCCGAGGCTGGCTTCGACGGCGCCGAATCCCACCGCGAGAAACCTCACCACGTAGGCGAATACCAGGGCGAAGATCGTGCCGCTCAGGATCAGCCCGGTCGACACGCCGAACATGTCGCGTGCGATGGCGTCGATCGCGTTGTCGAGGCGTGCGAAGGGGATCAGTACGCCCACGGCGAGCACGGCGCCCGGCACCGCATAGCCGAGCAGGGCGATGCGTGACAGGACGCCGAATCCGCGCCCCGAGAGGCGCCTGCCATAGGCCAGGAATACCGCGATGGAGACGGCGAAGAGCGCGGCCGTCGCGGACAGGGTCAGGCTGTTGCGCGCGAACGCGAAGAAGGCCTGATTCCAGGATTCGTCGAAGAATATGATGGCGTGGCGCAGCAGGACACCGGCGGGGATCAGGAAGCCGAGGACGATCGGCACGGCGCAGACGAGGAATGCGGCCACCATGCGGGCGCCATGCAGGCGCACGCGCGGCGATGTCTGGTAGCGTGAGGATGTGTGGTGATATTGGCGGCCATGTCGCCCGATGCGCTCCAGCGTGATCAACAGGACCACGAATCCGAGCATCACCAGCGCGATCTGTGCCGCGCCGCCCGCATTGCCCATGCCGAGCCAGACATTGAACACGGCGACGGTCAGCGTGTTGACGGCGAAATAGTCAACGGTGCCGAAATCCGCCAGCGTTTCCATCATGGCCAGTGCGATCCCGACGACGATGGCGGGGCGGGCCAGCGGAAGGGCGACTGTGAGGAAGGTCTGCCAGGGCCCGCGGCCGAGCGTGCGGCTTACTTCGAGGACGCTCGAGGATTGCTCGTGAAAGGCCGCGCGGGCGAGCAGATAAACATACGGATAAAGGACGAAGGACATGACGAAGATCGCGCCGCCCATGGAGCGGATTTCCGGAAACCAGTAGTCGCGCGAGGTCTGCCATCCGAACAGATCGCGCAACAGTCCCTGTACCGGCCCGGCGAATTCGAGGATGTCCGTGTACACGAAGGCCACGATATAGGCCGGCACCGCGAGCGGCAGGAGCATGGCCCACTCGAACAGCCGGCGACCGGGAAAATCACAGGTGCTGACCAGCCACGCCGATGCGGTGCCGATGAGAAACACGCCGATGCCGTTCCCGAACATCAAAACGAGCGTGTTCCAGCTGTGCCGGGGCAGGACCGTCGACACGAGATGGGGCCAGATATTCTCGGTCGGGAACAGGGCGATCCAGGCAATCGCAATGAGCGGGGCGGCCACGATGAGTGCGACCAGCAGGCCACCCAGAATCCACACGCGCCCCTGGGTGGGGCGCGTGTTTGACGACAGGGAGGAGAGGGTCGTCACGGACATGGGTGCATTCCGGCTCGCGGCTGCGGCTAGTCGTTGTAGCCGACCTTGTCGACCAGCTTGAACGCATCGGCCCGGAGCGCGGCGATACGGTCGAGCGCCAGTGTGTCGGGATGCAGGTCACCCATTGAGCGCAGCAAACCGGCCTGTGGGACACCCGCCACGATCGGGTATTCGAAGTTCTGCTCCGAATACATCTGCTGGGCCAGATCGCCGGTCAGAAACTCCATGAGTTTTACGGCATTGTCCCGGTTCGGGGATGCCTTGGTCATCGCCATGCCCGAAATGTTCACATGGGTGCCCTTGCCGCCGATGGCCGGGAAGACCGGATAAACCGACTGGGCCCAGCCGAACTGCTCTTCATTCTGCAGCATCAGACCGAAGTAGTAGTTGTTGCCCAGTGAGATATCGCACTCGCCCTCGTTGATTGCCTTGACCTGCGCGCGATCGTTGCCCTGGGGCTTGCGGGCCAGGTTCGACTTGAGGCCCCGGAGCCATGCCTCGGCCTTCTCTTCGCCGTGATGCGCGATCATCGCGGCTGTCAGCGCGACCTGATAGACATGGTTGCCCGAGCGGGTGCAGATACGCCCGGCCCACTTCGGATCGGCGAGCTCCTCATAGGATTTGGGGGCTTCGTTCTGTGGCACCCTGTCCTTGGAGGCATAAACGATACGCGCGCGCTGGGTGAGCCCATACCAGTGACCTTCACCCTGACGGAATGCGGCGGGGATGCTCGTGGTCAGCTGCGCGGTCTCGACCGGTGCGGTGACGCCGGCTTCGTAAGCGTCGTTCAGGCGTCCGATATCGACCGTAAAGATCAGATCGGCAGGGGAGTTGCGGCCTTCCTGCTTCAGACGTTCGACGAGGCCCTTGTTGGCGAAGACCACGTTGACCTTCACGCCGGTGTCGCGGGTGAAGGCGTCGAACATGGGCTGGATCAGAAAAGGCTGACGGTAGGAATAAACGTTGACCTCGCCGGGATCCACGGCAGCCTGCTCATCAGCGGTAGCGCCCGGGCCGATCAGGAGAGCCGCGAGGCCGGCAGCGGCGAGGGCGTAAGTACTTTTGCGCATTTTTTACTCCGAAGATTCTGTTTGCGAATGAGAATGGTTCTCAAAGGAGGCGAAACATATTCGCCCGTGATTCTAATTGCAAGTCATTCTCAATTGCAGGGGAGCAAGCGCATTGATCTGCGTCAAAACAGGCTGATAGCGATCAGATAATTTCGGAACAACGGCCAGAAACTGGCCTACGCTGCGTGGAATCGTTCTTCGGCCATCTGATCCGCGACAAAGTTTGTCGCCGCACCCTCTGTATCCGCGCGTTCGAATATCTCAATCAACGTGTCGTGGATTCGGTCGAGATGTTCATAGATCGTGGAGTCGTCGTGGGCGCCGCCGAAGTCGGTCCCGTGGGCGATCTCGATAATGCCGCCGGCGTTGATCACATAGTCGGGCGCGTACAGAATGCCGCGCGCGGCCAGTTCGGCACCGTGCCTCTCTTCGGCGAGCTGGTTGTTGGCCGAGCCCGCGACGATCTTTGCGCCCAGTTCTCCCACGGATTTATCGTTGATCACGGCGCCCAGAGCGCAGGGTGCGAACACGTCGGCGTCGGCGCGATGCACGTCGTGGGTATCGACGGGCATCGCGCCGTATTCGTCAACCGCACGCGCAACGACGTCGTTGTTGATGTCCGCGACCTGCAAACATGCGCCGGCTTCATGCAGGCGCCGCGCCAGGTCGAAGCCGACCGAGCCGAGGCCCTGGATCGCGACCTGCACATCGGCGAGCCCGTCATTGCGCCCGAGCTTGTGGGCGACAGCGGCGCGAATGCCCTGGAAGACGCCGTAGCCGGTATACGGAGAGGGGTTGCCGCTGGTCGCGCTTGTTCCGGTGACGTGCTTCGTCACTTTTGACATCTCGTCCATATCCGCGACCGTCATGCCGATGTCTTCGGCGGCGATGTAGCGACCCGCGACGCTGTCGACGATCCGTCCCATGGCGCGCATCAGGGCCGGGGTCTTGTCGGTCCGTGCGTCGCCGATGATGACCGACTTGCCACCCCCGAAAGGGAGACCCGCCAGGGCCGATTTATAGGTCATGCCACGCGACAGCCGCAGCGCATCTTCGAGTGCGGCCGCCTCGTCGGCATAGGGCCACATGCGGCAACCGCCGACGGCCGGCCCGAGATTGGTGTTGTGGATCGCGATGATCGCGCGCAGTCCGGTCTCCCGGTCGAATCCGAACAGGACATTTTCATGCCCGTCAAAGGCAGGTGCGGCATACACGGACATGCGGTCCTCCAGAGCGGCGGGATGACTTAACATCCATTAACCAACTTCTAGGATTTTGCATCTGCGGTGTTAAACATCAATGAACATCAAGGGCTTGTATCCTGTTTGAAAGATACCGGACCGCAGCAGGGTTAATGTGAGGTGGAATAGGACGCCTTGCCCGAGCGCACTATAATAATATTTCAATGCAAGCCGGATCGATTCGACCCGGCATCATCAGGATCAATCGACGGGAGCGAAGGCGACGCAAATGCCCGAGTCCAAGCAGCGTGCGAAGGTCGAACCGGAAAAATGGGAACAGCCCAGTGGCGAGGCCATGAGCTGTGAAGAGTCGATTCTCGTTCTGCGCGAGAATCTCGTCGAAATCCAGGACGTCTGCCAGGAAGCACTCGAAGACGCCGTCCTGATGGATGTCTCGGAAGCGCAGTTCCGCAAGGTCTTGCACGCGCTCGTCGATGAACTGGCGAACCCCTACAAAAAGGGATAGGGCAAACAGGCTTCCCCTAGCCCAGGTCTCCGGCGTGCGCGGCCGCGAAGAGTTCGCGAAACCCGGTGGCGTCGAGCGCGACGGGATTGGCCAGCGCGGTTGGGTCCGCTGCCGCCATTTCCGCGAGCTCGTCATAGCGTGACTGATCGATGCCGAGATCGGACAGTGTATGGGGTATCTCGAACTGCGTGCGTAGTTCCAGCGTCCAGTCGAAGAAAGCATCGAACCCGGCGGTGGCATTGTCTGCATGTTGCGTCAGGCCGAGATAGGCGGATACCCGGGCGAGCCGGGTTTCGATCGCCGCCCGGTTCCGTTTGAGCACGTAGGGCATTACCACCGCGTTGGTGAGACCGTGATGGGTGTCATACAGCGCCCCGATGGGGTGACTCATCGCATGGATGGCCCCGAGGCCCTTCTGGAAGGCGGTTGATCCCATGGCGGCGGCGGCGAGCATGTTGGACCGCGCCGCGAGGTTCGCACCATTCGTGACGGCGGTTTTCAGGTGTTCGTGAACCAGGCGCATCCCCTCGAGCGCGACCCCGTCACATAGCGGGTTGTCGAAGGGCGAACAGTAGGCTTCCAGACAATGGGCGAGGGCATCCATGCCGGTGGCCGCCGTGATGTGGGGTGGCAGACCAAGGGTCAATTCCGGGTCGGCGATCACAATGCCGGGCATCATGCCGGGATGGGTGATGATCACCTTGCGGTTGGTCGCCTCGTTCAGCACGACCGTCGAGCGGCCCGTCTCCGACCCGGTGCCGGCGGTCGTGGGAACAGCGACAACGGGCAACGGCGCTGCCGCTCGAAGCCAATCGTTGCGGCCTTCCTCGAAGTCCCAGAGGTCGAGGCCGTCATCGGGTTGAGCGGCGGCGAGGGCAATCGTCTTGCCTGCATCGAGAGACGAGCCGCCACCGAATGCGATCACCCCGTCGCAGCCGGCGGCGCGCATGGCCTCGATGCCGGAACGGATATTGGCACTCACCGGGTTGGGCTTGATGTTCGAAAACAATGTCGGCGTCGCACCGTCGGTCGCCGCCTGCGCCAGAGCCGACGACACCATGTCGAGGCCGGCCAGTCCCGGGTCGGTCACGAACAGGGGTCGGGCTATACCCAGTGTCTTGCAGGCGCGCGCCAGCATCGAGACCTTGCCCGCGCCGAACCAGATCGTGGTCGGGAAACTCCAGGTGCCGCGCAGCACGGCCGGGTCGTTGGTCATGTGTTGGCCTGGCCGGAAAGGGCGCGCCAGATTTTCTCGGGTGTCGCGGGCATGTCGAAATCGAGCGCGCAGCCGCGCGTGGCCAGCGCGTCGGCGATTGCATTCATCACCGTGGGGAGGGCGCCGACAAGCCCGGCCTCGCCGATGCCCTTGACCCCGAGCGGGTTGGCCGGCGACGGGACGGGATGAAAGTCCGTGACCAGATTCGGAACATGCCGCGCACGTGGCAGAGGATAGTCCATCAGCGACCCGGTCAGCAGCTGGCCCGATTTGTCGTAGACGCTGTTTTCCAGCAGTGCCTGGCCGATTCCCTGCACCACACCGCCATGCACCTGGCCGTGGACGATCATGGGGTTCACGACCGTGCCGACATCGTCGACCGCGACGTAGCTCTCAACCTCGATTTCGCCCGTACTCGGGTCGATCTCGACTTCGCAGATATGGCAGCCGTTCGGGAAATACTGGTCCTGCGCCCGAAATTCCTCCTCGCTGTCGAGGCTGTCGGGAACGCCCTCGGGCAGGCTGTCCGGCGCGGCACGCAGCGTGCGCACGGTCTTGGCCAGCGCCAGCAATTCGATTTTCCTGTCAGTGCCCGTTACCCGGAACTCGCCATCCGCGAATTCGATATCCGCTGTGGCCGCCTCCAGAATATGCGCGGCGAGTTCGCGGCCTTTTTCGATCACGGCGTCGCAGGTGTTCGCGATGGCGGAGCCGGTCATGATCATGGAGCGCGATCCGATGGTCGCCAGGCCGATCGGCACATCGTCGCTGTCGCCCTGATGCAGGGTGATCGCATCGAATGGCAGGCCGAGGCGGTCGGCCACGACCTGCACGAAGCTGGTCTCATGTCCCTGGCCCTGGCTTTGGCTTGCGACCACAAGGTCGAGATTGTCCTCGCTGTTGAACCGGAGAATCGCGCCTTCGAACGGTACCGCGCCGACGCATTCCAGGCAGCTTGCCAGGCCGCGCCCGCGAACCTTGCCGGCGGCCTCGCTGGCCGCGCGGCGAGCCGGAAAACCGGCCCAGTCGGCCGCTATGAGCGCCTTGTCCAGGACGGCCTCGAACTCGCCGGAATCGTAGGTCCGGCCCGCCGGGGTCTCATAGGGCATGGCCGTGGACGGAACATAGTTTATGCGCCGCAGTTCGAGCGCGTCGCGCCCGGTCTCGCGGGCGGCTTCGTCGATCAGCCGCTCGACGATCAGGGCCGCCTGCTCGCGGCCCGCGCCGCGGTACGGCCCGACCGACCCGGTGTGGGTGAACACAAGCCGCACCGTGATGTCCAGGACCGGTGTCCGGTACACAAGCGGCAGACCGTTCGTCATGTTGCGGACCGAAATGAAGGGGCCGTGGCCGGCGTAGTAGGCGCCCATTGCGTCGTCCACGGTGACCCGGATCGCCAGGAAGTTGCCGTCATCATCGAGCGCAAGCGCGGCGTCGATATCGGCGTCGCGTGCCTGGTTGTCCGACAGGAAATGCTCGGCGCGGCTGCCGGTCCATTTCACCGGGCGGCCGAGCACCTTGGCGGCGAACAGGATCGCGACGTCTTCCGGGTAGGGCTGTTCCTTGACGCCGAACCCGCCCCCCACATCATGGGTGCGGATGCGCAGCTTGTCGCCGGGGATACGGAGAATCTGCTCGCTCAGGACTTCATGCATGTAGTGCACGCCCTGGCTGGAACAGGTGAGGGTGTAGCGGTCGGCGGCGGCGTCATGCTCGGCGAGGCTCGTACGCACTTCCATAGGGTTCACGACGACCCGGTTGTTGCGCAGCTTCAGCCGTGTGACATGTGTCGCGTCGGCGAAGGCGCGGTCGGCTGCATCGCGGTCGCCATGGGTCCATTCCTGACAGACATTGCCGGGCGCGTCGGGCCACACGACGGGCGCGCCGGGGGTGCGCGCGTCGGTGATCTCGATGGCGGCGGGACGCTCTTCGACATCGACCGCGACGAGGTCGGCTGCGTCATCGGCCTGGGCGCGCGTTTCCGCGATCACCACGGCGACGGGTTCGCCGACATGGCGCACGACAGTATCGGCGAGACCCGGGCGCGGTGTGGGAGTGGTCACGAAACCGGGAAGCAGGGCACGCGGGAGTTGGCCATGCATGCCGGCCGCGACGAGGTCGGCGCCGGTAAAAATGCCGACAACGCCCGGTGCGTTGGCGGCGGCGGTGGTATCGATGCCGCGGATGCGGCCATGCGGTACCTGCGCACGGACGAAGCTCGCATAGGCCTGTCCGGCATGATTGATATCGTCGGCAAACGTGCCGCGCCCGGTGAGGAACCGTGTGTCCTCGCGGCGTCGGACCGGCTGTGAGATTCCGAATTTTTCGACCATCGTCTTCCCCCTTTTTTGGTGATGTTACACCAGTGCGGCGGATTGTCAGATCAGTTCGAAATACCGGTCCATTTCGGCCTTGCCGATCGTCGGTTCCATCGGAAGTTGGCGGGCCTCCCAGTCGCGTGACGCGGCGAAGTGATCGACGAAAACGTCGCCGAACCATTCCCGCGCCATCTCCGAGTCCGCGAAGCGTTTGCCGGCATCCGCAAGGCTTGAAGGGAGGCGAAGACTCTCGGGATGCGTCCTGTCATAGGCGTTGCCGGTTTGCGGTTCGGTTGGCGCGATCCGCTGTTCAATGCCGTGCAGGCCGGACGCAATGGCCGCGGCCGCGACCAGGTAGGGGTTCGCGTCGGCCCCGGGAACCCGGTACTCGATGCGATGTGATTTCGGGGTGCCCGGCAGGGCCCGGATCGCACAGGTGCGGTTGTCGATACCCCAGGTGGCGTCGGTGGGTGCCCACATTCCGGGGATCAGGCGGCGATAGGAGTTCACCGTCGGCGCGACCATGGCCGTCAGCTCGGCCATACGGGCCTGCTGTCCGCCGATGAAGTGGCGCATGGTGTCGCTGATTGCGTTTTCAGCCGCGGGGTCGTGGAAGGGACTGGCATCCCTGTCTCCGGATGACAGAGACAGGTGCAGGTGGCCCGACTGCCCGGCCTCGTCCAGACTCCATTTCGCCATGAAGGTGGCCACCAGTTCGCGGTTCTGTATGAGCGCCTTCGTGTAGGTTTTGAACAGGCTGGCCTTGTCGGCCGCCACCAGCGCGCCGTCGGCCTGGATGGCGGCCTCGATCACGCCGGCCCCCATTTCCTCGTGTATTCCTTCAAGTCCGATACCCATCGCCGCCATGCTTGAGAAAATGTCGGTGTAGAGCGGGCTCAGCGTGGATTGGCGAAGCAACGAGTAGCCCGTGTTGCCGGAGGCGACGGGTACCATGTCGCGATAGTCCTTGGCCGCCGCACTTGCCGGCGTTTCCGCGAAGACGAAGAATTCATACTCGAAGCCTGCGCTCACGCCGAAGCCCATACCGGCGGCTTTTTCGAGCACCCTGCCGAGCACCCCGCGCGGGCAGATTTCTGACGCGGGGTCAGCGAACTCGCACAAGAACATCCAGCAGTCGTCTTCGAACGGAATCTGGCGACCGGTTTCGGGGATGATCCGCACCGGCGCGTCGGGGAACCCGGTGTGCCAGCCGGTGTAGTGGCTGTTGTCATAGAGTTGATCGTTGATGTCCCAGCCGAGGACCACGTCGCAAAAGCCGAAGCCTGAATCCAGTGCTGTGAGAAATTTCTCCCGGTGCATGTATTTGCCGCGCATCAGGCCATCGATATCGGTGAGGCCGACTTTCACGAAGGGATGGGCACTCTCGCGCACCCGGTCGGCGGCGTCCTCGATACTGCTGATCGGCTTGTGGGCCGATGGTTCCTGGTTCATTCAGACATCCTTTGGTGCGACGAAATCGAGGTGATCGCGGCGCGATACTACGTTTCTGCGGAAGAGCCGCCAACGCCTTCCGTGTTCGCCGCACCGCTCTCCGGGAGTTGAATTCCCCCTGGATGCGATTCTGTGTCAGATTGCATGAACCACGGCATTAAGGACGGAACCGAACCATGAGTATGGAAGTCATTGTGATCCTGGCCCTGATCGCCATCTGCATTGTCCTCGGTACCTGGTCGGCGCTGGTCACCAAGGACAGCTGGGATACCAAGTCCGCCGAGGGCGAGGATGGATTCGACTATCACAAGGCCACACTGGGCATCCATCAGCCGCCAGGCGAGGAGGCGTGGGAAAAGGATCTCGACGCCCTGCGGATGGATCAAAAGCACCGGCTTTGCTGAGCAGGCGCTCCGGGTCCACGCCTAGTCCCAGTCTTCGGCGTAGGCGAAGTTCCGCGCCGCATAGTCTGCGTGAAATTCTCCGAATGTGACCGGCGGGTACTTCGCCGGATGTTCGGAGTCCGTGCAACTGGGCAAACACTCCATCACGGCATCCACATTCGGATAGAGAAAGAAGATGTTCGAGTGGCGGTCGGTGTCGGATGCCGCGCGAACCCGGTGGGGAGTCGCCTGATACACATCGTTGGACCAACGACTCAGGGTGCTGCCGGTGTTGAACAGCAGACCCTCGGGCACGACCGGTTGCGCGATCCATTCATCCGACGGTGTGAGAATTTCCAGGCCCGGATGGGTGGCCGGTGGAATAAGTGACAGGAACGACAGGTCCTTGTGACCGGGCAGGGAGATTTCTTCATTCCTGTCGGGGACCTGCGGGTAGTGGGCGATCCGGGTCATTGAACTTGAACGCTCGAAAAACGGCGTGAAAAACTCCGGCGCCATTCCCAGGGCGACGGACAGGACCGGCAGCAGTTTCCGGGCGAAGCTCTCGAATGTCTCATGGAATTCCATGAACGCGCGTCGCACGCCGGGCGCCGTCGCCTCTTCCGGCCATTTGTTGTGGCCGCGAAATCGACGGTTTTTTCCGAAATCCGGATCGTCGGGTGAGAGATCGAAGGTGAATTTATACGCCTCGCTGACCTGCGCCTTCTGTGCCATCGCGTGGGTCTCGAAGGTGTCTTTGTGCACGGATACGTTCGGCGGCATGTAGCCGCACTGGTGACGGTTCATCCGCACCTTCAGTTTCTCGTCCATCGGCAGGGCATGGAACCGGCGCGCGGCATCGAACGCCCGCCTCACGACTCCCCGATCGATCCTATGGTTGATCAGAAACAGGAAACCTATGCCCGTGCAGGCCTCGTGGAACGCTGCCGCGGCAAGCTCGACGGCGCCTGGATCGCGGGCGAGCACCGGCCCGATATCCACAATTGGTATCTCGTTGGAGTCGATGCCGGCGGTCGGTCGGGCGCTGGCGCTGCGGCGGGGCATCGTCGTCATCCCCTACAGATGGGCCACGTTCAGCGACCGGCCCCACCTGTCCTCCAGATATTCGACCACGAGGCGGCGATGGCAATTGTGGGGCTTGTCCTCGCTGCACAGCAGGCACGCGCCTTCGAGCTCTTCCGGCTTGAACTGTTTCTCGATCTTCCGGGCGCGCATGATTTCGAGGAAGCGGGGTTCGAAGGCATCCCATCCGAGACCCTTCTTGCGATAGTCGGAGAACAGGGTCTCATCGGGGGCAAGTTCCGGCGCGTGCCGATACTCGATGCCACCGATGTGACCGAGAAAGTAGGCGAGGTCGGTGGCTTTGGCGAACCCGGCGAGCTGGGATGTATTCTGCAACCGGACATCGATCACCGAGCGCACGCCCGCATCGTTCAGGCGGCGGAAGAAATTTTCCGCACTGGTCTTCGTGAACCCGATAGTGAACGTCGCCATGCCTGGAAGTACTCCCGTTGCCGGCCGGTCTGCTTGGCCTGAACTCAATTCGGCAAGTCCGCCAATTCTCTCACAAATACGTGACGCAGAGTGACTTTATGCGAAGCGGCGGATCATCATCTAATGCCCATGATCATCGTGCTTCTCCATTCAAATCACGCTTGGAGAAAACTGAACGGCGGCGGAGACGCCGCTGTTTTTTTCCCCGCCATGATCATGCGAACTTTAAACTGAACACGAAAGCGACGGGATGTTCGTCATGCCATTTCTCACCACTCAAAAATGGGGCCGCGTCGGTGCCATCATCGGCGCCGGCCTGCTGTTCCTCGCCGTGTCCGCCAGCGGTCAGGCCAACCCGGCGTTCTGGAAGCTTGAATGGCCACAAACGGATTTCTCGAAATCGAGCGTACCGTTTGACGAAATTTTCTCGGGCGGAGTCCCGAAGGACGGCATTCCCCCGATCTACGAACCGCGCTTTGCGTCCATCGCCGAGGTGGACCGGTTGTATACGGGAACCGAGCCGGTGATCACCGTGTCGATCAATGGCGCGGCCCGCGCTTATCCGCTGGGTATCCTGATGACCCATGAGATCGTCAATGACGAACTCGGCGGCAAGCCGATTGCGGTCACCTTCTGTCCGCTGTGCAATTCGGCGGTTGTCTTCGAACGCGACGTCAACGGCCAGACCCTTACATTCGGTGTGTCCGGCAAGCTTCGCTTCTCCGATCTGGTGATGTGGGATCACGAGACCAACAGCTGGTGGCAGCAGTTCATCGGCGAGGGGATCGTCGGTGAGATGACCGGCACCCAGCTGACCATGCTGCCCGTCCGTGTCGAGGCGTTCGACCTGTTCAAGGAGCGGTTCCCCGAGGGCGAGGTGCTTTTGAGCCCGCGCGGCGGTCCTGGTTTCAACCCCTATGCCGGTTACGACAGCGCGTCGCGTCCGTTCCTGTATCGCGGTAGCTTCCCCGAGGGTATCCGCCCGCTTGACTATGTGGTTGCCGTCGGCAGCGAAGCCTGGTCGATGGAGCTCCTCAGCAAGGAAAAGCGGGTCGAGACCGACAACCTGGTTATCACTTGGGAATCCGGCCAGAACTCGGCGATGGATGCCCGCAATATCTCCCATGGCCGAGACATCGGTAACGTGACAGTGCAGCGCAAGGAAGGCGACAAGCTCGTCGATGAAGTTCATGACGTGACCTTTGCGTTCTCGTTCCATGCGTTCAACCCGGACAGCACCATCAACAAGTAACTCGACGGACAGAGACCCGGACGCGCAACCATGATGCTGAAAAGATTCCTGAGCAGGCATCTCGGCGATGGAGAGGGCCGGTCCCGGTCGGGGCTGGCCTTCGTCGTTTTTGCAATCGCCGGGTTGTCGCTCTGGTCGGCGTTGCCGGGCGCCTTCGCGCAGGGTGTGTCGAAATGGCAGCGAGAGTTCCCGGCGACCAATTTCGCGAGCCGGATCGTCGAACTCGATGAAATCGACGATGACGGCAATACGCGGGATTCAATCCCGCCGGTGCGCGAGCCGAAATATGTGCCCGCCTCCGAGGTCAGGGATATCGGCCCGCTCGAGCCCGTTTTGTCGGTCGGCATCAACGGTGATTTCCGTGCTTACCCGCTCCGCATCCTGCTGTGGCACGAGATCGTCAACGAGGTTATCGGGGATACACCGGTGCTGATCAGCTACTGCCCGCTTTGCAATTCGGGTGTGGTGTTCGACCGACGGTTGGGAGAGCGGCTGCTGGAGTTCGGCAACACCGGCCGGCTGCGCCATCGCGATATGGTCATGTATGACAAGGAGACCGAGAGCTGGTGGCAGCAATTTACCGGTGAAGCAATTATCGGCGACCTTTCGGGCAAACGCATGACGCCGATCCCGGCCCGGCTGGAATCCCTGGCGCGTTTCCGCGAACGCGCGCCGGACGGCCAGGTGCTGGTGCCCGAGGACGAGGGCGCGCGACCCTATGGCGCCTCGCCCTATGTGGGAATGGACACCCAGCGTATCCCGCGCGCGCTGCAGGCGGTTCACTTTCCTTATCCGCTACCGGACGGGGTGAGCCCGATGGACCGGGTCGTGGTCGTCGGCGATGAAGCCTGGACGCTTTCGGCACTGCGCGAGAGGTCGCCGGTCACGGACGATGACCTGGTGCTGAGCTGGCAGGCCGGTCAGAACTCCATCCATGACACGCAACTGATCTTCCGGGGCCGCGACGTCGGCAATGTCGTGGTTCAGCGGAAAACAGCCGACGGCGCCGAGGATGTGCCCTATGACGTTGTGTTCGCCTTTTCGTTCCGCGCCTTCAATCCGGATGGCACGCTTCACCGCTAGCGTGTTGGCGCTTGTGGCCGCGTTGCTGTCCGGTGCGCCGGAAGCGTCCGCCGATCCGGATCTGTGGAAGCGCGAGTTTCCGCTGACCGATTTCGCGCGCACCGAGGTGCCGCTCGAAGAGATCGAGGATGACGGCAACTACCGCGATACGATTTCTCCCATCGATAATCCCGTCTTTCAGCCGGTGGCCGCGCTGACGGCGATGGGACCGCTCGAGCCCGTACTCTCCCTCATCATCGACGGAGATGCGCGGGCCTATCCGCTGCGCATGCTGCTGTGGCATGAGATCGTCAACGATACGGTCGCCGGCGTGCCGGTGCTCGTCAGCTACTGTCCGTTGTGCAATTCCGGCGTCGTCTACGACCGACGGGTCGACGGGCAGACCGTCTCGTTCGGGAACACCGGCCGCATCCGCCACATGGACATGGTGATGTATGACCGCGCGACAGAGAGTTGGTGGCAGCAATTTACCGGCGAGGCGATCGTGGGATCACGGGCAGGCATGCTGTTGCGTACATTGCCGGCGCGGCTCGAATCTCTGGCGCGATTTCGCGAACGGGCACCGGACGGCAAGGTCATGATCCCGGCCGATGTGATGCGTCAGCCCTATGGCGAGACGCCTTATTTTCATATGGATACCCTGTGGGATACCCAATCGCGGAATATGGTGCGCGAGCGGTATCCTTCCGGCCTGCCTGACGGGATATCGCCTTTGACCCGGGTTGTCGCCGTCGGTGAGCGGGCATGGACGGTCGATCTCGTGCGCGCGCGTGGCCGGGTGGAGGCCGACGGCCTGACCCTGACCTGGCATCCCGGACAGAACTCGATCCATGATAGTCCGTGGATTCCGGCGGGGCGCGATGTGGGGAACATCATTGTCCAGCGAGCGGGCGCAAATGGCGC
The DNA here is from genome assembly GCA_039980135.1 of Alphaproteobacteria bacterium. Taxonomy (NCBI): domain Bacteria; kingdom Pseudomonadati; phylum Pseudomonadota; class Alphaproteobacteria; species Alphaproteobacteria bacterium. The sequence goes on from JBDXCV010000001.1 coordinate 129,412, forward strand.
GTTGCGTGATGTCCCCCATGACGTGACGTTTGCGTTTGCGTTCCGGAATTTCCGGCCGGACGGTGAGATCGTGTTCTGACGCCGCGGAATTCGCCGGAAGATCGACGATTCCGGGCATTTCCGTTATAGTGCGCCTCTGGAGATACACAAGATGCCACTCGACCAAACCGGACCGAATCAACCCGCCGATGGCACGGAGGCGGGGCACAAAGATGGCCATGAGTTTCGCGGCGAGGTGCAGGTTTTTCACTCGGCCTGCCCGCATGACTGCCCGAGCACTTGTGCGCTGGAGGTCGAGCGCCTGACGCCGCAGACGATCGGTCGGGTGAGGGGTGCAAGCGCCAACACCTACACGGCGGGTGTGATCTGCGCCAAGGTCGCGCGCTATGCAGAGCGGGTACACCATCCCGACCGGCTCACCAAACCCTTGCGGCGTGTCGGCAAAAAGGGCGTCGGTCACGAAGCCTTCGAGGAAATTTCCTGGGACGACGCCCTCGACACCGTCGCCGCGGAACTGACCCGCGCTGCGGACAGGCACGGCTCCGAAACGGTCTGGCCGTTCTTCTATGCCGGCACAATGGGGCTGGTGCAGCGCGACGGGATCGAACGCCTGCGCAACACGATGGGTTATTCGCGCCAGCATTCGACATTCTGCAATGCATTGTCGGATGCCGGCTGGATGGCCGGGGTCGGCGCGAAATGGGGTGTGGACGCGCGCGAGATGGCGGAATCGGACCTGATCGTCATCTGGGGATGCAACCCGGTGAGCACCCAGGTCAATGTGATGAGCCATGCCACCCGCGCGCGCAAGAATCGCGGCGCGAAGATTGTGGTCGTCGACCCCTATGTGACCGAGACCGCCAAGCAGGCCGACATTCATATCATGCCCAACCCGGGTACCGACGGGGCGCTGGCATGCGCCGTCATGCATGTCCTGTTCCGCGACGGGCTGGCGGACCGGGCGTATCTGGCGAAGTACACGACAGACGCCGACGCGTTGGAGGCGCATCTGCAGGCGCGAACACCGGAATGGGCCTCGGCGATCACCGCGATCCCGGTCGAGGAGATCGAGGCGTTTGCGAAAATCTATGGCGCGAACAAGCGCAGCTATCTTCGGCTGGGGTTCGGATTCACGCGGTCGCGCAATGGTGCCGTACAGATGTTCTCGGCGAGTTGTCTGCCGGCCGTAACCGGTGCGTGGCAATATCCGGGCGGCGGTGCGCTCTATGCCCATGGCGGCATCTACAACATCGATAAAACCCTGATCGAGGGGCAGGACGCGCGCGACACGGGTGTGCGGCTGCTCGACCAGTCACGCATCGGTCCGATCCTGACCGGTGACCCGCGCGATCTTGGCGACGGCCCGCCGGTAACCGCGCTGTTCATCCAGAACACCAATCCGATGAATGTGGCGCCCGACCTCGGAAAAGTGCGCGAGGGCTTCATGCGCGAGGACCTGTTCGTGTGTGTGCATGAGCAATTCATGACCGAGACCGCGCAGATGGCCGATATCGTGCTGCCGGCGACGACATTCCTGGAACATGATGATTTCTACGTCGCAGGCGGGCACACCCATCTCCAGGTCACACGCGCGGTGATCGAACCGGTGGGCGAGGCGCGCTCCAACCATGATGTGCTGTGTGCGCTGGCGGAGCGTCTGGGGGCAGCCCATCCGGGTTTCGACATGAATGCGTGGGAACTGATGGACGAGACCCTGCGCCGATCCGGCTACGAGGGCGCGCAGGCCATATGGGAAGGGCACTGGGAAGATCGGGCGCGATCCTTCGAAGATTCCCACTTCATCAACGGTTTCGGACATCCCGACGGCAAGTTCCACTTCGCGCCCGACTGGTCGAAGATCGGCGGCAACCATCAGGGCATGCCGCGCCTGCCGGACCATGATGCGAACATCGACAACCGTGATGACGCGCACCCCTTCCGGCTGGTGACGGCGCCGTCGCGAAACTATCTGAACACAAGCTTCACCGAGACCGCGACGAGCCAGGCGCGGGAGGGCCGTCCCGAGGCGCAAATTCATCCCGATGTGTGTGTCGAACTCGGCCTGGAGGCCGGGGGACTCGTGCGGATCGGTAACGCACAAGGCACGGTCCTGGTCCATGTGCGTCCGACCGAGGGACTGCGCCGCGGCACGGTCATCGTCGAGAGCGTTTGGCCGAACCGGGCCTTCGTCGAGGGGATCGGCATCAATTTGTTGATCAGCGCGGATGCGGGCCGTCCGAACGGCGGCGCGGTCTTCCACGATACCGCCGTGTGGCTGCGTGGCGCATGACGATCGGGGAAACAGACCCGCGAAAGCCGGATCGGGAAAGCCTTGCCGGAACCGACACGACTGTCATCGTGCTCGGCAACGAAAAGGGCGGGACCGGCAAATCGACGACGGCGATGCACATCATCGTCGGGCTGTTGCGCGAAGGCTATGCGGTCGGCGCAATTGATCTGGACGCGCGACAAGGCACTCTGGCCCGATATTTCGACAATCGCCGAATCTACGCCGCGAAGATGGGCCTGCAGCTGCCACACCCGACCTACCGGGCGATCGGACGCAGCGAACTGGCTGATCGTTTTGCGGCGGAAGAGGACGAGCGCGCCCGGCTTGCGCAGGCCATGTCCGAGCTGGCCGGTGTTTGCGATGTGGTCGTGCTGGATACGCCCGGCAGCGACAATCCGCTGTCGCGCGCAGGCCATTCCTATGCCGATATCCTGATCACACCGATGAATGACAGCTTTGTCGATCTGGACCTGCTTGGCCGGATCGACCCCGAAACCAATGCGGTTCTCGCCCTCAGCGACTATTCGGAAATGGTCTGGGAACAGAAGAAGGCACGCGCCTTGCGCGACGGCGGTTCGATGGACTGGATCGTGATGCGCAACCGGCTTGCCACGCTGGATACGAAAAACAAGCGCAATATGGATGCCGCGCTGGAGGGGCTGTCCCGCCGGCTTGGGTTTCGTCTCGCACACGGCTTCAGCGAGCGGGTGATTTTCCGTGAATTATTCCTGAAAGGCCTGACCCTACTTGACGTTCGCGAGGAAGGTGCCGATGTCACATTGACCATGTCTCACATGGCGGCCCTGCAGGAAGTTCGCAATCTGTTGCAGGCTATTGGCGTACCCGAAGCAGCCGCCGCGCCCGAGGTTGTGCCCGGCGTTGCGGCGGTACAATAGGAGGCGATGGCGTCGTGACTGGAACCGACCGCGACCCGAAACTGCCCGCCGACGGCTCGTCACGCGCGGACATCGACGCGTTCCTGCAGAAGGTCGCGGCCACGCCGCCGACCAAGCCCGCCGGACGACCGGGGCGCCTGCTTTTTGCGATCGATGCCACGGCCAGCCGCGAACCCACCTGGGACATGGCCTGCCAGATCCAGTCGGAGATGTTCGCTTCGACCGACGATATCGGCGGGCTGGAGGTGCAACTCGCCTTTTATCGGGGCTTCGGCGAGATGAAGGTAACGGACTGGCTTGAATCACCCGACGATCTGGTGCGCCGCATGACGAAGGTACGCTGCCTCGCCGGCCGTACCCAGATACGCAAATTGCTGCGTCATACGCTCAAGGAGACCAAGCGCCAGAAGGTGGATGCGCTGGTCTTTGTCGGCGATGTGGTGGAAGAGGACATCGATGAGCTGGGGCATTTTGCCGGCCAGCTCGGCCTCGTGGGAACGCCGGTGTTCATTTTTCATGAAGGCGGGGAGCCAGTTTCGCGGCGCGCGTTCGAGCAGATTGCCAAATTGTCGGGGGGCGCATATTGCGGCTTCGACGCGGGCAGCGCGCAGCAGCTGCGTGAATTGCTCGCCGCCGTCGCGGTCTTCTCTGCCGGTGGCCGGCGCGCCCTCGAGGATCTGGGGAAGCGCAAGGGTGGCCGGGTACTCCAGATAGCCGACCAGATGCGCGGCGCGAAATAGGATCGATCCATGTTGCCGCTTCTCGTTCTCGCAATCTTCGTCCTGGTAGGCCTGTATTTCGTGGCGCGCTGGTTCGTTAGCGCGCAGCCGGCGCAGATATTGCGCGCCCTGCGCTGGACGGGCGCCATCCTGCTGGTGGCCGGGCTGATCGCGATCGTGCTTTCGGGACGATGGAATTTCATCTGGGCTTTGCTCTTCCCCGCGATGCCGTTCCTGATGCGCCTGCGCGCCATGAACACGATGCGCAAGAACGCCCGCGGGCCGCGCAGCGGCCAGACGAGCCAGGTCGAGACGCGAATCTTGCGGATGGAACTCGATCATGACACCGGCGATATGGACGGCGAGGTTCGCGAAGGACCGTTGGCCGGGCGGATGCTCTCGGCGCTGAAACTCGGTGAGCTTGTCGAACTCTGGCGGCTCTGTGCGGTGGAGGACGAACAGTCCCGCAGCGTGCTTGAGAGTTACATGGACCGCAATCATCCCGAATGGCGTGATGTTGCGGGAGGAGAGGCGCAAGACGGCGCTGAAACGGGTGGAAATGCCGGGGGCGGATCGGGCGGTCCGAGTCCCTGGACGCAGACGGGCATGAGTGCGGCGGAGGCCCGGGAGATACTGGGCGTGGACGAAAATGCGTCGGATTCCGACATCGAAACGGCTTATCGGACCGAAATGAAGCGCGCACACCCCGACCAGGGGGGGTCCGATTGGATGGCCGCGAAGGTCAATCAGGCCAAGGATACGCTACTCGCGCGGTAACCACGCACGCTTGCGGGCACCCCGGCGCTATGGCAAAAGTCGGACATGCGCTCGTCGGCGCTCCTCAAACGGATTTCCGGCCCTTTTCATGACCCATCGCGTCCGCAAGGCGATTTTCCCCGTCGGTGGCATGGGAACCAGGTTCTTGCCTGCGACCAAAGCCATGCCCAAAGAGATGCTGCCGGTGGTTGACCGGCCGTTGATTCAGTACGCCGTCGATGAAGCCCGGGCGGCGGGCATCGAGCAGTTCATTTTCGTGACGGGCCGCGGCAAGAGTGCAATCGAGGACCATTTCGACCGCAGCATCGAACTCGAGGCGCTCCTGGCGGCAAAGGGTAAATCGGCGGAACTGGACGATATACACGGCTCTCTGCTGCAACCGGGCAACATCGCCTATGTCCGCCAACAGGAACCGCTGGGCCTGGGACACGCGGTCTGGTGCGCGCGTCATTTGGTCGGTGATGAGCCGTTCGCCGTGCTGCTGGCCGACGATCTGATTCAGGCCGAGACGCCGTGTCTGCGTCAAATGGTCGATGTTTTCGAGACGACGGGCGGTAGTGTCATCGCCGCAATGGAAGTGCCCGACGCGCACACCTCGCGCTACGGCATCATCGATTCCGGGGGCGCGGAAGGCCGTGTCCGGCCGGTGACCGGGCTGGTCGAGAAACCGGCCCAGGGCAGCGCCCCGTCTAATCTTGCCGTGATCGGCCGCTACATCCTCACGCCCGAGGTGTTTTCGGAACTGGAACGCGGCGAAACGGGTGCGGGCGGCGAGATCCAGCTGACGGACGCGATGGCCAAACTGATCGGCCGGCAGCCGTTCCATGGCCTCGCCTTCGAGGGCCGGCGGTTCGACTGCGGCGACAAGCTCGGATTTCTCGAGGCGAATGTGGCATTCGCGCTCCAACGCGACGATCTGGGGCCGGGAACACGCGAGATGCTGGCGCGCATAGGAGGGCTGTCCGAATGAAGATCGCGATGGTGGGAACGGGATATGTGGGCCTCGTGTCGGGCGCATGTTTCTCGGAGTTCGGCTGGGATGTGGTCTGCGTCGATCTCGATGCGGACAAGATCAAGATGCTTGAGGCGGGCAAGATGCCGATCTACGAGCCCCGGCTCGATGATCTGGTCGCGCGCAACGTGGCGGGCGGCCGGCTGAGCTTCACGACCGACCTGGCGGGCGCCGTTTCCGATGCCGATGCGGTCTTCATTGCGGTGGGGACACCATCGCGCCGCGGTGACGGCCATGCCGACCTCAGCTATGTGTTTCAGGCCGCCGAAGATATTGCGCGCAACGCCAAGGGCTACACCGTCGTCGTGACCAAATCGACGGTTCCCGTCGGCACGGGCCGCGAGGTCATGAAACGCATCCGTGCCGCAGCTCCGGATGCCGACATCGATATCGCCTCGAACCCGGAATTCCTGCGCGAGGGTTCCGCGATCGAGGACTTCATGCGCCCTGACCGGGTGGTGATCGGTGCGGATACGGAGAAGGCGCGAGAGACCGTCGCGAGCCTCTATCGGCCTCTTTTCCTGCGCGACACGCCGATCATCCAGACGAGCCTCGAGACAGCGGAGCTCATCAAATATGCCGCCAACACATTTCTGGCGACCAAGATCACCTTCATCAACGAGTTCGCGGATTTGTGCGAGAAGGTCGGTGCGGACGTCCAGGAGTTGGCCAAGGGGATCGGCCTCGACGGGCGGATTGGCGGCAAGTTCCTACACCCCGGTCCGGGTTATGGCGGGTCTTGTTTTCCGAAAGATACCGAGGCTCTGGTCCGATCGGCCCAGGATGCCGGGGCGCCCGTCACGATCGTCGAGCAGGTTGTCGCGGTCAACGCCGAACGCAAGGAGGCAATGGCGCGCAAGATCATCGCGGCCTGTGGCGGCAGCGTCGAGGGCAAGACGATCGCCGTGCTCGGGCTCACATTCAAGCCCAACACCGACGACATGCGCGATTCGCCCAGTCTGATCATCGTGCCGCGTCTCATGGAGGCGGGGGCGACCGTACGGACCTTCGACCCGGTCGGCATGGATGAAGCGAAGAAACTGCTGGAAGGACCGGTCTGGTGCCAGGATGCCTATGACGCGATGGACGGGGCGGATGCGGTGGCGATCCTGACAGAGTGGAACGAGTTCCGCGGGCTTGATTTCCGGCGCATGCAATCACTCCTGAAGGCCCCCATCATGGTCGACCTCAGGAACATTTACCGACCCGAAGAAATGGCCGCCGCCGGCTATCACTACACATCCGTGGGCCGTGCTTCCGTAACCCCAGCCAGCTAGAGGTTCCGCATGGCGGATGCCCATTCGTTCGATCTCACGATTCTGCGTGAGTATGATATCCGCGGGATCGTCGGTGAAACCCTGACGTCGCAGGATGCCTACGCCGTCGGCCGCAGTTTCGGTACCTGTGTGGTCGAGCGCGGGGGCGACCAGGTCGCGCTGGGGTTCGACGGGCGCCTGACGTCGCCGGAACTGGCGCAGGCCGTGCTCGAGGGTCTCATGGCCTGCGGGCTTGCGGTGAAACGGATCAACATGGGGCCGACACCCATGTTGTCCTTCGCGATCCGCCATCTGGAAACCGGTTCCGGCCTGATGGTCACGGGAAGCCACAACCCGGCGGACTATAACGGGTTCAAGATGACCCTGGCCGGCAAGCCGTTCTTCGGCGACGACATCCAGCGCCTCGGTGAGATTGCACATTCTGCCGCCTATGCCGAAGGCAACGGCAGCGTCGAGGATATCGACGTGCGCGAGGACTATGTGGCGGTCCTGGCGAAGGAACATGAGCCGATGCGCATGGCGCGCATCGCCTGGGACCCGGGCAACGGGGCCGGGGGCGAAGTCCTCAACATGCTCTGTTCGCGCATGCCCGGCCATCACCATGTGGTTAACGGCATCGTCGACGGCACGTTTCCCGGGCACCATCCCGACCCGACCGTGGCGGCTAATCTGGTCGACCTGCAAAACCATGTCGCGGAGCATGATTGCGAACTGGGGATCGCCTTCGACGGGGATGCCGACCGTATCGGTGTGGTTGACGGCAAGGGGCGTATCCTTTGGGCCGACCAGCTCATGATGCTGTTCGCCGAGGATGTTCTGCTCGACAATCCCGGCGCCACGATCATCGCCGATGTGAAGTCGAGCCAGGCCCTTTTCGACGAGATCGCCCGGCTTGGCGGCGTGCCGACGATGTGGAAGACGGGGCATTCGCTGATCAAGTCGAAGATGACCGAAACCGGTGCGCCGCTGGCCGGTGAAATGAGCGGTCACATTTTCTTCGCCGACCGCTATTTCGGCTTCGATGACGGCCTGTATGCCGCCGTCCGGCTGTTGTCGCTGCTGGAACGCAAGCGAGAGGCCCTGGCCGACCTTCTCGACAAGCTGCCCGTGGTTTGCAACACGCCCGAACTGCGTTTTCCCTGTGCCGAGGACCGGAAATTCGCGGTGATCGGCGAAGTCGAAGCCCGCCTGTCCGAGGCCGGGGCCGATGTATCGGGTATCGACGGCGTGCGTGTGAGCACTCCTGACGGCTGGTGGCTGTTGCGTGCATCGAACACCCAGGATGTATTGGTGGCCCGGTGCGAAGCGCGCGACGAAACGGGTCTTGCCCGGCTGAAACAAGACTTATCCGACCAGCTCGCGGCGAGCGGCATCGAGGCGCCGGAAGACCTCTGATTTCCGGGGTTTCGCTTGCCCGGCATGCGGTCAATTATTTGCTCAGTATGCAAGATTGCCGGCGCATTTTGGATCGCCGCAGGCGTATCGAGCGCATACCCTGTTCTGATCGATAAGGTCGGACTATTCAGGTAGAGATCATGACCGCCATGAAATTAGGTTACTTCGCCATGCCGGTGCATCCGCTGCACCGAGACTACACTCAGGTGCTGCGCGAGGACCGCGAGGCGGTCATTCTCTGCGATGAACTGGGGTTCCACGACGCGTTCATCGGCGAACATCTGACCGACAAGGCCGAGAGCATCACCAACTCGATGATGTTCCACGCGACGCTGATTCACTCGACCAAACAGATCAAGCTCGCAACCGGGACGACGAACCTGTCCCACATGCACCCGGTCCTGGTCGCTGCCCATGCCGCCATGTTCGATCATCTCGCCGAAGGCCGGTTCATCATGGGCATCAGCCCCGGCGCGCTGCGGTCCGATGCGGAAGCGCTGGGAATGATCGACGAGGATCGCAACCAACTCTTCGCCGAAGCGATCGACGTGATTCTCGAAATCTGGGAACGGGACCCGCCCTACAACATCGATCTGCCGGACAACCGGTTCAAGGTCTCGACCGAGGTTTCGATTTACGAGGAAGTCGGCGTCGGGATCATGCCGAAGCCCTACCAGCAGCCGCGGCCTGAAATCGTCGGTACGGTCGTCGCGCCCTTCTCAAAGGGCGTCATCGCCATGGGCGCACGGGATTTCCACCCCCTGTCGGCAAACTTCCTGATCGACAAATGGGCGGCGACCCACTGGGCAAACTACAAGCAGGGCAAGGAGAGCGCCGGTCAGGACGCCGACCCGGCAGACTGGCGCGTGGCAAGGACATTGTTTGTGGCCGACGATGACGCGACGGCGAAGCGTTATGGCAGGGACGATGCAAACAGCCCGTACCGATTCTACTACAGCCAGCTCTACAAGAAATTGAAGCGGTCGAACCGGCACACGGTCTTCGCGCATGATCGCGACGAGCCGGAATCGGCGATTACGCTCGATCGCATCCTTGAGGACCTGGTGATCTGCGGCACCGTGAACGAGGTCGTCGACCAGATTCTCGCCCTGCGCGAGGTGACCGGTGATTTCGGCGAGTTGGTCTACGCGGGCACCGACTGGGTCGACGAGCGATTGTCCCGGCGATCCATGCAGTTGATGGCCGAAGAGGCCATGCCCCGGGTCAATGCCGCGATCGGAAGTTCGAGGGCGGCTGAATAGCGGCGCCAACCGGCCGGTCAGCGAACCACCTGTGCCAGCTGGATATCACCGTTCGGGGTGACCATCGCGCAGGCCGATCCGGCGCTCCGCAATTGCCGGCAGATATTGCGGGCCTTGTCCTGTTCCATGCCCACGATGCGCGCGCGGAACAGGGTCGTGCCCTTGCTCTCCAGCGGCAGAATTTCGATGGTCGCCGTCGCGGGTAGCCCACGCAGCCTTTGAGAGACCTGTCCCGCGGCCAGATGGGCGCGGCTGTAGCCCTTGAAGGCGCCGACCTGGACGCCCCAGTCGAGAATACCGCCGCCATCGTCGCTGACGCTTCCCGGCGTGTTCACTGTAACGGGCACGGTGGCCAGCGCGAGGCGCGGCGCCGCGGTATCCGGTGTTCGTCCCGGAATCGCGGGCTTCGATACGGGCAGGGCGGCAAATGTGGAATTGGACTGCGCCCGGCCCCAGGAGCGATTCAGCAGGGAGGCCATATGGGTATCGCGCGACTGGCCCGTCTTGCCGCCGAAGACAACGCCGATCAGCCGGACGCCATTGCGCTCGGCGGACGCAACCAGATTAAAGCCCGAGGCACGGATATAGCCGGTCTTGATGCCGTCCATGCCGTCATAGGTCTTCAGCAGCTTGTTGTGATTGCTGTAGGTCCTTTTCCCGTACTGGAAGGTCAGATCCGAGAAATGTGCGTATTGGTTGGGGAAGCGGTCGAGCATCGCCTTGCCGAGAACGGCCATGTCGCGGGCCGTGCTGAGCTGGCCGCGGTTGGGCAAGCCGGACGCATTCTTGAAGGTCGTGCGGCGCATGCCGATCTCGCGTGCACGTTTTGTCATCATCTGGGCGAACTTGATCTCGGTGCCGCCGATCGCTTCGGCGACCACGGTCGCGACATCATTGGCCGACTTCACCGAAAGCGCCCCGATCGCCGCTTCGACCGTGATGGTCTGGCCGACCTTCAGGCCGAGCTTGGACGGCGCCTGGCCCGCTGCGCGCCGTGATACCGGCAGCGCCTGGTCGAGCTTCAGTTTCCCGTTCTCAAGGGCTTCGAAGACCATGAAGAGTGTCATGATCTTGGTGAGCGATGCCGGGAAATTGCGTGTGTCCGCGTTGCGCGCGTGGAAGACCTCGCCGCTTTGCGCGTCCATCACGAAGGAGGCATAGCCGGCCTGTGCCGGCTGGGCCGCAAGCAGGGCTGCCGCCGCGAACAGCCCCATCGCAAGGGCACGGGACGGGAATCGCCAGACATGCGCGCACATATTGCGGAACGCAATCCGTCCATCGCCGCAACCAAATAACGTGCCCATCAACAATCTTCCCGGTCAATTTTTTCAATTGAATCAATGTGATTCTAGTGAATGTACCGAATCCATGTAAATAGCATCATGGAATTAAGTCATCACTAACCATATTGAAAAGTGATGCAGCGAGGAATTATGCGCCGATTAACCCTCACAACCATTGCAGTCCTGGGGCTTGCCGCCTGTACCACTTTTAAGGGCTCGGTCGATAATCCCGTTGAACGATCGCTGACCTGGTTCAGTTATGTCGCGGGCGACGATATTCGCACCGCCTGTGCGGCGAACTCCCCCGATCAGTACAGATTTGTCTACAACGGCGTCTATGAGCGCCAGATCCGGGCTTATGATCTGCGCCTGGGTGCGGACGGTGCGGCGCTAACCTCGCGGGCGCGCAACGCAGCGGGGAATGTCCTCAACTTCCAGCTCCGCAGTCCGCTCAGCCCCTGGGAACTGCGCCGCTCGGATGTGCAGCTGACACCCGCCGATACGTCGGCGATCGTCGAAGGGCTCTCCAGGGATGTGGCAGCCGCGCCGGAATCGGCGGGCCAACGCCTTCGAAGCAACAAGTTCTATTGGACGGTCGCCGCATGTCAGTCAGGGACGTTCCGGTTGCACGCGTTCGAGCAGGACCGGGTCGAGATCGAGTCGCTGGCGTTTCGCAAGCCCCTGCTTGCCCATGACAAGACCGAGGTTAAAATTCTTGAAGCCGAACAAATTGAGGGCTTTGCCGACAATGCGTTCGAGATCAGAATAAACCGGACCGGCGACGGGATCGTCGGTCAGTTCTAGGGCCGTGGTTTTCATTGGATTTGTTCGCGCGCGGTCGGACTGCATTTATCGGAGTTGAGGCGATGACATTGTTGAGGCGCGAGGATTACCCGGATCAGTTGCCGCGGCCGGAGGCTGTGCTGGAGTATCAGCAGTTGCTCTGGGACAAGAGCCGGGACATCGAGGGCACGGACATTGCCTGGGGCGATGATATCTATCAGCGGGTCTCGATATATCCGGCGCCCGAGCCCAACGGCGATGTATTCGCGTTCATCCATGGCGGGCGCTGGACGAGCGGTCACAAGGAGGCCATGGCCTTCATGGCGCCGGGCTTCCATGCGGCAGGGATCACCTTCGCGAGCCTCGGTCACCGCCTGGCACCGGCCAAGTATGAGGACGGGTTCCCGGACCTTTGCAACGGACTGGCGTGTCTTTCCGCCAATGTTGATCGTGTCGGCGGCAATCCGCAGCGGATTTTCATCGGTGGGCACTCATCGGGCGGGCATTATGCGGCCCAGCTCGCCGTCACGCGCGACTGGCAGGCCCGCCACGGTCTGTCGCGAGACGTGATAAAGGGCTGTCTGCCGATCTCCGGTGTCTACGATGTCTCCTCGGACGCCGATTTCGACGACTGGCCGCCGCCCTGTTTGGGCGAAGGTGACGATGGGCATGAGAAGAGTCCGCTGTATCGGATCGCCGAGGTGCCGCCGCCGTTTCTGGTGACATGGGGCAGCGAGGACTATCCGTTTCTGATTCCCCAGGCCAAGGCATTTGCGCAAGCCATCACCGACGGGAAGGGGGAAGCGGATACTCTGGAAATTCCCGGGAAAACCCATTTCACGGTACTGGGTGACGGGGCCGACCCGGCCGGCGCATGGAATAAGCGCGCCGTGAACTGGATATCCCAGCACTAGAATCCGACGGCAATAATGGTGTTGAAACGTCCCCGCGTGTGCCGTGGGGCGACGCTTGGACAGCGATAATATATCACTAAATCAAATAGATACCGCGTGTGCGAATAAAAAATGGTGCACTGCAATATTTTTTATTGACATCACCTGCCCACACTCCCATATTCACGTCATGTTGCGTTGCAGCATAACGTTATAAACAGGACTTGGTTCGAACGTTTCCCGGTCCTCGGCGCATGTGCACCGATATGCACATAAACGAAAGGAAGTCAGTTATGGCCACCACGAAAAAGACTGGTGCGGCAAACGCGGCTCAGGAAACCCTGGAATCCGTTGCTGCCACGCAGAAAAAGACGATTGAAGACGCCGTTCAGGCCGGCACCGAGGCCTTCGCCAAGGGTTACGAGCAGTTCTACACGAGCGCCCGTGAGCAGATGGACAAGGCACAGAAGTCCGCCATGGAGAACATGGATCAGCTGAGCGATGCCAGCCGCGAGAATGCCGAGGCGCTGGTCGTTTCGGGCAACATCTTCGCCAAGGGTTTCGAGATCGTCGGCAAGGAATTCGCCGCTTACGCGGAAAAGACGATCGAAGCCAACATGGCTGCGGCACAGAAGCTCGGTGCGGTTAAGAACCCGCAGGAGTTCATGGACCTCCAGACCAAGCTCGCGAAGGCTGCGTTCGAAGATTTCGTCGCCGAATCCGCCAAGCTGCAGGACCTGTCGGTCAAGGTTTCCAACGAAGCCGCACAGCCTCTGAACGAGCGCCTCAACAAGGTCGTTGAGACGTTCTCCAAGACAATCGCCGCGTAATTCTCCTCCCTTTACGACGGCGTTTCGACGGCCCGGCCCAGTATTTCTGGCCGGGCCGTCACCGTTTCCGGGCCTTGCCTTTCGCGGCGGCCCTCCTCAAATATCTGGATAAGTGCGCCACACGCATTCACGAACGTGCGTGGCTCGGCTACAATGTCGTATGCGTGAAAAAGGATATTTGAACTTAAGATGTTAAGCAGTCTCAACGTGTTGCTGGAAAATCCCGGCGTCGGACCACGCGCGTCGGATGATGATTCCGGTGATTCCGACGATGCAATCGGCGGCGACGGCGATAACAGCACCGGTATTGCGACCAAGACCCGGGCAAAGACGAAGAAACCGTCGATGTACAAGGTCTTGATGCTGAATGACGATTACACGCCGATGGAATTCGTCGTGCTGGTGCTGGAGAAGTTTTTCGAGAAGCAGCATGAGGAAGCCATCAAGATCATGCTGCACGTCCACCAGAAGGGCGTCGGCATATGTGGTGTGTTTACCTATGAGGTGGCCGAGACCAAGGTCACGCAAGTGATGGATTTTGCGCGCAAGCATGAGCATCCGTTGCAATGCACGCTGGAAAAGGAATAACGCGCGACTAATTGATGTTGAACCGGATGACGAAGCCCTGACGCAGAAGGTACCCTTCGCAAATGCTGTCTCAGAACTTGGAACAATCGCTGCACCGTGCCCTGGCGCTCGCCAATGAGCGGCACCACGAATACGCCACGCTGGAGCATCTTCTGCTCTCGCTGACCGAAGACCAGGATGCAGTTGCCGTGTTGCGGGCCTGCGGTGTCGATATCGACCACCTGCGCCGGGATCTTTCCCAGTATATCGATGAGGAATTGTCGAGCCTGATCACCAGCCGGACGGAGGAATCCAAGCCGACGGCCGGGTTCCAGCGTGTCCTCCAGCGGGCCGCGATCCACGTCCAGTCGTCCGGCCGGGAAGAGGTCACGGGTGCGAACGTGCTGGTCGCCATCTTCTCCGAACGCGAAAGCCATGCCGTGTATTTCCTGCAGCAGCAGGAGATGACCCGGCTGGATGCCGTCAATTATATCTCCCACGGCATCGCCAAGGTGCCGGGCCAGGAAGACAATCGTGCCGTGCGCGGCGCCGACGAGGAGGAACTCGACAGCGAGGCGACGATCAAGAAGGGCCAGGAGGCGCTGGGCGCCTATTGCGTCAATCTCAACCAGAAAGCCGAGGACGGGGACATCGACCCGCTGATCGGCCGCGAACTCGAAGTCGAGCGCACGATCCAGATTCTCGCCCGCCGGACCAAGAACAACCCGCTCTATGTGGGCGATCCGGGCGTCGGCAAGACGGCCATCGCGGAAGGCCTGGCCAAGCGCATCGTCGAGGGCAGTGTGCCCGAGGTCCTGGCCGATGCGACGATCTTCGCGCTGGATATGGGGGCGTTGCTCGCCGGCACGCGCTATCGCGGCGACTTCGAGGAACGGCTCAAGGCGGTGATGAACGAGCTCGAGGAGACCGAAGGTGCCGTGCTGTTCATTGACGAGATACACACCGTGATCGGCGCCGGCGCCACGTCGGGTGGCGCCATGGACGCGTCGAACCTGCTGAAACCGGCACTCGCCGGCGGCAAGCTGCGCTGCATCGGGTCGACCACCTACAAGGAATACCGGAACTATTTTGAGAAGGACCGGGCGCTGGTGCGCCGGTTCCAGAAGATCGATGTCTATGAGCCGTCGGTTGAAGATACGGTCAAGATTCTTCGCGGCCTGAAGCCCTATTACGAAGAGCATCATGATATCCGCTACACCGAGCAGGCGATCCGGACCGCGGTCGAGCTCTCGGCGCGCTATATCAATGACCGCAAGCTGCCCGACAGCGCCATCGACGTGATCGACGAGACCGGGGCGGCCCAGGCGTTGCTCACGCCGTCGAAGCGCAAGAAGACCGTTGGCGTAAAGGACGTGGAGGCCGTGGTCGCCAAGATCGCGCGCATCCCGCCGAAATCCGTCAGCCGCGACGACAAGACCGCGCTGGAGAATCTCGAACGTGACCTGAAGACGATGGTGTTCGGCCAGGACAAGGCGATCACCGCGCTGTCGAGTGCGATCAAGCTGGCCCGCGCGGGCCTGCGCGAACCCGAGAAGCCCATCGGGGCCTATCTGTTCTCCGGCCCCACGGGTGTCGGCAAGACTGAAGCGGCGCGCCAGCTCGCCCATTCACTGGGCGTCGAGCTCACGCGCTTCGACATGTCGGAATATATGGAACGCCACTCGATCTCGCGCCTGATCGGCGCGCCGCCGGGCTATGTCGGCTTCGATCAGGGTGGTCTGCTGACGGACGCGGTCGACCAGCACCCCCACCAGGTGCTGCTGCTCGACGAGATCGAGAAGGCGCATCCCGATCTGTTCAACATCCTGCTGCAGGTGATGGATTACGGGAAGCTAACCGACCATAACGGCAAGAATGTCGATTTCCGTAACGTCATCCTGATCATGACGACCAACGCGGGCGCGGCCGACATGGCGAAGCCCGCCATGGGCTTCGGCTCCGAGACCCGGGAGGGCGAGGACGAGGAGGCGATCAACCGACTGTTCACGCCGGAGTTCCGTAACCGCCTCGATGCGGTCATCGGCTTCAACAACCTCTCGCCCGACGTCATGGGCAAGGTGGTCGAGAAGTTCGTCATTCAGCTGGAGGCCCAGCTCGACGACCGCAACGTCTCCATCGTACTCGACGATGACGCGCGCGAGTGGCTGGCCAAGAAGGGTTACGATCCGAAATTCGGCGCGCGGCCGCTGGCCCGGGTGATTCAGGAGAGTCTCAAACAGCCGCTGGCCGAGGAGTTGCTGTTCGGCAAGTTGACCAAGGGCGGCACCGTGCGGGTCGGCGTCAAGGATGACGCGCTGACGTTCGACCTCGAGAACGACAAGCCATCCGGGAAAGACGGTGGTTCCGGCAAGCCGAAGCGCAAGCGCAAGAGGCCGAATACCGATGGATCCGGTGGTGGCGGCGACAAGGAGCCCGCGCTCGTCGAGAAGTAATTCGTTTAACGGCGAATAAGTGGAAAGGGCGGGCTTCGGTCCGCCCTTTTTCGTTGAAGCGTTCCCCGCGCCTATAAAAACGGGGCGGCCGTGGGCCGCCCCGTTCAAACGCTCAAATAAACGTGGGTTATTTGATGACGTATTCGTGGGCCGGTGTCGCACCGTTCTTCTTGGCAAGCTCCATGAGCCGCTTGAAGGTGGCCTTGCCGGGATATCCCTGGTCTTCGTACTCCTGCGCCTTCTGGTTGACCCAGGGCTCGATCGCACGGGCCATCTTGGTCCGCTCGGCGGGGTCGAGGTCGCGTACCGTCACGCCTTGCTTGCGCAGGTTGTCGAGCGCGGAGGTGAACTTGGCAACACCCTCATCTTCAACGGCCTTACCGTATACGAGAACCTCTTCTTCGATGATCTTCTGGATCTCCGGCGGAATCTTGGACCAGGTGTCGAGGTTGACCGTGAGCGGGTAGATCAGCGTCGAGCCCCAACCCATCGTCGTGTAGTACTTCGCGACTTCGCCGAACTTGAAGCCGTAGTAGGGGGCCGGGAAGATGACCATGCCCTTGTACACGCCTGACTGCAGCGCGTTGTAGGCTTCGTTCAGGTTGGTCTGGACCTTCGCCGCACCGGCGTAGTCGAGCCAGGGAAGGTTCGGACCGGCGGCGCCGACCTTCACGCCCTTGAGCTCTTCCATCTTGGTCCACGGAAATGTGGTGCCCAGGCCGTAATCGTCGAACGCGCCGCCGCCCAGATACTTCTGGTTATAGGTTTCGAACACCTTGTAGAAGTAGTCGAACTCCTGCTGAACCTGGCGCGTCGTCGGCCCCATGATCCGGGGATCGCCCGAGATGAATGGATTGAAGTAATTGAGGTTGTGGACGAACAGCTTGGTGGGCTCGAAGGCGGAGGTCATCGAGCCGAAGTCGACCAGGCCTTTTTGGGTCGATTCGAGAACTTCGAAGAGGTTGGCGAGCGTGCCGCCATAGCCCTCGATAAAGCGAACCTTGTGGTCGGTCTCGGCCGCCACGCGCTTTGTGACGTTCGGGACAAACGTCTTCTGAATCTGGTTGACGGTTGACAGCGGCGCGGCCGGATGGCCGGCAGCGATACGGAACGTGAAATTGTCAGCTTGTGCCGTCGTCGAGGCGATCAGCCCAGCCGCGGCGCAGGCGCCCAATTTCCAGAAAGATTTCGAGATCATGCTCTCCCCCTTTGTAATTCTTAGTTGGTAAAGCCTTGCGCCATCTTCGGTCGTATTCTTTGCACTTAGTGGCGCGAGGTGAACGGGTAACGAAACAACGCAGTGATAGTAGGTGACTGTTAGAAGGGGATGCAACACGCGAACGGAGCGCCACTCACGAACCATGCGGCTGCGAGACCCGCTTTCGAACGGATATTCCGGCCGCCCATGAGACGTTCTCGAACGTTTAATGCCAAGAAATTAAACGAAATCCCCGCTGTAGCGGCCCGGCTATCTGATCTCGAAGGACATCGGGTCATGATGCGGGCAGATAATTTGGTTGATGCTGCGGTTTGTCGAATACTGTGAGCCGACCACGCCCATGCAACGAAAACGGTTTAGTCCGCCTGCCGATAGGGCAGGTGCTCGGCGTAGTTCTCGATTTCCCAGCCCACCTCGCGTTCCTCTTCGCGGCAAAAACGCTCGACCGCCTCGCGGAAGCTTTCGTTGGGGATGTAGTGGCCGGAGTAGGTCGGCACCGGCTCGTAGCCGCGCTGGATCTTGTGGGGGCCCTGGGTACCCGCCTCGACGGTCTTGAGGCCGTTGTCGATCGCGAACTCGATCGCCTTGTAGTAGCACGCCTCGAAATGCAGGAACCGGAAGTCGCCCAGACAACCCCAGTTACGACCATACAGCGCCGTGGCGCCACGCAGATTGAGCGCACCCGCGACCGGCAGGCCGTCCATGTCGGCGATCACCAGAACGATCTGCTCGCCCATCCGGTCCTGTGCCGCCTCGAAGAATTCGCGGGTCAGATACGGGTAGCCCCATTTGCGGTCATAGGTGTCGACGTAGAATTGATAGAAGGCGTCCCAATGGTGGGATTGGATGTCGTCGCCGGACAGGGCGCGCACCGTGATGCCCTGATCGGCGACCTGGCGCCGTTCCTTGCGGATCATCTTGCGCTTGCGGCTGGTCAGCGCGCCGAGGAAGTCATCGAACGTCTCATAGTCGCGGTTGTGCCAGTGAAACTGGCGGCCGATCCGCTGGATCCAGCCTGCGAGCCCCATCACGTCGTAATCATGCTCGGTGCAGAACGTTACATGCACCGACGATAGTTCGAGCTTCTGGCAAACCGTCTCCAATGCGCGGAGCAGGGTCAGCCGGGCATCGTCGGAATCCGGCGCATCGCCGGCCAGCAACCGGGGGCCGCCGACGGGTGAGAAGGGGGCTGCGACCTGCATCTTCGGGTAGTAGCGACCGCCCGCACGCTCCCACGCATGGGCCCAGCCATGGTCGAAGACGTACTCCCCCTGTGAATGGCTCTTCAGATAGACCGGGGCGGCGGCAATGATGTCGCCGTTGGTTTCTTCCACCACGACATGATGGGGCAGCCAACCCGCCTCGTTCGACGCGCAACCGGTCTCCTCCAGCGCCAGCAGGAACGGATAGCTGACGAACGGGTTGTCGCGTCCGGCGAGCCGGTCCCAGCTGTCGGGCGGAATGTTCGCGATATTCTCGACGACGCGGGCGGAAAGTGCTGTGTCTCCGTCGGGCATGGCGACAGTCTACTGGTCCGGGTCGCCTTCACCAAGCGGCGCGTCTCCGGATGGGCCATCAGGGTCGGGAAATTCAAACTCGAGGGTCGAATGGGCGATTTCGTATTCGTTCTTCAAGATCGCTTTGAGGCGGCTCTTGATGCTTTCCATGCCGCCCATGTCCGCGCGCGCAATCACGACATGGGCCTCAAGAGAACGACGGTGTTCATCGATGTTCCAGACATGGACGTGGTGGATATCGCGTACGCCTTCGGTTTCCTGCAGGCGGGTCGTGACATTCCGGACGTCGATTTCCTCGGGCACCGCCTGCATCAGGATGTTCACGGCCTTCGGAATTTCGAACGTTGCCTGCACGAGGATGTATCCGGCAATGGCGAGTGTCACGATGGCGTCGATGAAAAGCCAGCCATACAGGATGATCAATGTGCCGCCGATGATCACACCCACGGAGGCGAGGGCGTCTGACACATTGTGAATGAACGCGGCACGGATGTTGATGGATGTCCGGGCCATGGCGAAGGTGAGCAGTGCCGTCACCGTATCGACGGCAAGCGCGATACCGGCAATGATAACGACCGTCCAGCCTTCGACCGGCTGTGGGTCGATCAGCCGGTCGACCGCTTCGACGATGAGAAACAGGCCGATGAAAATCAGCCATGTCAGGTTGAAGAGCGCACCGATCATCTCGGCGCGCCCATGCCCGTAGGTATGGTTTTCGTCCGCCGGGCGGCGGGCGATCTTGCGGGCAATCAGCGCGATGGCGAGCGCGGCAGCATCCGAGAAGTTGTGAATCGCATCCGCGATCAGGGCAAGACTGCCGGAAAACACGCCGCCGATGACCTGTGCGACCGTGAGCAGGACATTGACCACGATGGCGAGGATGAGTCGGCGATCACCTCCCGGCGTATCGGGTGGGACGGGCCCGTGCGAATGGTGGTGTAGTCCGGCCAAAAGGGGTTTCTCCCGGTCAGGCGATCTCGAAGATCGCCTCGACCTCGACCGCCACACCGGCGGGCAGGGACGCCATGCCCACGGCGGCGCGGGCATGGCGGCCGGCATCGCCGAAGACTTCGGCGAACAGGTCCGATGCGCCGTTCACGACCGTCGGCTGGCCTGTAAAGTCGGGGGTTGCGGCCACGAAGCCCGTAAGCTTAACCACCCGGCTGATCCGGTCGAGATCACCGCCGAGCGCGTCTTTTGCCTGGGCAATGAGTGCCAGCGCGCAGACGCGGGCCGCCGCGGCGCCCTCCTCGACGTCGAACTCCGCGCCCAGCCGCCCGATAAAGCCGGGTTTGCCGTCGACGACGGGGATCTGGCCCGAGACGAAGAGCAGGTTTCCCGTCTGCACATAGGGGACGTAGTTGCCTGCGGGCGCGTTGGCGGGCGGCAATTCGATACCGAGTTCGGCGAGGCGGGCGTCGATGGTTCCGGACATGATGGTTTCTCCTGTAGAGCCCGTGTTCAATCCCGGGCGAATGCTGGCGCACAGCATAGCGATGCCGGGCGTCGGGCGTAAGAAATAGGCGCGAAACGGATCAAAAAAACCGGGGTGCGCCTACCTTTGCACACCCCGGAGGTCAGGGAGGAGAGTAACCCGGCGCCAAGCGGACTGGCGCGGGGTCGCTATTCGAGCCATCGGGGTCCGACCCGGCCCGAATTCCTTAGCTACACCCGCTCGTACCGCCGCAGGTGTCGCATTTGAGACATGTTCCGTTCCTCACAAGGGTGAAGTTTCCGCACTCGGTGCAGGCATCGCCTTCATAGCCCTGAAGCCGGGCCTGGCGGATGCGCATCGAACGTTCTTCCTGGACCACATATTCGAGATCGAGCTGCTGCCCCTTCGGGGTGCCCACCGGGGTCACGCTGGGTTCGATTTCGCCCAACCCGATCTCGCCCGCCGCCATGCCGTCGGTGCCGGTCGCTTCGGTGGTGGTTTGCAACGAGGCTTCCGGTGCGTGTTCCACCGGTTCCAGTTCGCGCAGGCCGCCCTCGATCACCGACAGGGTGCTCTTGCGCACATAGCCCGTGCTGACGACCGCTTCCGTCAGCTTGCTGCGTGGCGGCAGGCCGTCATCGGACTCGCCCCGGCCCATCGTGTCGGGCTCGAGATCGTCGATCTCGACATGGGCCAGATCGTTGCGGCCCAGATAGCTGATCGCGAGCTCGCGGAAGATATAGTCGAGGATGGAGCTCGCCATCTTGATGGTCTCGTTGCCTTCGACCGGGCCGGAGGGCTCGAACCGGGTAAAGGTGTACGCGTCGACGAATTCCTCGAGCGGTACGCCATATTGCAGGCCGATCGAGACCGCGATGGCGAAATTATTCATCAACGAGCGGAAGGCGGCGCCTTCCTTGTGCATGTCGAGGAACACTTCGCCGATCGAGCCGTCGTCATATTCGCCGGTCCGGATGTAGACCTTGTGGCCGCCGACGATCGCCTTCTGGGTGTAGCCCTTGCGGCGATGGGGCAGTTTCTGGCGATCGACCTCGCGTTCGACGACCCGTTCCACGATGCGCTCGGCGATGATCTCCGCGCGGCGGCCGTTCGGAGCGTCGAGCAGTTCGTCGAGCGTGTCCGCCGCTTCATCGGCATCATCCGCCAGGAGCTGCGACTGCAACGGCTGGCTGAGTTTCGAGCCGTCGCGATACAGCGCATTCGCCTTGAGGCCGAGCCGCCATGACAGCATGTAGGCATCCGCACAGTCGGAGATGTTGGCCGTGTTCGGCATGTTGATGGTCTTGGAGATGGCACCCGTGATGAAGGGTTGCGCGGCCGCCATCATGTGGATGTGGCTGTCGACCGACAGGAAACGCTTGCCGATCTTCCCGCACGGGTTGGCGCAATCGAAGATGGCGAGATGCTCGTCCTTCAGATGCGGGGCACCTTCGAGGGTCATCGTACCGCAGGCATGGTTGTTGGCGGTTTCGATTTGCTCCTCGGTGAAGCCCAGCGCCGAGAGCATGTCGAAGGACATGTCGTCGAGTTGCGCCGCCTCAAAGCCCAGCGTCTCCGTGCAGAAGGCTTCGCCCAGGGTCCATTTGTTGAACGCGAAGCGTATATCGAACGCCGTGCCGAGGCCTTCCTCGATTGCGGTGATCTGGTCGTCGCCGAAGCCTTTTTCGGCCAGGGTCGCATGGTTGACGCCCGGCGCATCGGCCAGCGAGCCGTAACCGACGGCGTAGCCGGACATCTCGTCGATCTGCCTGGGTGTGTAACCGAGATTCTGCAGCGCCTCGGGGACCATCCGGTTGATGATCTTGAAATAGCCGCCGCCGGCGAGCTTCTTGAATTTGACCAGCGCGAAGTCCGGCTCGATGCCGGTCGTGTCACAATCCATGACCAGGCCGATCGTGCCCGTAGGCGCAATCACCGTGGTCTGGGCGTTGCGGTAGCCATGGGCCTCGCCCAGCTCGAGGGCCATATCCCAGGCGCGTTTTGCCGCGTCGGCGATGGATGAGTCCGGGCAGTTCGCATGGTCGAGCGGGACCGGGTTGGTCGACAGGCCCTCATAGCCTGTGGTTGTGCCATGCGCGGCGCGGCGATGGTTGCGGATGACCCGCAACATGTTCGATGCGTTCCTGGCGTGCCCCGGGAAGGCCCCGAGTTCCTCGGCCATCTCGGCCGATGTCGCGTAGCAAACGCCCGTCATCAGCGCGCTGATAGACGCGCACAACGCGCGTCCTTCGTCGCTGTCATAGGGAAGACCCGACGCCATGAGCAGGCCGCCGATGTTGGCGAAGCCCAGCCCCAGAGTGCGGAATTCGTAGCTCAGGCGCGCGATCTCCTTGGAGGGGAACTGCGCCATCAGCACCGAGATTTCCAGGGTAACGGTCCACAAACGGACCGCATGCTCGAAGCCCTCGACATCGAAGCTGCCATCCTGGTCGCGGAAGGTCATGAGATTCAGCGACGCGAGGTTGCAGGCCGTATCGTCGAGGAACATGTACTCCGAGCACGGGTTGGACGCGTTGATGCGTCCGGATTCCGGGCAGGTGTGCCAGTCGTTGATGGTGGTGTCGTACTGGATTCCCGGGTCGGCGCAGGACCAGGCCGCGTGGGAAATCTTGTCCCACAGCTCGCTGGCATCGACGGTCTTGGCGACTCCTCCGTCGGTCCGGCGCTTCAGGTCCCATGATCCGCCGTTCTCGACGGCCTTGAGGAAATCATCGGTGACCCGGACCGAATTGTTGGAGTTCTGGCCCGAGACCGTCAGATAGGCCTCGGAATCCCAATCGGTGTCGTAGGTCGGGAAGTCTATTTCCGTATATCCCTGGCGGGCGAACTGGATCACGCGCTGGGCGTAATTGTCCGGCACCATCGCCTTGCGGGAGTCGCGGATGGCCTTCTTCAGAGCCGGATTCTCGGCCGGTTCGAACCGCTCGTCGCCTTCCGGCGCGTCGGTGTCGTGGCAGGCGGCCATGATCGCGGTCAGGTGCTGCTGGCAGGTGATCGAACCGGTGACGAGCGCCGCCACCTTCTGTTCCTCGGTGACCTTCCAGTCGATATAGGATTCGATATCCGGATGATCGACATCGACCACGACCATCTTGGCCGCGCGTCGCGTTGTGCCGCCGGACTTGATGGCGCCGGCCGCCCGGTCACCGATCTTGAGGAAGCTCATCAGGCCCGACGATTTGCCGCCGCCCGACAGGGCCTCGCTCTCGCCCCGGATGTGAGAGAAATTCGAACCGGTGCCCGAGCCGTATTTAAACAGGCGCGCCTCGCGGACCCACAGGTCCATGATGCCGCCGTCATTCACCAGATCGTCGGACACGGACTGGATGAAGCAGGCGTGGGGCTGGGGGTGTTCGTAGGAACTCTTCGACTTGGTCAGGCGGCCGGTCTGGTAGTCAACATAGTGATGGCCCTGTCCCGGGCCGTCGATCCCGTAGGCCCAATGCAGGCCGGTGTTGAACCATTGCGGGCTGTTCGGGGCCGCGATCTGGGCCGCCAGCATGTAACGCATCTCGTCATAGTAGGCGCTGGCATCCTCGGCGCTGTCGAAGTAGCCGCCCTTCCAGCCCCAATAGGCCCAGGTGCCGGCCAGCCGGTCGAAGACCTGGCGCGCGTCGGTTTCGCCGCCATGGCGTTTTTCCTTGCCGAGGCGTTTGAGCTTGGCCTCGTCGGCGGTGCGTCGCCAAAGGAATTCGGGGACGTCGTCTTCCTTGACCGGCTTCAGCTTCGCCGGAACACCGGCTTTGCGAAAATATTTCTGTGCCAGGATATCGCAAGCGACCTGGGTCCAGGCTGCCGGGACTTCGATATCATCGGCTGCAAACACGACCGAGCCATCCGGATTGCGGATTTCGCTCGAAGTGGTGCGAAACTCGATCGCGGTATAAGGACTCTCGCCTTCGTTCGTAAAGCGGCGCTGGATCCGCATGTAACCCCCCAAAACAGGCGCGATTTAGGCGCCGTAACAAAAAATGAGCCAGGGTGGCCGCGCCTGAATCCAAATACTCGCCGAGGGCGGCCCCCGCCGAGTCCGTGGCGATTTCGTGACAAAAACGACGAAAAACACCAAATCTCGGCAATTGTGGACGGTAAACCACAAGATATTTGCGCCGCAACCACATTTTGGGTTGAGGGACCGACAATCGTCCATATCATGTGTTTTACGGCGTGGTCGGGGGCCGCACAGCGTCGGCCGAAAACGTGACATCATGGCTCTGGCCAAACTCGGAGGCGGGTGCCATAGTCCCGCAAACATCAGCGCATTTAGGGATTTGGACGCTCAATGGCCACGTTGGGAACGCTGCTTAAAACCATGATCTCAGGGCATCTTGTCGGCGCCGACAAGTTCGGGAACCGCTATTATCGCGGACGGGCCCGCAATCGTTATAATCGTGAGCGCCGCTGGGTCGTCTACAAGGGCCGACCGGAAGCGAGCAAGGTGCCGCCCGAATGGCACAGCTGGCTGCACCACATGACGGAATCGCCGCTCGACGAGGCCCATCGCCATGATTGGCAGCAAGAACATGTCCCGAACCTGACGGGCACGCGCGCCGCATATCATCCCCCGGGCAGCGTGTTGCGGGATGGCGAGCGCCGGCGCGGAACGGGTGATTATGAGCCCTGGACGCCACAATAGCCGGTTTGTTGCACAACCCGAGTTGCGGAATCAGATCAATTCGATGAGCGTATCCCGATGAATACGTCGTCACATCGTGAACTCCGAGACGTGATCGTCGGGCTCGGCGTCGTCATTGTCGTGATCGCCATTATCGGCGTGGGTTTCAGTCCGGCCCGGACATCCGGCGGCGAGACAATCGACGTAAACGCGGTATTCGGGCGGACGGACGGGCTTCAGGTCGGCAGCCCCATATATGCCGCCGGGGTTCAGATCGGTGAAGTCGTCGCGCTCGACCTTGTCGAACAATTTCGCGTGCAAGCGACCCTGCGGATCGATGCATCCGTTGAACTCGATACCGACGCGACCGCCGCGATCATGACCGATGGTATATTTGGCGCCAAACTCGTGCGCGTCGATATCGGCGGGTCCGACCGGATCATCCGGGATGGCGGCCGGATCAGTTTTACCGAAGATGCAATCGTTCTTGATGACCTGCTGGGGCTCATCGTGTCCCAGGCGAGAACGGCGCGTAATGCAGGAGCGAATCAATGAAACGCGGTGCCGTAGAGACAATCCTTGGTGCGGTCGTTCTGCTGATTGCGATTGGCTTTGTTTTCATCGGCGCACGGTCCATCGATGTGCAGGACAATGACGGCTACGAGCTGACGGCGCGCTTCCTGAGAGTGGGCGGGCTCGACAGAGGTGCCGATGTTCGTATTTCCGGCGTGAAGGTCGGTTCGGTCATTGACCGGTCGCTCGATGAGAAGACATTCGAGGCTGTCGTGACTTTCAGTGTGCGCAGCGATCTCCGCCTGCCGGCGGATACCGAAGCCGGGGTGACGGCGGAGGGGCTGCTCGGCGGCAAATATCTGCGATTGTTCCCGGGCAAAGCGACCGAGACGCTGCCGCCGGATGGCGAGATTGTCCAAACCCGCGATTTCCGGGCACTGGAGGATACGGTCTCGGAAATCATCTTCCTGGCGACCGATTCCAAATGATGCCGGCTGGCGTTCCCCGGGTTTCGTGATGCGGCGGTTGCTTTTACCTGGCGCGCTTGTGTTGGCTCTCGTCTGGGGCGGGGCGACCGGGGCAGCGGCTCAGGACGTCGAAACCGTGTCTGCTGGTGCAGTCCTGCAGGGCCTCGACAAGGTCACCGCACGTATTTCGACCTTTGAGGCACCCTTCGATGTGCCGGTCCGGTTCGGTTCGCTGGTGATCCAGGCCCGCGCCTGCCACAAGGCGCCGCCGACCGAACCGCCGGAAAGTACCGCGTTTCTCGAGATCGACGAGACGTTCGAGACCGCGTTGCCGCGAGACCTGTTCACCGGCTGGATGTTCGCATCGAGCCCGGCGGTCTCGGCGCTCGAGCATCCGGTCTACGATGTCTGGGTGGTGGATTGTATGAAGGCCTCGAACGCGGCGTCTGACAGTTCCGGCTGAAAATCTGCAACAACCTTGAGGGCGGCCGCCAGGCGCTGCTTGTAGGCGGCGCGCTCAATTTCCGCCGCGCCGAACTGGCGCAGATGGTCGGTAACGAACTGGCTGTCGAGGAGCACGAACCCGCCTTTCTGCAGCCGCGCGGCGAGGTGGCACAGCGCGACCTTGCTCGCGTCGCGGGCGCGGGAAAACATGCTCTCCCCGAAAAATGCGCCGCCGAGGCTCACGCCATACAGGCCGCCGACGAGTGCGCCGTCGTCCCAGCATTCTACCGAATGGGCGAAGCCCATCTCGAAAAGCGCGTTGTAGAGATGCTCGATCTCGTCGTTGATCCAGGTTTCGGGGCGGTTGCCCTGGGGCTCGGCACAGCCGCGCACCGTGCCGACGAAATCGCTGTCGCAGCGAATCTCGTAGGGGTTTGTCCGGATGGTTTTACGCAATCGCCGTGGAATGTGGAACGCCTCAAGCGGCAGCACGCCGCGCACATCGGGGTCGATCCAGTAGAGATCGGCATCGTGTCGACTTTCCGCCATCGGGAATATGCCGCTCGCGTAGGCACCCAGGAGGAGTTGCGGTGTCAGTCCGGTCATTGTCCCAGACTAGTCGGTTGCGACGAAGCTTTCGAGCCAATGAATATCGTACTCGCCCGCGATGAATGAGGCATTGTCGGCGAGACGCTGGTGCAACGGGATCGTGGTGGACACACCCGATACGACCATTTCCCCGAGCGCGCGCCGCAACCGCATCAGCGCCTCGTCGCGCGTGCGTCCGTGGACAATCAACTTGGCAACGAGGCTGTCGTAATAGGGCGGGATGCTGTAGCCGGCATAGAGTGCCGAATCGACACGTACGCCGAGCCCGCCTGGTGCGTGAAACTCCGCGATCCGCCCCGGCGAGGGGGTGAAGGTCTCGGGGTCCTCGGCGTTGATGCGGCATTCGAAGGCATGGCCGTTGATGCGGATGTCGTCCTGGCGCAGGGACATCCCCTCGCCGGCGGCGATGCGGATCATTTCCGCCACGATATCGATATCGCAGATCATCTCGGTGATCGGATGCTCCACCTGTACCCGGGTGTTCATCTCGATGAAGTAGAACTCGTCATTCTCGAACAGAAACTCGAACGTCCCGGCGCTGCGATAACCCAGATTGGCGGCGGCGTCGGCGCAAATCTTGCCGATACGCTGGCGGGTCGCCTCATCGAGGATCGGGCAGGGGGCCTCCTCGAGTACTTTCTGATGCTTGCGCTGGAGCGAGCAATCGCGCTCGAACAGGTGCACCGCGTTGCCCTTGCCGTCGGCGATGACCTGAACTTCGACATGGCGCGGATGACCGAGATATTTCTCGATATAGACCGTGGCGTCGCCGAAGCCGGCCAACGCCTCGGTCGAGGCCATGTTGAAGGCGTTCTCGAGGTCTTCGGGGCGTTCAACGACCTTCATGCCCCGCCCGCCACCACCCGAAGCGGCCTTGACGATAACCGGGTAGCCAATGTCTGCGGCGATCGGTACGGCGTCCTCGGCGGATTTTACGGCCCCGTCCGATCCCGGCACGACCGGCACACCAGCGCGCTTCATCGCGTCCTTCGCCGCGACCTTGTCCCCCATCGTCGAGATCAGGTCCGAGCTCGGTCCGATAAACGCAATGTCATGCTCTTCGACGATCCGGGCGAAGTTTGCGTTCTCCGACAGAAAGCCGTAGCCGGGATGAATGGCGTCGGCGTCGGTGACGGTCGCCGCCGAAAGGATTGCCGGGATGTTGAGATAAGAGTCGGCTGCTGTCGGTGGCCCGATACACACGCTTTCGTCTGCCAGGCGGACATGCATCGCATTCGAATCCGCCGTCGAATGAACCGCGACCGTCGAAATGCCCATTTCCTTGCACGCCCGATGGATGCGCAGTGCGATTTCGCCGCGGTTGGCGATCAGAACCTTTTTGAACATCGGAGCGCCGGCCGGCTTATTCGATGATGGCGAGGACTTCGCCAAACTCGACCGGTTGGCCGCTCGCGACGTCGATGCTCAGGAGCGTACCTGCGCGCGGCGCCTTGACTTCGTTGAAGGTCTTCATGGCCTCGATTAGCAACAGGGTCTGTCCTTCACGAACGGTATCGCCGGTCTTGACGAATGGTGGGTCTTCGGGCGCCTGTGCCAGATATACGGTCCCGACCATCGGCGACGTGACGGCACCCGGATGCGCAACCGGATCGCCGGTGCCGGTTGTCGCGGCAACCGCCGCGCCCGCCGCGGCGGCGGCGATGCTGGCTGGCGCCACCGATGCGGCAGCCGCCACACCGGCGCCCGGCAAGGCCACGCGCACACGCTTGCCGTTGTCCTCGAATTCGATTTCGGCCAGGCCTGTTTCGTTCAGCAGGTCGGCGAGTTTGCGGACGAGGTCCGGATCAATGTCAAAAGGGTCGCTCATTCGCTACAGATCCATTCGCGCCGCGAGCGCGGATATTGCCAGCACATAGCTGTGGGAACCAAAGCCGCACACGACACCTGTCGCAGCCGCGCTGATATAGGATTTATGTCGAAACTCCTCGCGGGCGAAGATGTTCGACAAATGCACTTCCACAATCGGAATATCGAGCAGGCGCAGCGCATCGTGAACCGCGACCGACGTATGGGTATAGGCCCCGGCGTTGATCGCCAGCCCGGACGCGCCGGTACGGGCCTCCTGGACCCAGGCCACGAGTTCGCCCTCATGGTTGGTCTGGCGAAAATCCAGATTGAAGCCCGCGGTCTTAGCCGCGTCGGCGCAACGCATCTCGATATCGGCCAGCGAATCCCCGCCATAGATGCCGGGCTCGCGTTCACCGAGCAAATTCAGGTTTGGCCCGTTCAGGACCCATATGGAACCGTGGGTAGTCACTCAACTCTTCCAATCGTCATCCAGACGCTCGCCGTTAACACAGGCCGCGATTCAGGGCAATTGACGCGGTATGCCGATCACCCGCATCCGCGCGCGGTTTTTGGTTGGTTTGTGGCCAATTCCATCTATAACGCGGCGCCTGAACTTTTGGCGGAACGTCTGGCCGATGACCGAGAGAATCGAACGTTTCTTTGAACGCACGAAAACGCGAACCCCCTGCCTGGTGGTTGATCTCGACCGGGTCGCGGAGAACTACGCCCGCATGGCGGCATTGATTCCGTGGGGCGAGATATTTTACGCGGTCAAGGCGAACCCGGCGGCGCAGGTCATCGAACGCCTCGCCGCCTCGGGTGCGGCATTTGACGCGGCGAGCCCGGCGGAGATTTCGGCATGTCTGGACGCGGGGATCGCACCGGACCGCATTTCCTATGGCAACACGGTCAAGAAGCCTACGGACATATCCTTCGCGGCCGGACGGGGCGTGGACCTGTTCGCCTTCGACAGTGTCGGCGAGATCGAAAAGCTCGCCGTCGGCGCGCCGGGATCGTCGGTGGTCTGCCGGGTCGTTGTATCGAATGACGGCGCCCGGTGGCCGCTGACCCGGAAATTCGGTTGCAACGCCGATGAGGCCGTCGGACTGCTGGAGCGTGCGCGTGCGGCAGGGCTGCATCCTGCGGGTCTGTCGTTTCATGTGGGAAGCCAGCAGACCGATGCGGCGCGCTGGTGTGAAGCCATTGCCGTGTGTGGTAAATTGTTTGCACGTGCCGCGAGTGCGGGCATTGCGCTGAATATTCTCAACCTCGGGGGCGGGTTTCCCGTGCCCTATGGCGATGGCGCGGTGCCGGAACTGAAGCAGGTCTTCCATGCCATCGACCGGTCTCTCGATACGGCGTTCCCGGGCGCGCGCCCGAGGGTGATCGTCGAACCGGGGCGCGCGATCGTTGCCAGTGCCGGCATCATGCGCAGCGAGGTTATCCTCGTGGCGGACCGGGCCTACGATACGACGGAACGCTGGGTCTATCTCGATGTCGGGCGGTATGGCGGGCTCGCGGAGTCCGAGGGCGAGGCGATCCGCTACCGGATGGATGCCGTCGAATGCGATGGCCCGAGCGGTCCGGTCGTGGTCGCAGGACCAACCTGTGACAGCCATGATGTGATGTATGAGAACGCCATGTGTGTCCTCCCGTTGGCGTTGAAGGCAGGCGACATCATCAACCTCTACGACACCGGCGCTTATACCTCGACTTATGCTTCGGTTGGCTTCAACGGGTTCTCGCCGCTCGAAGAGCACTACATCTAGCGGTCTCTTCCAGGCTCCCAACAAGCTCCACGTCTACCCGTGGGAGAGCGTGTCGGCCCTGTCCTGAAGTTTGGCAAGCAAACGGTCGAGTGCCTTGGCTTCACCGGGGCCCAGTGCTTCGAGGAGGTTGCGTTCATGGGCAGTGGCGACGGGGACGATCTTGTCATGGATCGATTGTCCTTTCCGGGTCAGGCGCGCAATCATGCGTCTGCGGTCGCGGGGATCCGAAGTCCGCGTGATCAGGTCTCTTTTGATCAGGCGAGTCATCGCCCGGCTGACCGTTACCTTGTCCATCGCCGTGCGGGCACAGATTTCGGTCGCCATCTCGGGGCCGAACCTTCCGAGGACCGCCATTACCCGCCACTCGGGAACGGTCAACCCAAACCGATCGTGGTAGTCGCGCGCAATGGCGTTGCTGACGGTGTTGGCCAGGATCGACAGCCGGTAGGGGAGGAATGCCTCCAAGTCGAGATGGGCACTCGCGGAAACGGATGTGGCGTTGGCCATGCTTAAACACACCCTAAAAGGTTTCAATTGAAACAAAATTAGATGGCGTGGAGCGTCGGGTCAATTACCCGACGGGTGACTGGTCGCCGGGTGTATCGAGATGCCCACGAATGGCGGTGAACACATCCTCGAACATCGGCGTTGTCAGGCGACCGGTGTTCGTGTTGTAGCGCGAGCAGTGATAGCTGTTCATCAATATGATGGGCCGCCCGTTCTGCGCGATCTCATGGCGGGCACAATGCCCGAATTTGAAGGCGGACTGCTTGTAACCCAGCGTCGCCAGCGTGGCATTGTGGGCCAGACCGCCGAGCGCGAGGATGACGCGGAGCCCGGACATGGCGTCGAATTCGGAGACCAGGAACGGGCGGCAGGCCTTCACCTCGGCGCCGACCGGCTTGTTCTGCGGCGGCACACAGCGCACCGCGTTGGTGATCCGGCAGTCCGTTAATTCGATGCCGTCGTCGGGCCGGGCCTCATAGGTGCCGCGTGCGAAACCGAACTTCACAAGCGTGGGGTAGAGCAGGTCTCCCGCATAGTCGCCCGTAAAAGGACGCGCCGTGCGGTTGGCTCCCTTCAGGCCCGGTGCGAGGCCGACAATCAGCAACCGTGCGCCGGTCGCCCCGAAGCTGGGGACGGGGCCATTGTGGAAATCGGGATATTTGGCCTGGTTGTCCGTCCGGAAATCGACCAGACGCGGACACAACGGACAATCGGGGGCGGGCACATCCATGGCAGTTAATCGCCGGCCGCGGCGGCCTGACCGTCGTGCTCGTAGTCATCGTCCTCGAAGTCGTCATCCTCGGGGCCGTCATAGTCATAATCGTCGTCAAAACCGTCGTCGCGGCGCGCGGGCCGGCCCGTGCGCGCGCGCGCTATTTCGTTGCGCAACTCCCTGACGTCGACGAAACGGTCGGCCTGGCGGCGCAACTCGTCGGCGACGGATGCTGTGTTGCCGGCGGTGGTGCTGACGACTGTGACCCGCGCACCGCGGCGTTGAACGGCCTCGATCAGACGACGGTACTCGCTGTCACCCGAAAACAGCACCACGTGATCAACCTGATCCGCGATTTCGAGCATGTCGACGGCAAGGTCGACATCGATCGAATTGCGGATGCGGCGACGTCCGTTCGAATCGGTAAAATCCTTCGCCGGCTTCGTGATCAGCGTGTAGCCGTTATAGTCGAGCCAATCGACGAGCGGACGGATGGGTGAATATTCCTGATCCTCGATCAGGACCGTATAGTAGTAAGCGCGCATGAGATTGGAATTATCCTGAAACAGCGCCAGAAGCTTCTTGTAGTCGATATCGAAATCCAGACCGCGCGCGGTTGCATAGAGATTGGCGCCGTCGATGAACACGACGGTCTTTTCGCTGCTGTTCAGCATGTACCTAAATCCTTGTTTGAAATGCTAAAACGCGCCGATGAGATCATGTGACCGATGCCAAGACCTGCGCGATTGAAAATGCTGTTCTTGAATAATTGTCTAGATAACGCGCGGTTGCCGGACTGTCCAGCGACCCGCAAGTACGGGCGTCTGGAGGCGTTTGAATGATCCTGATCGGCCTCGGCGCCAATCTGCCCGGCACCGACAACAGCACCCCGCAGGAAAATCTTGCCACCGCACTTGCGGAAATACAGGCGGCGGGTGTTGTCGTGATCAAACGCTCCCGCTGGTATTCAAGCGCACCCGTGCCCGCGTCGGACCAGCCGGATTATGTGAACGCCGTGGCCGCACTGGCGACGGATTTGGCACCGGGACCGCTGCTGACGTTGCTTCATGAGATCGAAGGCCGGCTGGGGCGTGTGCGTACGGTCCGCGACGCCGCCAGGGCCATCGATATCGACCTGCTCGACCATGACGGAAAGGTCGATGCCGGCTGGCCGATCCTGCCGCACCCGCGCATGGCCGATCGTGCCTTTGTCCTTCGCCCGCTGCTGGATATCGCACCCGACTGGCGTCACCCCGCGACAGGCGAGGCGCTCTCGGCATTGCTTGCGCGGGTGGCAGATTGCGATGCGGTTCGCCCGTTGCCATCCTGATCGGCGCACCCAACCGTATTGCGGTGCACCCAAGCCCTTGGCATTTCGCGATTTTGTGCCTATATACAGGCCGAATTTCATGAAGGATATCTGAATGGCCCGCGTAACAGTCGAAGATTGCATCGAGAAGGTTTCGAACCGGTTTGATTTGGTGATGCTCGCATCCCAGCGCGCGCGTGAAGTGTCGGCCGGTGCGCCGATCACGGTTGAGCGCGACAATGACAAGAACCCGGTGATCGCGTTGCGCGAGATCGCGGATGAGACGGTCGAACTGGAAAATCTCCAGGAATCTCTCATCGTCAGCCAGCAGAAGCATGTCGAGTTCGACCTTCCCGAAGAAGATGAGGTCATCGAGTTGCTTGAATCGGAATCCAACATTGCCGGTGTCACGCCGGACGCGCCTGAAGCCGACGCGGAGCCGGGTGCAGAGCCGCATATGCCGCAGATGCGCTTCGAGGATGCGGTGGACGAAAGCCAGGACGGCGCCAGCTGATCCGGCGGTCCTTTCGGCGCGCTGCGCCGTCCCGTCACGATACGGGAAGCAATCGAGATTTAGCCCGGGCGCACGCAAGTGCATCCGGGTTTTTTCGTCGGGCCCGCGGGCCCGCAACAGGGTTATGATGTAGCCATGATGCGGCAGGTGGAACTGGTTGAGCGCGTGCGCGCCTACGATCCGAGTGCGGACGAGGAAGCGCTCAATCGTGCCTATGTCTTTTCAATGAAGGCACATGGCTCCCAGACACGAGAGTCCGGCGATCCCTATTTCAGCCACCCGCTCGAAGTCGCCGCCATTCTGACCAACTATCATCTTGATACGGCGTCGATTATCACCGCGCTGCTGCACGACACGATTGAGGACACCGATGCGACCAGCGCGCAGATCGCCGAGCTGTTCGGCGAGGAGGTCGCGCAACTCGTCGATGGGGTGACCAAGCTGACGCGGCTCGAATTGCAGTCCGACCGCGCCAAGCAGGCGGAGAATTTCCGCAAGCTGCTGCTGGCGATGAGCCGGGATATCCGTGTGCTGCTCGTGAAACTCGCGGACCGGCTGCACAATATGCGCACCCTCGAACATATGGTCAGCGACGATCGGCGCCTGCGGATCGCGCGCGAGACGATGGATATCTATGCGCCGCTGGCCGAACGCATCGGCATGCACGACATCAAGGACGAACTCGAGGATCGCGCTTTTCGCGAGATCAACGGCGAGGCGCG
The DNA here is from genome assembly GCA_039980135.1 of Alphaproteobacteria bacterium. NCBI lineage: Bacteria > Pseudomonadati > Pseudomonadota > Alphaproteobacteria > Alphaproteobacteria bacterium. The sequence goes on from JBDXCV010000001.1 coordinate 164,031, forward strand.
TGATTCCATTTCCCGGCGGCTGGGATTCCTGCGCGCCGAGGGTGAGGACGTTGTCGAGAAGGTCGTGCGGGAGTTGGGCGAAGTGCTCGCAGAGGCCGGAATCGAGGCGGATATCGCGGGGCGCGAAAAATCGCCCTACTCGATCTGGCGGAAGATGCAGCGTCAGCAATCATCGCTGGAGCAATTGTCCGACATCATCGCCTTTCGAGTCATCGTGTCGAGCGTACCCCAATGCTATCAGGCGCTGGGGATCGTCCACAGCCGGTATCGCGTCGTGCCCGGCCGGTTCAAGGACTACATCTCGACCCCGAAACCGAACGGATACCGCTCCATTCACACGAGCGTTCTGGGCTTGGCCGATCAGCGGATCGAAATCCAGATTCGCACCCGCGACATGCACGATGTCGCCGAACGCGGCGTCGCGGCACACTGGATCTACAAGAATGTCGGCTCGGGTCCGGCGACGAGTGCCACGAAGGCGGAGAGCGAGCAATACCGGTGGCTGCAGGAGTTGCTGGAAATTCTCGACAACGCGTCTGCGCCCGAGGATTTTCTGGCCCACACCCGGCTGGAGATGTTCTCGGACCAGGTGTTCTGCTTCTCGCCCAAGGGAGACGTGTATTCGCTGCCGCGCGGCGCGACGCCGATTGATTTCGCCTATGCCGTTCATACGGAAATCGGCGACCGGGCGGTGGGGGCCAAGATCAATGGCCGGAACCTGCCGCTGCGCACGGTCCTGCAGAATGGCGATCAGGTCGAGATACTGACTTCCAAGAATCAGACCCCGTCGCCGGATTGGGAAAAACTCGTGATCACCGGCAAGGCGCGGGCGCGCATCCGACGGGTCTTGCGCGAGGACCAGATGCGCCAGTATGTCGATCTGGGTCGAAGCATCGTCGAAAAGGCATTTGGCCGTTTCGGGGAAACGCTTTCCGATATCAACCTCGACACGGCCTTACGCGAGTTCCACGCAGACTCAAGCGACGATCTGTTCGCGATGGTCGGGCAGGGTGTCTACACCGGCAGCGATGTGGTCCGGTCGATCTTTCCAGACCGGGCCGAAGAGGTCGGCGGCAAGAAGCCAGGCGGATCGATATTCTCACTCCGGCGGCGGCGCCCGCAACCGGCGGAAGGCGAACACGCCGTCCCCATCAGCGGCCTGACGCCGGGGGTCGCGGTCCACATGGCCAAATGCTGCTACCCGCTGCCCGGCGACCGCATCGTCGGGATTATGACCACGGGTAAGGGAACCACCGTTCACACGATAGACTGCATGACCCTCGAAGCCTTCGCCGACAGTCCAGAGCGCTGGATCGATGTCGACTGGGACCGGGAGCAGGACGGTATGAGGGCACAGGTCAGCCGCCTGAACATCACCCTGATGAACGAACCCGGGAGCCTTGCGGAGATGGCGGAGACCATCGCGGCGGCCCGGGGAAATATCTCGAACCTGAAGTTCACGAACAGGACTGCAGATTTCTTCGATATGGTGGTCGATATCGAGGTCGAGGACGCGAAACATCTCAACAATATTGTCACCAGCCTGCGCGGGCGAAGGCCCGTCAGCACTGTCGAGCGTGCACGCAGCTAGCCGCCGGCCCCCAGAGGGACCGTCGCCGGGTTGACCTTTGGGGCCTTGCGCGACAATTCTACCGGCGAACCCGGGAATAACGAGATACTCCAATGGCTTCTGATTTACGGCTCGGCGTCAACGTCGATCATGTTGCGACCATTCGAAACGCACGAGGCGGCGGGCATCCTGATCCGGTGCGCGCGGCCCGAGCGGCCGCGGCCGCGGGTGCGGACAGCATCGTCGCGCATCTGCGCGAAGACCGTCGGCATATTTCCGACGACGACCTGGCCCGGCTCATGGAGACGATCGATATACCGCTGACCCTGGAAATGGCGGCCACGGATGAGATGCTCGAGATCGCGTTGCGCCATGTGCCGCACGCCGTGTGTATCGTGCCGGAGCGTCGCGAGGAGCGCACGACCGAAGGCGGGCTCGATGTCGCCTCGGGGCACAACCATCTGAAACATTTCGTCGACCGGCTGACGGGGAACAAGGCAATTGTTTCGATGTTCATCGAGCCGGACCGACGCCAGATGGATGCCTCTCATTCGATCGGGGCGCCCGCTGTTGAAATTCACGTCGGCGCCTATTGCGATGCCATAATCGATGGCCATGAAGACGTAGCCGCTGAGCAGCTGGCGCGGATCATGGATGCGGCCGCCTACGGATCGGAACTCGGATTGCAGATCCATGCCGGCCACGGGATCACATTCGACACGGTGGCGCCGATTGCCGCGATCGGGCAGATCGTCGAGTTGAACATCGGTCATTTCATCATCGGCGAGGCAATTTTCGGCGGGCTCGACAGTTCGATCAGGCGCATGCGTTCCCTGATGGACGCGGCCCGTTCGGACGCGAAGGGTGAGGCGAGCGCATGAGCGAAGACGACGCCCAGAATCCGCCCTCCGCCCCCGTACTGCCCATGTACCCGATGATCATTGGTCTCGGCAGCGACCTGATCGACATCACCCGGATCGAGCGCACCCTGGCGCGGTTCGGCGACAAGTTCGTGCAGCGCTGTTTCACCGAAATCGAGCGGGTGAAATCGGACCGCCGTGCGAACCGGGCGGATAGCTATGCCAAACGATATGCGGCGAAGGAAGCCTGCTCGAAGGCGCTGGGCACCGGCTTTCGAAAAGGCGTGTTCTGGCGCGACATGGGGGTTGTAAATTTGCCTTCTGGCAAGCCGACCATGGCGCTGACCAACGGGGCCGCGGCACGCCTGGCGGAGATCACGCCGCCGGGCATGAAACCGCTGATTGAACTGTCTCTCACGGACGAACCGCCGATCGCACAGGCCATCGTCATCATCTCGGCAATCCCCGATCCGGGCGATTGATCCGGCGGGCCTCACCCGGGTGCCGGAATTCGTGACTGGCGAAATCCCGGTGAGACAGCTAGAACGCGCGTCACTGCGCGCACCCGGTGGTCATCGGACTTCAGCGCAATCGGATCACTAATCGAAACAGGCAGACATGGCGAAAGACCGCAGCAAGAAAACCGGCGGCACCATGGAAACGGTGCGGACGATCATCTACGCGTTGCTGATCGCGGGGGTGGTGCGCACGTTTCTGTTTCAGCCCTTCAACATTCCATCGGGGTCCATGATCCCGACCTTGTTGATCGGCGACTATCTGTTCGTGTCCAAATTCTCCTACGGCTATAGCCGCTATTCGCTTCCGTTTGGGCTCGGATTTTTCAATGGGCGGGTTTTTGGCGGCACGCCGGATCGCGGTGACGTGGCAGTGTTCCGCCACCCGCCGACCAACCGGGAGGACTTCATCAAGCGGATTGTCGGCATGCCCGGCGATCACATTCAGATGGCCGGCGGCCGGTTGAGCATCAACGGCAATGTGGTGCCTCGGCGGCGTATTGACGACCATATCTCGCGCGACGGCGGCGGCCAGGTGCGCCGGGTCCCGCAATATGAGGAGACCTTGCCGAACGGCCGTACATATATAATCCGCGAGGGCTTTGGCGATCGAGGGCCGGCGGACAACAGCCGCGAATTCGTGGTGCCAGCCGGCAACTATTTTGCCATGGGCGACAATCGCGACGACAGCAACGACAGCCGGGGTTGGGGTTTCGTTCCGGCGGAAAATCTAATCGGGCGGGCGGAAATACTATTCTTCTCGACCGACGGTACCGCGGGCTGGCTGGAGCCGTGGCGCTGGATCCAGGCGACGCGCTTCAATCGCATTTTCGATTCCGTGGACTGATGGCCGACGCGTCCGATCTTGGTGCACTCGAGCGTGCGCTCGGCCATGTTTTCACAAACCGCACCCTCCTTGAGCGCGCGCTGACCCACGCCAGCCGCGATTCAGTCCATTCCTATGAGCGCCTCGAGTTTCTCGGAGACCGGGTACTCGGGCTGGTGGTTGCTCGGATGCTGCTCGACCGGTTCCCCGATGAGAAGGAAGGTGAGATCGGCCGACGGTTCGCCGCATTGGTAAATGCCGGATCTCTGGCGCAGGTCGGCGCAGAGCTCGGCCTCGCGCCCTATATTCTGGCGGGTCCGGGCGTGACGAACGAAGCCATCGTCGCCGATGTGGTCGAGGCGTTGATCGCGGCGCTGTACCGGGACGGCGGACTTGCCGTCGCGGAGACGTTTATCCGCGGTATTTGGGCGCCGATGATGGAGACCGTGTCGCGGCCACCACGCGACCCCAAGACGGCCTTGCAGGAATGGGCCCAGGCGGGCGGGCGAGGTTTGCCTAGCTATCATGATGTGGGCCGCGACGGTCCGGATCACGCGCCGTTGTTCAAGGTCGAGGTCAGAATCGAGGGGGTCAAGCCGGTTCAGGCGACGGGGCCGAGTAAACGCGCGGCCGAACGCGAAGGCGCGGCTATAATGCTCCGGATGCTCGGAATTGATCATGATGACTGACGCGCCGAATGTCTCATCGGGTGAAGGCGGGACCCGTTGCGGATTTGTGTCCGTCCTCGGCGCGCCGAATGCCGGCAAGTCGACATTGGTCAACCGGCTGGTCGGCGCCAAGGTAACGATTGTCAGCCCGAAGGTGCAGACCACGCGGATGCGTGTGCGTGGCATCGCCATCAAGGACCGGACCCAGATTATCTATACCGATACGCCGGGTATCTTCGCCCCGAAGCGCCGTCTCGATCGCGCGATGGTGGACGCAGCGTGGGGCGGGGCGTCCGACGCGGATGTGATTGCGGTGCTGGTGGACGCCAAACGGGGAATCGATCGCGACGTGGAACGGATTATCGAGGGTCTCGAGATGCATTCGAGCCCCACGGTGCTGGTTCTCAACAAAGTGGATGGGCTCAAGCGCGAGGTCCTGCTGACCCTCTCCGAGACCCTGAACGGCATGGCGCGGTTCGATTCGACGTTCATGATATCGGCCCTGAACGGCAACGGCGTGGACGATCTGGAGACGCATTTCCTTGGCCTGATGATGCCGGGACCCTGGCTGTTCCCCGAGGACGAGATATCCGACCTGCCGCAGCGCCTGTTTGCGGCCGAGGTGACCCGCGAGAAGGCGTATTTCGTGCTGCACCAGGAAATTCCCTATTCCCTCTCGGTCGAAACCGAGAGTTGGGAAGAGTTCGACAACGGCAGCGTGCGCATCGAACAGAATCTGACCGTCTCGCGGGAGTCGCAGAAGGGTATTGTCCTCGGCAAGGGGGGGCAGATGATCAAGCGCATCCGGGCCGACGCCCAGGCGGAACTGGCGGAGATCCTCGAACGGCCGGTGCATTTGTTCGTGCGGGTGCGGGTGCGCGAGAAATGGGCCGAGGATCCGAGCCATTTCCGCGATTGGGGCCTGCGCTATGATGCTTAATCACCCGAATCTGCGGCACCATGGACTGGCGTGACGAGGGGTTTGTGCTGGCCGCCCGGCCCCATGGCGAAGGGGCGGCGGTCGTTCAGATTCTGACACGCGAGCACGGGCGACACGCCGGTCTGGTGCATGGCGGGGCGTCGCGGAGCAAGCGCGCGACGGTCGAGCCGGGCAACCTAGTGGATGCCGTCTGGCGCGCGCGCCTGACCGAACATCTGGGCCGGTTCACGATCGAGCCGTCCCGGCACACGGCCGCCCAGATCATGGATGATCCGGCACGGCTCGCAGCCCTGTCGGCGGCCTGCGCGGTGACGGAGACGGTGATACCCGAGCGTGAGCCCCACCCGGGTCTTTTCGACGCGACGGCAGCATTGTTCGACGCGCTCACCGATGGCGATGAGGAAATTTGGCCCGCCGTATATATCCAGTGGGAAATGGGCTTGCTGGGTGAACTCGGGTTCGGACTCGACCTGCAAGCCTGCGCGGCCACGGGCGTGACCGCCGATCTTGTGTATGTCAGCCCCCGGACGGGCAGGGCCGTATCACGCGAGGCCGGCGCGCCCTACGCCGACCGTATGCTGACGTTGCCGTTGTTCCTTCAGCCGGACGGGCGGGGTCGGGGCGCGACGGCGGCCGATTTTACCGCGGGCTTGCGCCTGACAGGCCACTTCCTGGCCCGGCATGCGTTTGATCCGCTGGACAGGCCTTTGCCGCCCGCGCGTACGCGCCTCGAATCCCTGGTCAGCCGGCGTTCGGGCTTGGCCGAAGAGGATGGCGAGAAAGATGCGCCGGATTCTTGAGGTGACTCATGCGCACACCCTAAAAGGGCATGTTGTGTAACGGAGCTTTGAGAATGACGGTAATCGGCGGTGAAATTCGTCAGGAGGCGTTCAAGGACGCGCTGAGCGAGCGCTATCTGAGCTATGCGCTCTCGACGATCATGGCGCGGTCCCTGCCGGATGTGCGCGACGGGCTGAAGCCGGTGCACCGGCGCTTGCTGCATGCGATGCGTCAACTGCGTCTCGACCCCGATCAGGGTTACAAGAAATGCGCGCGCGTCGTCGGCGACGTGATGGGCAAGTATCACCCCCATGGCGACCAGGCGATCTACGATGCGATGGTGCGGCTGGCCCAGGAATTTGCGGTTCGCTATCCGCTGGTGGACGGGCAGGGGAACTTCGGCAATATCGATGGCGATAACGCCGCGGCGATGCGCTACACCGAAGCGCGGATGACCGCGGTCGCGCAGGCCTTGCTCGACGGAATCGACGAGGACGCGGTCGATTTTCGCGATACCTATGACGGCGAAGGCGATGAGCCGGTCGTCCTGCCGTCGAATTTTCCGAATTTGCTCGCCAATGGCGCGACGGGCATCGCGGTGGGCATGGCGACCAGCATTCCGCCTCATAATGTGGGTGAAATCTGCAACGCGTTGGCGCATCTGCTGAAAACCCCGAATGCGACGATCGCCAAGCTGGTGTCGCTGATGCCGGGGCCGGATTTCCCGACCGGCGGTGTGCTCGTCGAGGATCGCGAGACCGTGATCGAAGCCTACGCCAGTGGTCGGGGCAGTTTCCGCATTCGCGCGCGCTGGGAGGAAGAATCTCTGGGGCGCGGCCAGTATCAGGTCGTCGTCACCGAAATTCCCTATCAGGTTCAGAAATCGCGGCTGGTCGAACGCATCGCGGAGTTGATGCATGCGCGCAAGCTCCCGCTGCTTGGTGATATCCGCGAAGAATCGGCCGACGATATCCGTCTGGTTCTGGAGCCCAAGAGCCGCAACGTTACGGCAGAAATGCTCATGGAGAGCCTGTTCCGCAACACGGACATGGAGTCCCGTATCGGGTTGAACATGAACGTGCTGGATGCCGAGACCGTACCGCGGGTGATGGATCTGCGCGAAGTGCTCCAGGCCTATCTGGACCATCGCCACGACGTTCTGGTGCGCCGGACGAAATACCGTTTGGAGAAGATTGCGGACCGTCTGGACGTTTTGAAAGGCTACATGGTCGTCTTCCTCAACCTCGACGAGGTGATCGCGGTGATCCGCGAGGAGGACGATCCGCGCGCGGTCATGAAGAAGCGCTGGGAATTGAACGATGCCCAGGTCGATGCGATCCTGAACATGCGCCTGCGCTCGTTGCGGCGGCTCGAGGAAATCGCCATCCGCGAAGAGATCGAGGGGCTCGAAGGCGAGCAGAAAACCCTGAAGGCCCTGCTTCGCGACAAGGCCAAGCGGACAAAGCGTCTCGCAGACGAGATCGCCGACCTCAAGAAGGCCTTCGGCCCCAAGACGGACCTGGGCCGCCGGCGCACCGAAATCGCCGATGCGCCCGAACCCGTTGCCGTGCCGGTCGAGGCGATGATCGAACGCGAGCCGGTGACCATCGTGTGCTCCGAAAAGGGCTGGGTACGCACAATCAAGGGACAGGGGATCGACCCCAAGGAGCTCAAGTTCAAGGAAGGTGATCGCGGCAAGTTCGTCATCCCGGCCGAGACAACCGACAAGTTACTGGTGTTCGCAACGAACGGGCGCTTCTACACCGTGGCGGTGGACAAGCTGCCGGGCGGGCGCGGGCATGGCGAGCCGCTGCGCCTGATGTTCGATCTCGGCAATGATGCGGAAATCGTGACCCTCAAGGTGCACAAACCCGGCGATAAAATGGTCGTCGCGTCGAGCGACGGGCGCGGGTTCGTCGTGCCCGAGGACGAGGTTGTCGCCCAGACCAGGAGCGGCAAGCAGGTTCTCAACGTGAAGGGTGATGTGGAGGCGGTGGCCTGTGCGCGGGCTGATGGCGACCATATCGCGGTGCTCGGCAAGAAACGGAAGATGGTCGTCTTCCCGTTGTCGGAACTCCCCGAGATGTCGCGTGGCCGCGGGGTGAAATTGCAGAGCTACGGAACGGGCGACAGCCTGGCGGATGTTGCGACGTTCGTGATGTCGGATGGCCTCACCACGCGGACGGGTGACCGGCATCGGACATTCCCGAAGGATGAACTCAAGGATTGGATCGGCAAGCGTGCCCAGGCGGGACGCAAGGTGCCGCGCGGTTTCCCGACGGCGCCGCGTTTTTCATAGGGGTCGCCGGTGCCCGGGATTATTGGCAGCGGTCCGGGAAGCTGATAACAGTCAGAAAAGTGACTACACGCGAACTGGAGAGAATTCATGCAGGTATCAGCAGGTACAGCGCCCACGTTGATCGATACGATTTGGCCGCGGCAATCGGGTGGTTTGCTCCGCATGGCGCTTCTGGCGGTCGCAGGCAGCATCCTGATGGCGCTGTCGGCCAAGACCCAGGTCCCGATGTGGCCGGTCCCGATGACGATGCAGACATTTGCGGTGCTGGTGATCGGAATGTCGTTTGGCTTTCGTCTCGCCGGCGTAACCCTGCTTCTGTATCTCGCCGAAGGTGCCGTGGGGTTGCCGGTTTTCGCCAGCGGCGGCGGTCTCGCCTATTTCGCCGGTCCGACGACCGGCTATCTGGTCGGATTCCTCGTCGCCGCGATGCTGGTTGGATGGCTGGGCGAAAAAGGCTGGGATCGCAGTGTTCCGCTGACCTTCGTGGCGATGTTCGTGGGGACAATCGTTATCTTTGCACTGGGCGTGACCTGGCTTGCAGTCTTCCTGAATAATTTTCAGGCGGCACTCGCAAACGGATTCAGCCCGTTCATCATCGGCGCGTTCGTGAAGATCGCGCTTGCGGCGGCGGTTCTGCCTCTGGTCTGGAAGTTTGCGATCCGCAAACGCGGTGTCTAGGCCGTTCGACAGCCTCTGAATCAAACGGCCGCCAGCCTCATGACGAGGCGGCGGCCGTTTCGCTTTGATCGGCGGGTTGCGTCCTAGAAGTTCAGGGAGATATCCCTGTGCACGGCTAGGCAGCTTGCGATGTTGCCGGTAATCTCGTCCGGCAGCCGGTCCTGCAGTCGAAGCCCGATGGATGTCCGGATCGCCGCGTTGTAGGTCGCCAGTTCGCCCGACAGGACCGCGTCCGCACGCGTGCGCCATTCCACCTCGGCGGCATGGGCCGCGATCGCTTTCGCGACCTCCGCGTTCGCCGTATCACGGTTCAGGCGGCGCGGTGAGAGTGCGCGGCGAGCTTTGGACAGCGGGCTGCGTATGTCGTTGACCTGGGCGAGACCGGACAGGCTGTTGCTGGAGAATGCGCGGATGGCCGCAGAAGCTTCTTCCGGGCTGGCCGTTGCGACCACCCCCTGCAGCGCAGTAAGCTGGTCGCCGATGGCGGCCAGGGCTTCAGTGTCGGCCAGAATCTCACGAATGTCGTGGACCGGCCCATAAGCCTCGTCGACCGTGCGACGGTAGGCGAGACGGGCCTTGCGCTCGGCACCTGTCAGATCGACGAACTGCTTGCGGATGTCCTTCCATTCGACGGGAATCCGCGATCGGAGTTCCGCTTGATGGGCGAGTAATTCCTCGATTTCGTGCTCGGCATCGAGAGCGCCCTCCGTGTCTTCGTCACGCTTGAGCTGGAATATCTCGTTGCGAATTTCGTCGATTTCCCCGTCGACTTTTCGAGCATCGGATTCGAGACGGCGGACCTGACGATGGAACGGCTCGTAGTCCGGGATGAATGCGACCACGCTGGCCGCCGCGGTGCGCACATCGTCAACCCGCGCGAATACGTTGTCAGCCTTGTCCAGGCTGGCGCGCAGCGCATTGGCATGAGATTCGGGCAGAACCGACAGGTTCAATTGGTGGGCGTTGTTGATGGCAGCCTGAATCTGGTTACCGTTCGCGTCATAGAAACTGAACAGATGTTCTTCGATACAGGCCTGCAGACGGGGGTTTTGTGGCGGCGGTGCCGTATCGGCCGAGAGGAACGACTTGTTGGGCAGGAAGTTTACCAGGCCCGGGAAGAAGCCGACGATGGCGAGGCCGACCAGCTGCAAGCCGATGAAGACCGTCACACCCTTGTACATGTCGGTGGTTTTGACTTCCGGCGGGGCGACGCCGCGCAGATAGAACAGGGCGAAGCCAAAGGGAGGCGTCAGGAACGACGTCTGCATGTTGACGCCGATCATCACGCCCAGCCAGACGGCCGAGATGTTGGCCGACGGATCGGCCAGCAGGATCGGTGCGATGATCGGAACCACCACGACCGCGATCTCGATGAAGTCGAGGAAGAAGCCGAGAACGAAGATCACGGCCATAACCACGACGAACTGCGTCCAGAAGCCGCCCGGCAGACCGCCCAGGAACTCTCTGACCAGCTCTTCGCCGCCGAAGGCACGGAAGGCGGCCGTCAGCATTGCCGCGCCGAGCAGGATGATGAAGACCATGGACGTTGTCTTTGCCGTCTCCACCATCACCCCGCGCAGGGTGTCGTCGATCTTGAGGGTGCGCCAGGCGCTCCAGATGACGGCGACAAGTAGCGCCACCACGGCGATTGCGGCGAGGGTCACCCCGAGCGCGTCCGTGCCGTCGTCGATGGATTTCACGTTCAGATCGAACTGGTTGCCCAGAATGAGGACCGCGGCGATGGAGACAATCGCCAGGATGGCGGGGTAGAAGGCGCCGCGTTGGCCGTCCTTGAGCCGGTAGCCGGCCATGATCATGGCGCCGACGGCGCCGATGGCACCGGCCTGATTGACGGTGGCGATACCCATGATGATCGAGCCGAGGACCGCGAGGATCAGGGTCAGCGGCGGCACCAGCGCCAGCAGGACCCGGCCGGCGAAGCGGATGTCGTAACGGCCCTCATAGGGGACGGGCGGTGCCGAGCCTTTCTTCAGGAAGGCGAACACCAGGATATACAGGGCGTAGAGACCGACGAGAACCATCCCCGGCAGCAGGGCGCCGAGGAACATGTCGCCGGCGCTGGTCGAGGTGATGTCGAACTCGCTCGGCATCGTGATCTCGCCGGTGCCGAACTTGTACTCCAGCTTGCGCGCGGTACTGGCCTGATCGGTTGCGTTCGAGAGCTGGTCGGCCAGGATGATAAGGACGATCGATGGCGGGATGATCTGGCCGAGCGTGCCCGACGCGGCGATCGTACCCGTCGCGAGTGGCTTTGAGTAATTATTGCGCAGCATCGCGGGCAGGGAAATGAGACCCATGGCGACGACCGTCGCGCCGACGATGCCCGTGGTAGCGGCGAGCAGCGCGCCGACAAAGACCACCGAGATGCCGAGACCGCCGGGCACGGGGCCGAACAGCTGCGCCATCGTGACCAGAAGATCTTCGGCGATCTTCGAGCGCTGCAGCATGATGCCCATGAACACGAAGAGCGGCACCGCGATCAGCGTGTCGCGTTCGACTTCCCAATAGACCCCTCTGAAGTTGGTCACCCCCGCGGTAAGCCACTGGATGGGGCCATCCTGGGCGAAGTAGGCGCCCGTATCCCCGGCGAATATCACGCCGGTGAGGGCGGCGAGGCCGATCGTCAGGATCGCCGCCCCCGGCAGGGCGAACGCGACGGGGAAGCCCATGCCCAGGGCACCCGCCATGATCAGGACCAGCAAAGCTACGAAGAAGAGTTCCATCAGTGCTGATCCCGCGGGTTAGGCGTCGTTGAGGCCGGCAGGCCGTTTCGGGCGACCGGGCTCTTCGCGCAACTCGGCGGCGTTGGCGAGGAAGTAGTTCATGAACTGGACCAGCATGGACAATGCGAACACCGCCAGGAATCCCGCCATGAGGTATTTGACGAACATGCCGAACCCGGCCTGCGTAACCTCGAAAGCGAGGATCGGGCTGTTGATAACCGCCGCCTTGGACCACATGCCCAGCGAGATGATCACCCAGCAAAGCGGGGCACCGAGAAACAGGCAACCGAGTACATTCGTCCATGCCTTGCCGCGCGGCCCGAAACCTGCATAGAGAACATCCACCCGCACATGGCCTTCTTCGACCAGCGCATAGGCACTGGCAAACAGGAACAGGCCCGCATACCAGAAGCGTACGAGATCGCCCATGAACGCCTGTTCATAGGAAAATACGAAGCGGGCAATAACGATCTGGAGTTCGGCGACCACGACCAGCAGCGCCAGCCAGGTGAAGCCGAGGGTGCGAACAAAATAGGCGATGATGCAGGCGATGCCAATCAACGGCATGTGCACATAGGTGCCCCGGACGCGGGAAATGCCCAGTTGCTTTTCCAGGTCGGCCCCGACGAAAGCGCTGAGAAAGCCCTCGACGCGCAAGAAGGAAATGACGGCGTCGCCGATGCCGACGATGAGCACGGCCCAGAATGCGGCGCGCACGATGTAGGCGGCGATCGCACCAAGCCGGGCGGCTTCCTCGTGCAGGAGGCGTTGCGGTGTCGAGACCACAAAGCCGATTACGGCAAGGACGATCACCAGATAACTCGCCAGCTGAATCCAGGCGAGTGTTGCCGCGCCGCCGGACAGCGGATTGCGCAGTGTGTCGAAACCGAACCAGCCCATATGGGCGAACAGGTTCGAGACGCCGGGCCAGTCCTGCCAGAAGGTGAGGTAGTTGTTGAGGACGTACAGGAAGGCGAGTCCCACCACCGACAAGGCGAACGAACGCAAAGCGACCGGCGCTAAGCCCGTATCTGCGGGGGGGGAGGCTGCCGTTGTATCCGTCATGGATTTCGCCGGTCTCGCTGTCCTGAAATGCCCGGTTGCCCGCCGGGACGGCGGGTGGCGGGCTTAAAAGACAAACGAAACATGGAGGGCGGAGCCCGAAGGCCCCGCCCCATGTTTCGTGCGGTCTTCGCGCCTACAGGCCGAGAACGCGGTTACGCTGCTGAACATAGGCCTGGTCCGAAATATTGGTCCAGGCGCCGATGTCAGAGCGAGCCTGCAGGAAGCTTTCGTAGATACGCTTGGACAGATCGCTATGGGCCTGCACTTCATCGAAGACCTCTTCGGCGGCTTCGCCGAAGCTGTCATAGGTATCGTCCGAGAACTGACGAAGCTGGACGCCCTGATTCGCGATCAGGTCCTTCAGCGCCGCACCTGACTTGGCGTTGTACTCTGACATCATCCAGTCATTCTCGGAGGCCGCAGCCGCCTCGATGATGGCCTGATCCGACTTGGACAGCTTGCCCCAGAATGAGGCGTTCAGCCCGAGGGCGAGCATCGAGCCCGGCTCGTGCATGCCCGGATAGTAGTAGAACTTGGCAGCTTCGTAGAACTTCATGAAGCCATCGTTCCACGGGCCCACCCACTCGGTGGCGTCGATCGCGCCCGAAACCAGGTTTTCGTAAATCTGACCACCCGGGAGAGAGACCGGCGAGGCACCCAGCTTGGCCATGACGTCGCCGCCGAGGCCCGGGATACGCATCTTCAGACCCTTGAGGTCGTCGGCGGAGTTGATTTCCTTGCGGAACCAGCCGCCCATCTGGACGCCGGTGTTACCCGCCATCAAGCCTTTGAGGCCGAACTCGCCCGCGAGCTCATCCCAGAGTTCCTGGCCACCGCCAAAGCGGATCCAGCCATTCATCTCGGTGTAGGTCAGGCCGAACGGGACGGCGGTGAAGAACGCCCAGCCCGGATGCTTGCCTTTCCAGTAATAGTCGGCGGCGTGATAGCCCTGCGCATTGCCCGAAGCGACTTCGTCGAAGCTATCGAACGCGCCGACGCGCTCACCGGCGGAGAAGTACTGCATCTGAATGCGGCCTTCACTCATGGTCGCGATACGCTCGGCGAGGCGCTGTGCGCCGGTGCCAAGGCCCGGGAAATCGCGTGGCCAGGTCGAGACCATTGCGAACTCGATCCGGTCCTGTGCGATGGCTGGTTTCGGAAAGGCCGAAGCAGCTGCTGCTGCGCCGGTGACGCCGGCGACACCGGCGGCTTTGATAAATTTACGTCGTTCCATGGATTGCTCCCTGAGGTGCGTGTTCGTGTTTTTCGCCCCAGCCTGATTTTCGCACTTATTGTTTGGGCGGGTGCTGTGCAGCATCTTGCGACCGCGGATCGATCACAATCTGCAGAAACGACTTTATGTCAGTGGGTTGGGGCGCGCAACGGCGCACACGCCATACAAAAGTATGACGGTCGGCTCAGCGCGGTGGTTCGCTGCTCGGAAGCTGCGCGTCGCTCCAGCCTTTCGGGCTCAGATGTTCGATTGGCTGAAATCGGCTCTTGTACGTCATCTTGGCGCAGCCCTCGATCCAGTAACCCAGATACACATAGAGACGTTTTCGGGCGGCCGCTTCGCGGACAAGCTGCAGAATGCTGAACGTGCCGAGGCTCCGACGGTCCTCGGACGGCTCGAAATAGCTGTATACCGCTGAAAGGCCGGTCGAGAGGACGTCGGTGAGACACGCTCCCAGGAGCGCGCCGGAAGCGTCCCGGATCGACATCAACTCGGTTTCCACGACGGAATCCTCGACCATGGCGCGAAAGTCGGAGAATGACATCGCGGCCATCTCACCGCCGCTGTGCCGGTCGCGCTGGTAGCGAAAGAAGAGATCGTAATGTTCGTCGGTGGCGCGTGCGGCGCCGGTCGTGACGACAAGGTCCGAATTCCTGTTCCAAACCCGTTGCTGGGAACGGCTAGGCACAAACGCTTCAACGGGAACCCGGATCGGGACGCAACCGTTGCAACCCGGGCAAGCGGGTCGATAGACGATGTGGTGCGAACGTCGAAAGCCGGCAAGTGCGAGCTGATCGTGCAGATCCTGGGCCTGCGCGCCGCGCAATTCGGTAAACAGGTTCCGTTCGACGCGGCCATCCAGATACGGACAGGGCATCGGACCCGTCCGATAGAATACAAGCGGGGGTTTCGGTGCTTGGCTGGTCATGCACTGGTCCGGGCGGATGATCGCGAATCGTTCTGAATTCTAACGATGTCGAACGTGTCGCGCAAAGCCAGGCCTCTGGTGGGTGTCGGGCCTAGCCTGAATTCTGGTGGTTGTCGATTTCCGTCTTCCGGGCCGGTTCGATGACGGCGGGACCGTTACTGTCGTTGGCGCCGAAATCATTGGTGCCAGGCGCGGCAGGCGAAGGTGCCGCCGGCAAACTGTCGATGCCGAGTGTTTTCTCGTCGAGTTCGAGGGGCACCTCATTCTCGCGCAGAAGCACGATGCTGATGCGCCGATTCTGTTCGCTCTCCGGCTCGCTCGGCAAGAGCGGATCGGTGTCGGCGCGGCCCTGAACGAGCGCGATGCGTTCGGAACCGAGACCGGACTCGATCAGCAACCGGCGCGCGGCGTTCGCGCGGTCGGAGCTGAGCTCCCAGTTCGTGTATCCCTCGGCGGAACGATAGCCGCGCGAGTCCGTGTGGCCGCTGATCGAGATCTTGTTCGACAGCTGATTGACGACCCGCGAGACGAGTTGAACGAGTTTGCGTGTCTCTGCGTTTGGCTGCGAACTGCCAAGCGCGAACATGGAATAGCCGGCCTGATCGACGAGTTGGATACGCAGGCCCTCGGGGGTTTGCTCGATCAACAGGCTGTCTTCCAGCTGGGCAAGTTCGGGAACGCTTTCAATGGCCTGACGTAATGCATCGGCCGCGGCTTCGAACTGGGCCTGTTCACGTTTGGCCATCGCTTGCTGGATGGCACTTTCGTCGATCGTTCCGTCGTCCGGCTTGTCGGTTTCGCCGTTCTCGGCGAACTGGGTCGATCCGTTCTCCGGAAATTCGGTTTCTCCACCGTCGCCGGCCGTATCGAGGTCGCCTTCGACGCCGCCCTCACCGTCGCCTGACGGCAGCGGCGGGAGGGGCACGCTCGCGCCTTCGGTCGGGCCGCCGGCAGAAACCTTGTTCCCGTCAATCGCGATCGTCGTGCCACCCAGGATACTTCCCGAGCCGCTGCCGGGTGAGGCGATGGATTCGGGTGAGAAATAGTCGGCGATCCCCGATCGCTGTTCTTCGGTCGTCGCGTTCAGGAGCCAGAGCAGCAGGAAGAACGCCATCATCGCGGTCACGAAGTCGGCATACGCAACTTTCCATGCACCACCATGATGGCCGTGCCCATGTCCCTTCACCTTCTTGATGATGATGGGTTGCTGGTTGGGGTTGCCTGCGTCAGCCATGTCCGCGCTCGTCCTGCCGGCGCCGGACTAGGCGGGCGTGTTCTCGGTCGCTTCCTCGAGTTCGGCGAATGTCGGACGGACGCTGCTGAGCAGGGTCTTGCGTGCGAATTCGACCGAAACTGCCGGGGCGTTGCCCGCGACATGGGCGAGGATACCGGCCTTCAGGCAGGTCAGGTACTTGCTGTTGGCCTCCTGGACCATCTTGATGGCACTGGCCAGCGGGCCGACGAAACCATAGGCGAGGAGAATACCGAGGAAGGTGCCGACGAGGGCGCCGCCGATCAGCTTGCCGAGAATTTCGGGCGGCTCGGTGATCGAGCCCATTGTCTTGATGATACCCAGCACGGCCGCGACGATGCCCAGCGCGGGGAAGCCGTCGCTGAGAAGCTGCATGGCGGTGGCGGTCTGTTCGTCTTCCATATGATGGACGTCGAGTTCCTCATCCATCAAGGCCTCGAGTTCGTGCGGGTTTTCCGTTCCCAGCGTCACCAGGCGCAGATAGTCGCAGAAGAACTCAACGGCATGGTGGTCGCCGCTGAAATTGGGGAAGTTCGAAAACAGTTCGCTGTCGTGGGGGTTTTCGATGTGTTGTTCGAGTGCGAGGTTGCCCTTGGCTTTCGCCAGTTTGAAGGTGGCGTACATCATCGAAAGGAGTTCGAGATAATCTTCCTTTGAGTTCGCCGGGCCCTTGAGCGCGGTCTTGAAACCCTTGCCGGTTTTTTTCAGAACATGCTTGGGGTTCGAGGTGATGTAGGCACCCACGCCGGCACCGCCAATGATCACCAGTTCGAAAGGTTGATAAAGTACGCCCAGCTTGCCGCCCATCGCGACATAGCCGCCGAGCACGCAACCGAGAACCATTACCCATCCGACAATTACAAGCATCGCATCACACGCCCATTGGAAGCGGGGAAATCCGCGAGGCCTAGATTGGCGAAGATAGGTTAAGAAGCGGTTTAGGCGCCGCTTTACGGGTTGCGCGCGCCCGCGACATCGCTCAACAGGTGAGTCTGAAGACCCGCGGCCTCGAGCTTTTCAACGATTTCCTTGGCGTGCGCCGCATTTCTTGTCTCGATCACGATGTCGATATAGGTCTCTTTTACCGGCACGTCGAAAAACATGCGTTGGTGTGTAATTTCGACGATGTTGCCGCCGACATCGCCGATCAACTGGCTCACCTGTGCAAGATTCCCGGGCGCGTCGGAAATCTGAACCCGCAGCCGCACCATCTGGCCACCGCGCACGAGCCCGCGAAGCAGGACGGCGGCATACAGGCGCATGTCGATATTGCCGCCGCTGACCATCAGGCCGACCCGGCGGCCCTCAAACCGGGGCCGGTCATCCATGACGGCCGCGAGCGGAACGGCACCCGCCCCCTCGACAATGACTCCGCCGGTATCCGCCATCAGTTCGACCGCGGCCTCGATCTCGGGTTCGCCGACCGTCACGATATCATCGACCAGTTTTTCGACGATGGGCAGGGTCAGTGCGCCCGGGGTTTTGACCGCGATGCCTTCGGCGAGAGTGGCGCCGGTGCCTTCGATTTCCTCGCCGGCGAGCGCGGCCTTCATGGATGCGTAGAGCGCGGCCTCGACGCCGATAATCTCGACGTCCGGCATGCGCGCCTTGAGCGCGATGGCGCAGCCGGCGATCAACCCGCCGCCGCCGACCGGAATCAGGACCACGTCGAGATCGGGTGCGTCGTCGGCCATCTCGAGCGCGGCGGTGCCCTGGCCCGCGATGATCAGTTCGTCGTCATAGGGCGGCACGAAGGTCAGGTTTTCTGTGGCCGCGAGATCCCGCGTATAGGCGAGCGCCGCGGTGAAGCTGTCACCCTGCAGAATAACATGTGCACCATAGCGTTCGGTGCGGGAGATCTTGGCGAAGGGCGTCTCGCGCGGCATGACGATGGTCGCGAAGATGCCCATTTGCGCCGCGAAATACGCCACGCCTTGGGCGTGATTGCCGGCCGAGCAGGCGATAACGCCGTTCACGGTGGCCGGATCAATTGCGCCCAGCCGGTAGCGCGCGCCACGCGCCTTGAACGATCCGGTGAGTTGCAGGCTCTCAAGCTTGAGGTGGATGTCGCAACCGGCCTCGCGTGAAAGGCCGGGCGCATGGACTGTCGGCGTGCGGATGATATCCCCGCGGATTGTCGTAGCCGCAGTGTTGATGTCGGCGATAGTTACGGTCATGGCGTCAATGTAAGCTCGGATGTGGCGGTGCGCCGGATTTCATCCGGCGTGCCATTTAACACGATGTAGTTGCCGTCGCGCCATTCGTCGGCGAGGTCTCCGTAATGTGGCGAGGTGACCTGGCCGGACTGACCGGGCGCGATCATGAAACGTCCGCTGTCGGGTGCGGCCATGTCGAACATGGCGCGCAGGCCCGGGCCGTGTATGTGGGGATAACGTGCGTTTCTCACATCCCGGTAGGTGCCCCGGTTGATCGTATGATCGCCACCGCCGGTTTCAATTGCGGGCGAGATGAGACGTGCCAGCGGTCCCGCGAAACGCAGCAACGGATGCGGGAAAATTGCCTCATGCGCGTCTCCCCAGCGCCAAGCTGCGGTATTCTTGCCATGGTTTTTGCGGAGTTGAGCCAGGGCGTCGTCGAGGGCCGCGCCGACGATCTGTCCGCAGGTCTCCGTCGCGTTCGTTCGCCTGTTGTCACACCAGGTTAAGTTTTCCGTGAGCATGCGCGCCATCACACGCGGCCGCACACCGCGATAACGTCCGGCGAACGGACCGAGTTCGTCGTCCATCAGATGGTGGCGGAGCGCATGCGACCAGGTGGCGTAGATCAGGGGCTCCGCCCGGTCCGCGTCCATCGACCCGTCCCAGGCCGCCATCATCACGGGTATGTCCTGGCTGCGGATGCCGGTCGGCAGCGCGTTCAGCATCGCGGTGGTGAGGTCGCGCGCGCCGAGGGAGAGCACATCATTCTGGATCGCCGCAAAACTTTCCAAGGAATGGTGTTCGCGCTCGGCGATCAGGCTTTCGATCCGCCGGGCCCGGAACCCGTCCGGCCAGTCGTTGCTGATCGTGTGAGGGTAGCTGCGGGGTGCGACCCGGTTGTTGGCATTGATGATCACGCCGTCGGGCGGGTTCTGGCGCTGTGGAAGCGCATCGAAGGGCACGAAGCCGGCCCAGTCATGCGCGCCGGTCCAGCCGGGGAACGGCCGCATGCCAGGCCCGCCGGGACGTATCGGCAGGCGGCCCGCGGCGACGACCCCGAAGCTGCCGTCGCGATGGGCGTAGACCACATTCTGCATGGGTGCGTGGAAATCACGCAGCGCGGCGCGAAACGCGTCAACCGTTTTCGCTGTGTTGATGCCATGAACCGCTTCGGCCGTCCGGTCATCTTCGCCCAGCGCAGCGAAGGCGAGCGCGATCACGGTCCCGGGGGCGGCGGCCCGCGCGGCATCGTCTGAAATGTCTGACAGGACAGGACCATGGCGCGTCGTGCGAACCACGAGCCGTTCGGGCGTGCCACGTCCGCGCACGCGGATGGTCTCCCCGCGCAGAATGAACGGCCGGCTCCCATCGGGCGTCAGGTAGCGACCGGGGTCCTGGGGGTCGATGCGCTCGATGAACAGGTCTTGCGTATCCGCGTGGGTGGTGGTCAGTCCCCAGGACAGATCGTTATTGCGCCCGATCATGAAGAAGGGTTGACCCGGCAGCGCGCCGCCGGATGCGGTGAAGTCCGGTGTCACGATCCGGGCGAGATGCCACATGCCCGGTGCGCCAAAGCCAAGATGGGGATCATTCGCGAGCAACGGCTTGCCGGACGCCGAGCGATTGCCGGACACGACCCATTCGTTCGACGCGCTGGCGGCCGGAAACAAGTTGGGGATCGCACCGGCCACAGAGGCGTAACCGTTCAAAGGCTCCGCCGCCCGAGACAGTGTGGTCGGTGCGTCGTCCGGCTGGTCCGGCCACAGGTCGTTGATCTGGTCAGGAGACAGCACATGGTGCAGGTCCGCGCGGAGCAGTTCGGTGCGGAAGTCACCGGACAAGAGCAGCGACATCAGCCGTACCCATGCCGCGCTGTCGGCCGCACGCCACGACTCGAACGGCAACCCGAGGACGATCATCTCGGGCGGGCGTTTGGTCCCCGGGGCGTTCATCCAGCCGTTCACCCCCTCGGCATAGGCTTCGATCACGGCCGTTGCTTCGGGCGAGAGTTGTTCGACGGAGGCTTCCGCGAGGCGGTAAATGCCGAGGGTCCGCATGAACCTGTCGGTACGCAGACCAGGTGTCCCGATGACCTCGGCAAGGCGGCCGGCCGCTGTGCGGCGCATGAACTCCATCTGGAAGAACCGGTCCTGGGCGTGGACGAACCCGAGGGCCCGATAAGCATCAAGCGGGGTATCGGCAAAGATGTGCGGCACCGCATGAGCATCGCGGATCACCGAGACGGGTCCATCTAGACCTGTCAGTGTGATCTCTCCGCTCGTGTCGGTCTGCGCCGTCGCGAAGATGACCAGCACCACGACCACCGCCAGAACCGCAATACCGACAGGGACGGCCAGCAATATCGCCAGACCGGAAATGGTGCCGCAGATCAGACGCATCGGCGTGGCCTAGAGGTCGACCTGATAGGTCTTCCAGGGCGTGGCATGTGCGACCCGGTCGTAGAAGCCGCGGCCACGGTAATTGTCCTCGGCCGTGAACCAGCGCAGCCATGACCAGCCGCGGGTACGGCCGATCTCCGCGATGGCATTGATCAGCGCGTCCGCCGCACCGCTCCCGCGCGACGCTTCCGCGACAAACAGATCGTCGAGAAAGCCGGCCTCGGTGCCGGACAGGGGCCGCGCGAGGCTTCTGAAATGTGCCAGGCCGATGGGGACGCCATCGGCATCGCGGGCCAGCAGGCATTCGGTTTGATGGTCGGGATCGTTGATCCAGCCCCAGACGCGCTCGATGATGTCGGGGTCATCCGGCATCTCGTAAAATCGGCGATACCCGACAAACATCTCGGCCCAGGCCGCTTTGTCTTCCGCTGTCGGTGGGGCAATTTGAATGGACGCCATATCTGCTCTCGCCGGCCTATTGGTGGTTGGTGACACGGGCGACCCTGGGCTAGGTTCGCGCGCCATTTCAACACGACGTTAGAGGCATGATGTGATGCGGTCACGGTCTTTCCGGGGATTAAGCCAATCTGGCTTTCATCGCCTGCACTACACCGAGTGGGGAGAACCGGACGCACCGGTTGTTCTTTGTGTGCATGGGTTGACCCAGACGGCACGCTCGTTTGACAGGCTGGCCGAAACAATGGCGGGGGACCGGCGCGTGATCTGTCTGGACGTGGTCGGACGAGGCAGAAGCGGCTGGCTTGCCGACCCGTCGGGCTATGACTTCCCGCAATATCTCGCGGACGTGAATGCATTGGTGGCGCGACTGGGGGCGGACAGCATCGATTTTGTCGGCACCTCGATGGGCGGGATCATGGGCATGTTGCTCGCCGCGATGGCCGACACGCCGATCGACAAGCTGGTCGTCAACGATGTGGGTCCCTTCATTCCGAAAGCCGCGCTGGAGTGGATACGTGACTATGTCGGGACCGACCCCGAATTCCCCGACCTGGCAGCCCTGGAGGCCTATCTCCGCCAGATTTGGGCGCCGTTCGGGGCGCTGGACGACGCGGAGTGGACGCATCTCGCCGATACCTCTGCCCGCAGGGCCGACAACGGCTCGTATTCGCTCGCCTATGACCCGGCAATCGCGGTGCCGATGAAGGCGAACCCGGCCACGGACGTAAACTTGTGGCCCGTGTGGGACGCGATTGCCTGCGACACGCTCGTGGTGCGCGGCGCCGAGTCATTGCTGCTTCCGGCCGAAACGGCCCGGGAGATGACCAAACGCGGACCCTGCGCGGCGCTCGTCGAAATACCAGATGTGGGTCATGCGCCAACATTTTCGCGGCCCGGGGAGATCGAACCGGTCGCGGACTTTCTTCGCCGATGACGCCGCCGCCTGACCCGTTGTCCGGCTGGCCGCCATTTCGCGCGCGGGCGCCGTGGTTCGGCGGCGATCTTCAGACTTTGCGCAACACCATCATGCGGGATCGGGCGGACCTCGATCCCTGGCCTGGAGAGCGCCTCTACTTCAAAGCAGACAACGGCGACCGCCTGAACGGTGTTCTGCACCCCGCACCGGATAAGCCAAAAACCCTTGTGACCCTGATCCACGGCCTCACAGGCTGCGAGGACAGCGCCTATGTGCGCGCGAGTGCGCGTTTTCTATTGGAGGCAGGCAATACGGTTTTACGCCTGAACCTGCGTGGTGCATTGCCGTCACGCCAGGATTGCCGCCAGATGTATCACGCCGGGCGCAGCGAAGATCTGGCGCTGGTGTTCGACGAGTTGGCGAACATGGGTTACGGCGCGGCGCAGCTGTTCGCGGTCGGATACTCGCTTGGCGGTAACATCCTGCTCAAATACCTGGCGGAGGCGGGCGAGGATTCGCGGGTGTCCCGCGCGGTCACCATTTCGACTCCGCTCGACCTTTCGAGGGTTTCACGCCGTCTGGAGGCGCCGCGAAACCGCCTCTATCACCGCTGGCTGCTCGACCGTATGAAGCTGGATTGGCGTGGCGGGCCGCTGGACCTGAACACCGCGCAGATGGACGCGCTGGATCGGGCCGACTCGATCCGCAATTTCGACGATGGCGTGGTCGCGTCGAGCAATGGCTACGCGGATGCCGAGGACTACTATGCGCGTTGCGCGGCCGGCCCGCGCCTGGGCGAAGTCACTATCCCGACCTTGCTGGTACACGCGGAAGACGACCCGTGGATACCGGCGGATATTTACCGCCGATACGCGCCGTCGATGCCGCCTGAAATGGCGCTCGCGTTGACGCCGGGCGGTGGCCATGTGGGATTTCATGGCAAGACCGGCCGCTGGCACGATCACGCGATACGCCGGTTTTTCGATGGGAATGTGCGCGCCCTTGATACATGAAAAAGGGGCGCCCCGACCGGGAGCGCCCCTGAATCAAAACCGCAAATAGTTACTTCGGTTGCGGGACGATCCGAAGATACGGCCGCGGCGCGTTCCAGCCGTCCGGGTAGGCGGCTTTGGCGTCTTCATCGGACACGGCGGGCAGGATGATGACGTCTTCGCCGTCCTTCCAGTTCACCGGCGTTGCCACCTTGTGGTTGGCCGTGAGCTGCAGTGAATCGATGACGCGCAGGATCTCGTCGAAGTTGCGACCGGTGCTCATCGGGTAGGAGATCACCAGTTTGACCTGCTTGTCGGGGCCGACAATGTAGACGTTGCGGACGGTCGCGTTCGTGGCAGCGGTGCGGCCTTCGGAGGTACCGTCTTCGTTTGCCGGGAGCATGCCGTAGAGCTTGGCGACCGTGAGCTCGCTGTCGCCGATCAGCGGGTAGGTCACCTTGACGCCCTGGGTCTCCTCGATATCGCCGACCCACTTCTCATGGTCGTCGACCGGGTCCACGCTCAGGCCGATGATCTTGACGTTACGCTTGTCAAATTCGGGCTTGAGCTTCGCCATATAGCCGAGCTCGGTCGTGCAGACCGGGGTGAAATCCTTGGGGTGGGAAAACAGCACGCCCCAGCTATCGCCCAGCCATTCGTGAAAATTGATTGTCCCTTCTGTCGTCTGTGCCTCGAAGTCGGGCGCGGTGTTACCGATCTGTACCGTCATGTTCGTCTCTCCTCTTATTTTGTCCCCAACGACGGCCGGACGCCGACAGCCGCGGCGCAATGTTGCGCCTTCGTCATGACAACCTGACGTTTAGTTAGATCGCGAGGCCGCTAATGACAAGGCGGCGCCGTAAAATGTGTAATTACACAAAATATCGCGTGAATTAATCTCTCGGACCTACCCGATCTTCTCCGGCGATTCCTGGTCCGGCGTGTCCGCGCCTTCGCTTTCCGGTTCGTGAACCGATTGCCAGTGCGCGATGTGGTCCTGGATCGATGCGAGGATATCGTTGACCGGCGTGTCGAGGCCGTACTGCTGCATGATCGGCTCCTGGATCGCGAATTCGGCGCGCACGAACTGGAGCCATGAGAGGGGGATTGGCGCAGTGGGGCGGACTTTCGGCAGTTCGGCGAACTTGAACAGGAGATAGGGTTTGCGTCGCGTACGGGTGATCGAGGCGATGATACCGCGACGAACCTGGCTCGAATGGGCGATAAACTCGATGTTTTCCCAGGGAATAGTCCCCACGAGCCATTCGCGGAAATACACGCCATTTTCATCGATCAGTACCTGGGGGTTGCGATCGCGCATACGAAGCGCGGTGACGCCGGCCCAGATCAATGCCGCGGCGATCAAGACTCCCGCAAAGCGCCAGGAATCTTCAACCGGTCCCTGCGCCACGTATGGGATTATCAGGCACATGAGGGCGAGGGTCAGGATTGCGAGCAAACGCCAGAACTGGACCTGTTGGCTGTAGCGGGCAATCAGCGGAGGCGGTGCCTCTGTCGAGACCTGTATGTCTTCGTCAGTCGCCATTGAGAAGCCGTGCGGCATCGAGGGCGAAATAGGTCAGCACACCGCTGCAGCCCGCCCGCTTGAATGCCATCAGGGTTTCCATCATCACGCGCTCATAATCCAGCGCGCCGTTATCGGCGGCGAACCGCAGCATGGCGTACTCGCCGCTCACATTGTAGGCGAATGTCGGGATCCCAAACTGCGACTTCACCCGCTGGATGATGTCGAGATAGGCGAGGCCGGGCTTCACCATGATCATGTCGGCGCCTTCGTCGATATCGAGGGCGACTTCACGAAGTGCCTCGTCGCTGTTGGCGGGGTCCATCTGGTATGTGTCCTTGGTCTCGCCCTTCAGGAACCCGGCGCTGTCGATGGCATCGCGGAACGGGCCGTAGAATCCCGATGAGAATTTCGCGGCGTAGGACATCAGAAGCACCCGGTCATAGCCATTCGAATCGAGTGCCTCGCGCAGGGCGCCGATCCGTCCGTCCATCATGTCCGACGGTGAGATGATGTCGCAGCCGGCCTCGACCTGGACCAGCGCCTGGCGGCACAACGCCTCGATGGTTTCGTCGTTGACCACATGGCCGTCACGCACGATCCCGTCATGTCCGTCGGAGTTGAAGGGATCGAGTGCGACGTCACACATGACGCCGACATCCGGATGCGCATCCTTGATTGCCCGGATTGCCCGACACATCAGGTTGTCGGGGTTCCAGGCTTCGGCGCCGTCCGGCGTTTTGAGTTCTGCGGGTGTCGCGGGAAACAGCGCCACGGAGGGAATGCCCAGGGACTTGGCCTCGCCGACCGCGGCCGACAGGCGGTCTGGCGAATAGCGGACGACGCCCGGCATGGTCGGGATTTCTTCTGTCCGGTCGTTGCCGCCGCAAACGAAGATCGGCCAGATGAAGTCATCCGGCGAAAGCAAATTCTCGCGCACCATGCGGCGCGACCAGTCCCAGCGTCGATTGCGACGCATGCGTGTCTGCG
This sequence comes from Alphaproteobacteria bacterium, assembly GCA_039980135.1. Classification (NCBI taxonomy): domain Bacteria; kingdom Pseudomonadati; phylum Pseudomonadota; class Alphaproteobacteria; species Alphaproteobacteria bacterium. The sequence continues at coordinate 189,830 of JBDXCV010000001.1, forward strand.
GAAAGGCACCAACCGGTGTCGAGGGGCCGCGGGCCATGACCGCTCCTGAGAATTGCCTGAAAGGGCCGGAAACATAGCCGCAACGCGCCGCGGGTCCAAGCCCTGTGCACTTTCCACCCCGGGCGTTCTGCGCATATAGTTTTCTACAGGGATTCAGGTGTTTTTGCGGGAGTGAAGCGCCCGGGCGGGCGAAACCAGATTTGGGGGGTAGGACATGGCCAGGCCTAAAGTCATTGTGAACATGTATCCGGTATTGCCGGCCGCAGATGAAGCGGACCGGGCGGCGAAGCGCCCCATCGGACGAAATTCCGAGATTTACAACAATGTGCTGCACGAGATGGTCGACATCGTCAAAGCGGCGGACGACCTCGGCGTTTGGGGTGTGAGCACCATCGAACATCATCTCCATTCAGAAGGTTATGAATTGGCACCAAGTCCGGGGATCGTGAATGCCATGTGGTCCCAGCACGTAAAGAATGCCCGTGTCGGGACCATCGGTTATGTCGCGGCGACGCGCGACCCGATCCGCATGGCCGAGGAAATGTCGGTCATGGACCACGTGACCCGGGGCAAGTATTTTGCCGGATTTGCGCGGGGTTACCAGGCCCGCTGGGCGCATATTCTGGGGCAGTATGTCGACGCTCAGGCGACGGCGTCGGACGGTAGCGCGGTAGATGAAAAAAACCGCGAGCTCTTCGAGGAGCGGGTGCTGCAGGTCGTCGATTGCTGGGAGAACGAGACGGTCGCGTTCGACGGCAAATATTACAAGGCGCCCTATCCCTACGACACAGGGGTGGAAAATTTCCCCGCGGCATCTGTCGCGCAACGCATGGGGGCGCCAGGCGAAATAGATGCGGATGGCACGACCGTCCGGCGTGTTTCGGTCGTCCCCAAACCCTATCAGGATCCCCATCCGCCGGTGTTCGTCGCGGTAAGTTCCAGCCCGGACTCGATCCGTTTCTGTTCGCGAAACGGTTTTTCGCCGGTGTATTTCACGCCGACCGATCATCTGGTCGAACTCGCCAATGTCTATGTGGACGAGGGCAAGAAGACGGGGCGTGATCTGCAGTTCGGCGCCAACCAAACGATCGTGCGCTGGCCGCATTTCTCACGCGACAAGGCGCATTTCCGCGAGCAGCTCGCGGCCTATGACGCTGAATTCTACAAGAATATTTACGGTTCTTTCTTCCCGTTCCTGGTGGACGGCGTCGACAGCGATGCGGCGATGGTGGATCGGATGGTCGATACCGGGATTTTCATCGGCGGGACGGTCGAAGACACGATCGCCGAGTGGAAGCACACCTATGAGCGCATCCCGTCGGAGTATATTTGCCTCATCTGGCATTATGCGATGTGTCCGAAGGAGACGGTGATCGAGGAGCTTGAAATCTTTATGGAGAAGGTGCTGCCGGAGCTCGATATACCCGAATTCGATGTGGTTCAGGCTGCCGAGTAGATCACCTTCAGGCGGTATCCCGTACGCCAGCTAAGCCCGATGCGTGTGTGGTTTTGCCGTTTGACGCCGGGATTCCAATCCGCGTTCGGTTTAAGCCCTCCTTAACCTGTTTCTGCGATCCTGAATGCTCGAATTAACGCTCGGGACACGGGAGACGCAGGAAAATGAAACAGACCTATCTAGCGACGATCGTCCTGCTCGAACGGATGCATCGCCAGTTTCTCGAGGTGATCAAGTCCGAGCTCGAAGGTCACGATATCCGCGACATCAACAACGTACAGGCACTGATCCTGTATAATATCGGCGGCGACGAGATGACCGTCGGAGAGCTGACCCTGCGCGGCTACTATCTCGGCTCGAACGTTTCCTACAACGTCAAGAAGATGACCGAACACGGTTATCTTCACCAGGAACGCTCCTCCCATGATCGGCGCTCCGTCCGTGTGAAGCTGACGGAGAAGGGCCTTGAACTCAGCCGCGTCCTCGAACAGATGTTCGAGCGTCATGTGGAAGCGGTGGCGGATTCGATCGACGAAGACAAACTCGGTGCGGCGAACGAAAGCCTGCGCGATGTGGAGCGGTTCTGGCTCCAGCAGCTGGGATTTGGCCCACGCGTTGCTGAATTCTCCCGGGTCGAGACAGCGGCCTAGACACCCGAGACGACCCCGTTAACGAAAAAGGGCGGCTGCATTCGCAGCCGC
>JBDXCV010000002.1 GCA_039980135.1 Alphaproteobacteria bacterium
ATTCAACTCAGTGAACTCGGCCGCCGTCGACGCGGACTGCGCGCTGATGGCAATACCCTTCAGCTGGTCGACGATGGAGTCGACCGCGTTGACCGCTTCGAGAGCAACCGAAACGGAGCTCACGGCCTGGTCGATGCCGTCTTTCTTCTCACTGAGGGTGGAGGCGCGATCGTTGAGCGCCTTGGCCTCGAAGAAGATCTTCGCGTCGTCGGCCGGACCATTGACCTTCAGGCCCGTCGCCAGACGGTCCTGGGTCCGATCAATCAGATCGGACGTTCGGGCAAGCGTGAGAAGGTTGCTGCGTACTGCAGAACTAAGTGAGATATCAGCCATGATGGGTTCTCCTAACTATGGCGTTGGTGTGAGGGACTTCTTGTCCCACCCAACAGGCAGCAATTGCCGTGCCAGTATCGAGAATCCAGTGAAACCAACGGGTTGCCCGCGGGGCGAAGCTTGCCGACCGGCAATTATTGCCGGTCGGGCGGCAATAATTGCCGCAGTGGCGGCAACATGTATCCTAAATATTTGTTTAAAAACATATAGTTAATTACATTTAACCATGCCGGCGGTAATTCGTCCGGTGGCTCATGGGGATGGTGTGATCGGGATAGAAAAAGGGGGGCCGGAGCCCCCCTCGTTCGAAATGTTTCCTGTCAGTTCGTCTAGTTGAACAGGGACAGGACCGACTGTTCGGCCTGGCCGGCGAAGGAGAGGGCGGAAATTCCCAACTGCTGGCGCGTCTGTAACGCCACCAGGTTGGCACCTTCTTCCGTGACGTCGGCGAGGCGTAGCTTGTCGGCGCCGCTTTCGAGCTCGTTGACATAGCTCTCGGTAAAGTCGAGCCGGGTCTGGAGCAGGGCGACGTTCGAGCCCAGCGTCTTGGCCTTGGCACTCAAGGTGGCAATGGCCGTATCGAGCTGGTTGATCGCACAGGTATTCAGCGACGACGCACTGAGCGTGGCCCCTGTTGTAATCGACAGACCGTTCGAACTATGCCGAAGGTCGACCGATGAGACGGAGAGCACACTCGAGGTGCTTTCGCTGAAATAGACCGTCAGCGTTGTGCCGGTACCGTTGACCAGGTTGGTCCCCTGGTAGCTGGCGTCGGCTGTCACGTTGCCGATCTGTGTGACCAGATTGTTGTACTGCGCGTTCAACTCGGTGAACTCGGCAGCCGTTGAGGCGGATTGGGCACTGATCGCAATGCCCTTCAGCTGATCGACGATGGAGTCGATTGCGTTGACCGCTTCGAGAGCGACCGAAACCGAACTTACGGCCTGATCGATGCCATCCTTCTTCTCCGACAGAGTGGTGGCGCGGTCGTTGAGCGCCTTCGCCTCGAAGAAGATCTTTGCATCATCGATCGGTCCGTTGATCTTCAGGCCTGTCGACAGACGCTCCTGCGTCCGGCTGATGAGGCCTGCGGTATCACTGAGCGACAGAAGATTACTGCGTACGGCAGCACTTAGGGAAATGTCAGCCATGCGTGGGTTCTCCTTCTACTGGCGATTGACGGTTCATGACAAAATTCTCGATTGCCGGATCGTTTCTGATTCCACTCAGTACATCGCAAGGGCCGTGCCAGAAAAATAACAAGTAAAAACAATATGTTATGAATATTCCGGCTCGACGAGGTGGGCAGCGGCTGCCGTGTGCAGGGCAAGTCTTGCCGGATCGAATGAACTTCTGGCCGGTTGCAGCGGGTCGAAAAAGCAAAGCGCCGGCCCCCATCGAGGGACCGGCGCCGGCCGTTCGATGCTGCGCGGGTTCAGGTTCAGGAAAACAAGTTCAGGACCGAACCGGCGGGGGTCTTTTTCTCAAAATTCACTTCCTGCGCGATGAAGTTCGTGAACTCCTGGGACGCATCGAACGCGAGGGAGATCACAGTCAGGATCTTGGAATAGAGTTCCTGCTGCTGCTCGATCGAAGCCGTGGCGGCGGACTGTGCCGAAATTTCGATGTCGAACACGTCGCTGCGTACGGAAAGTGTCTTGGCCGAATTCGCACGCTGCAGATCGAACGCGATGTCGCTGTTAATGTCGACGAGCGCCTTGGATACGTTGAGATCGTCCTGGATCGACGTCAGCAATGCGAGCGTGTCGTCGATGTCCTGCTGGGTCGCGAAATTATTGTGATTGTGGGCATCGATGGCCGCCAGGGCGGCGACTTTGGTTTTCTTGAGGCGATCATGGTTCCCGAACTGCTCGTAGGTCGGGCTCGGCGTTTTCTGAAGCGTGTCGCGCAGCAGGGCGAACTTCTCATCGAACTCGGCGGCCGTTGAGGAATCCGCGAGGCTCTGAAGTTCGGTGATGTATTCCAGCGCCGCCTCGATCTTCTTGCTCTTGGAGTCGGTGGTGCTCTTGTAGTCGGAGATCTTGGCGCCGGTGTCTTCCAGCTGCGCGATCTTCACTTTCAACAGCGCTGTGGCACCGTTGGTGTTCACCCCGTTCTGAATTTCGGTCACTTCCTCATTCAGCTTGTCGAGCAACGCATTCTGGGTGTTGAAGAATGCAAGTTCGAATTGCGGGCCGGCGGCCAGCTGCTGCGCCTGGACGAAGGATTGCCCGAAGCTCTGCTCGCCACGGAGCATGTTGGTAAGTGCCAGACCTTCGACGGGGGAAACCATCTCGGCAATTCCTTTGCGATTCAGCGCTGTCGTGCGCGCGGGGCATCCTGCCCCTTATGACCCATCATGACCTCGATGGCTTAACGAAAGGTTTCCGGGCGCGCGCCCGTGTCCCCGCTAATTCAGATAGTTGACCAGAGACAGGCCCTGGAGCTGCGAAAGGGTCGAGTAGGAGGCCTGCAGGACCACTTGATCCGCCTGCATCCGCGCAATGACCTCGGCCTCCTCGATACCCTCCACATCATCCATCACGTCGGCGGCGTAGTTGATGAACCTGACATGGCCCTCACGGGTGGATTCGAACAGGTTAAGTGGCCCCAGAACACGGCTTCGGAGCTCGGTGATGGATTCAAACGTTGTCGTCGGGTCGGCCTCGATGACCGTGTTCATCATGCCGCGGACATGATCGAACACTTCGCCGAGATAGGTTTCGTTGGGCGCGGTGACCGGCAGGTTTGCGATCGTATCCAGGCCGATGAGGAGTTGCTGAATTGCCTCCTCGCGCGCGTTCATGCCGTAATTGACGTTGGTGCGTTCCGAGATCCGCGCCGTCGCGACGCCGGCGTCGCCGTCATAATAGTCGAGCTTCGGGTTCGCCAGCATCTCGGTCGAACTCAGGCGGCTGACATAATAGTCCCACAATGCCGCGTCCTCGCCGACGAGTTCGTCCAGGGTCGGATTGTCGAGGTCGGCCGGCAGCGGTGCGGTCGGGGCGACACCATTCTTGTCGAAGTAAAGTTGCTCGTAGAACGAGCCGGCGGGGAACCCCGCGCTGCCCAATACATCGGCGCGGTACTGCGCGTAGAACGTGGAATCGACGGTCGTTGCGTCGGACTGGATCAGGCTGGTGGACGTGTAGCCCGGCGCATCGAGGGAGGCGGCGGGGCGGTCTACCCGGTCGCCGGAAAACAGATACCGGTCGCCGTCGCGCGCGTTCAGATGCTCGATCAGCAGCGCGCGCGCATTGATCGCGTACTGGCGGGCATCGACATGGTTGTCGACGGGACCATTTTGCGCGCTTTCGAGGACCGACCGCAATTCGCGCGCAATATTCTCGATGCCCTCGAGATTTGAGTCTGTCAGGCCGATGCGGCGTTCGGCCGTTTCGATGCTCTGGATGTACTGCTCGGCGCGCAGGCGCGAGGATTCGGCTGAAATCAGGCGGTTGGAATCCTGTGCGATGCCCGAATAATTCTGCGACTTCTGGCCGGTGGCGATCTGAATGTTGCCGGCGTAGAGGCGGTTTTGCGCCTGCAACGTATGGAACATCGTGAGCTGCTGTTGTGCGAAAGGGGCGACGCGGGTCATGGCCGGTCTCCTAGCGGATGATGCCGATCAGCGTGTCCATCATGTCGCTCACCGCCTGGGTGACACGCGCGGACGCCTGATAGGCATTCTGGAGGATCATGAGTGACGACATCTCTTCGTCGATGTTCACCTGGCTCAGATTTGCCGATTTTGTCGACAGGGCTGCGCGGTAGCTCTCCTGGACTTCGAGCTGTGCGGTCACGTCGCTGGCCTGGGTCGAGTTCAGTGAAACGATGCTGGCGGCATAGTCGGCCAGGCGCATCGTGGAGACCGGCAAGCCGCCGGCCGCGGAGATGGTTTGGTCGGCGCTGAAGACGTTGGCCAGGGCGTTGAGCGCAGTGCTGTCGCCGGCCGAGATCGCCGGGTCGCCAACTGCCAATGTGCCGCTGCTCGACAACTCGCCGGTAGACAAAAGGTTCGGGTCGGCCACGATATCGCTCCGCACCGCGACCAGCGATGCCGAACCGGGCTGGCCCACGCGGACATCGAGTGTGCTCGTGAACGACCCGGAATCGGTGACGAAGAAGTTGCCGCCATCGGTGTCGTTGATGTTCAGGCGGAAGCGGCCATTCTCTTGTATGACGGTGGCGGAGATGTTCTGCCCGGCCAGGGCTGTCGTGATGTTTGCGGCGATCGTGGTGAGCGATTCACCGACCACATAGGCCACGGCGCTGGTGCCGCCCGGGTGATTGAAAGTGAGTGTGCCGCCGATCCCAAGCGCGGCGGTGGCGCTCGCCTGATGTCCCGATGTGTATCGGGTGTAGTCCGTATTGAGCGTGATCAGATCGTTCAGGCCGAGGAACTGCGCCAGGCCGGTCGTCTCGTTGCCGGTCGTCACGGCGCTGGTCATTTCGTTGACGGCCACGGCGTTGCCGCCGGTTGCCGAGATCACCAGTTTGCCCTGGGCATTCAGGCTCGCCGTGGCGTTGGTCATGCCGTCGATGGCGGTGACGAGCGCCCCGATGTCGGCCAGGCCGGCCAGCGCGATATCCGTCGTTTCGACCACATCGCCGCTGCTATCCAGGATGGAGACCCGGAACGTGCCGCTCATCCCCGGATCGTCGCCGGTGGCGAACCCGCGCGTGCTGGTCAGCGTCGTGGGCGGGGGGAACGAGGTCCCGGCGTTGTGGGCGGCATTGATCCCGCTGGTCATGGTTTCGGTGATACGGTCGTATTCTTCCTGCAGTTCGACGAGCCGCTGGTCACGCATTTCGATGAGGCCGGCGAGCCGGCCGTTGGCGATTTCGGTCGTGATGTCGATGCTGCCGGCACCGTAGGTGATGCCGCTGACATTCCCGGGATAGCTGATCGATGCGTCGAACTGTGCCACGGCCGTGTGGGACAGGTTGACGACGCCGTTGTCGATCAGCGGGCGGCCCGAACTGGTAAAGACCACCACATGGCCGTTGGAGCGATCGAAGGTCTGAATTTCGATCAGCTCGGACAGTTCCGCCATGACCTTGTCGCGGGCGTCTTCGAGATCCGCCGCGGATTGCTGCTGTCCGAATGCGAGCGATATCTGGTTGTTCAGATCGTTAATGGTCGTCAGCTTGGTGTTCACCAGGCTGACGGCATCCGAGATATTGCGGTCGACCTCTCGGCGCATCTGCTGAATTTCCGAACTCAGCAGGTTGAGCCGGTCGGTAAACTGCACGGCCTGCGCGATGGTGTCGTATTTTCCCGGTGCGCTTTCCGGCGTGGTCGCCAGGGATTCGATGGCGACGCCGAATTCGGTCAGCAGGTGCGAGACATCGGAGTTGCTGCCGGGCGATCCGAACAGGTCCTGGATACGGCCGTAGTAATCGCTGCGGACAGACAGATCCTCGACCTTGGCGAGCTGTTCGCGGATCTGGCGCAGGAGATTCTGGTCGACCACGCGCTGAATGTCGGTGAGCCGCACCCCGCTCGCGCGGCCGGCGACGATCTGGGTCTGGGTGGCGACGGTTTTCTTGGTGAAGCCCTCGGTCGTGGCGTTCGCGACGTTGTTCGATACGACCTGCATCGCACCCTGAGTGGCATTCAGGGAGGCGAGAGCGGACTGCAGTGAAATCGTAAGCGACATATTCGCGAGGATCCTGGGCTGGTGAGCCGGGTTGGGCTCTTAGAGCGTCTGGTTCACTGAAACGGTGAGCGGTGTCTGAGCCGCGTGTCCCATCTGGGCGTTCGCACCGTAGGTTGCGTTTTCGTTGCCGCGGCTGCGGATTGCATCGGCGATCGCCTCCATCAGTCGGGTGTTCGCCTCGACGGCCGTGCGCAGCGCAATCGAATTGCCCAGCGCCGATTTTTCCAGGCGCGCTGCGGCCCGGCGTAGGGCCGAGTTGCGCCCGTCATCGATCCCGGTCAACGCGTCGGGTGTGGCATGCAGATCGCTCATCATGCGCTGATAGACGGCGGTCAGGGATTCCTTGTCGGTCTGTAGCGCCTTGATGTCGCGCGCGCGGTTGCCGCGCAGCAGGTCGACTTCGGTTTCCATGAGCGCCGAGAGGCGTTCGGTCACCCGGATGAGGCTGTCGGCGAAATCGGTGCCGGTCGGCAGAGCGGGGGCGGTTTGTGTGGCGGCCATGACTATTTGTCCTCTTGCATTGCGATGAGATCGCGCATCACTGAATCGGCTATTCCAACGCCGCCGTTCTTGGCCAGCGCCTTGCCATACTCTTCGTTCATGAGAGATCGGAACATGGTCTCGCCCGGGCCGCCGCCGAACACCGGATCGACGTCGAGACCCTCAAACATCTGGGCGAATACCTGGGACAGGAAGAAAGCTTCGAAATCCTCGGCCGTCTCGCGCGTTGCGTTCTTTGCGCCGGGCTGCAGTTTCGGGCCTGCACCCTGCAGGGCGAGGGTTGTGGTTTCGAAAACTGCGTTGGGGATCAGGCCCCCGCCGATATCCGACATCAGATCACCTCAATCTCGGCCTGCAACGCGCCGGCCGCCTTGATGGTTTGCAGGATGGAGATCATGTCGCGCGGGCCGATGCCCAACGCGTTCAGTCCGTTGACCAGTTCCTGCAATGTAATTCCCGGGTCGAGCACGGCCAGACGCTTGTCGGAATCGTCGGTGATCTCGATGTTCGACCGGTCGACCGTTGTGGTCGTGCCTTGGCTCGCGAATGCATTTGGCTGGCTGACTTGCGGGGTTTCTGAGATCCGGATTGTCAGATTGCCCTGGGCGATGGCCACGGTGCTGATCTTCACCTCCTGGCCCATCACGATGACGCCGGAATGTTCCGCGATCACGACGCGCGCCACCTGGTCGGGCGTGACTTCGAGCTGTTCGATCGCAGTCAGCATGCCGATCGTGTTGCCGGCGAAGGCGGCCGGCACCTTGACGCGGACTGTGGCCGGGTCGAGGACGGAGGCGCTGCCGTTGCCCAGCAGGCCGTTGATCGACTGGGCGATACGCTGGGACGTTGTGAAATCGGGATTGCGCAGGTTGAGGTGCACCTGGGTGAGGGCGGCGAGATCGAACATGATCTCCCGTTCGACGATTGCGCCGGAAGGGATACGCGCGGTCGTCGGCACGCCCTTGGTGATGGTCTGGGCGTTGCCCTCTGCCGAGAATCCCGAGACCACCAGGGGGCCTTGCGCGACCGAATAGACTTCGCCATCGGCGCCGAGCATCGGGGTAACGAGAAGCGTGCCGCCGCGCAGGCTCGTGGCGTCGCCGAGCGCGCTGACGGATATGTTTATCCGTGATCCCTGGCGCGCGAAGGCAGGCAGGGTGGATGTGACCATGACGGCCGCGACATTGGCGGTGTTGAGGGCGTCGATGTCGTTGCGGGTGTTGACGCCCAGGCGCTCGAGCATGCCCACGAGGCTCTGGGTGGTAAACGGCGCGTTCGCCAGCGTGTCGCCGGACCCGTTCAGGCCGACCACGAGGCCGTAACCGACGAGTAGGTTGTCCCGGACACCCTCGATCGCGACGATATCCTTGATCCGCGACTGTGCGTCGGCCGGTGTGGTCTTGCCCGCCACAATCGTTGTGGCTGCGATGAACAGCACCAGCGCGGTGAGCCTGGCAAAACGTGAAATAATCTGGATCGAAATCATACTGGTTCCGTTTGCGACGTTTCGGGCATCTCTTCCCGACCCATGATTTGCGAGAAATGTGCCAGTTTCTGAAAGTCATCAACTATCTGAAAATAAACGATAAAATATATACACCGGTTCGTACTGAGGGCTGTTCGGGGCAATCCATGACCCGTTGGGGGGCAAGATTTTCCCTGTGATGAGCCGTTTCTCGTCCGGGTCGAACAGAGGTACGCACGCGCCCGCGTGATGCGTGCGCTGGGACCACGCGTCCCGCAATTTCGTCCGGCATCCCGGCGTGCGATAGGGGATGAACATGTTGATATGGACCGTCTTTAGCCGGCCGCCGCGTGCCTTAACCGCCCGTTAACCGCGTTTATTCAGAATGGTTTAGGACATTCCCGTTCCAGCCTTCGCGGACAGTGACACATGAAAATTGCAGGCACAGGATCCCTACGAAGCAACGCACCGCGCCGCAGAGGCGGCACGGATGCCGCCGCCGGCGACTTTGCCGGCCACATGAACGGCCCTGAAAAGGCGCAGACGCCGGCAGTTTCCGGCACCACACAGATCGCGTCCGTCGGGGCGCTGGTGGCGCTGCAGGCTTCGGGTGGTTTCGGCAGCGATTCCGCCGCAGCCGAGATCGATCGGGCCGGCGATCTGCTGGATCAACTGGATCGCATTCGGGTCGGCATTCTGACGGGCGGCATCTCGGGTGCCACATTGCAGAACATCGTCCAGCGCCTGGCTCAGCGCCGAACGGAAGGGGTGGAACCCCGCCTCGCGGCCCTGATCGACGAAATCGAGCTGCGCGCGCGCGTTGAAATAGCCAAACTATCCATGAACTAGGCCTGTGACAACGACCTGGCGCCCGAATGGCGCCGCACTGTTGCACACATGTGGCTTGCCGGTTCCTCCGGATCGTTGATGCACCCGCCCGTGCCGGGGCATCCGAAGTCGATAACGTCACAATTTCGTCACGCGAGGGTACTTGCCGCAACGGGGTCTCACGCATATATTCCGCGCGCAAAATCGCTTGGTGACGAAAACCAGGGATGCAAGGGAAGAGATTTACATGTCGTCCAACATGCTTTCGCCGGACTACACGCCGACCGACAAAGAAGACTTCATGAATCCAATGATGGAGGAATTCTTCCGCCAGCGCTTGACCGCGTGGCGCGAGGAGTTGCTGCGCGAATCCGGCGTGACCCTCCAGAACATGCAGACAACCAGTGTTCAGGAGCCCGATATCGCGGATCGTGCCTCGCTGGAGAGTGAACGTACGCTTGAGCTGCGCACCCGCGATCGGGAACGCAAGCTGATTTCCAAGATCGATGCCGCACTGCGTCGTATCGAGACCGGGGAATATGGCTACTGCGAGGATACCGGCGAGCCCATTGGCGTCGGCCGATTGATCGCGCGTCCGATCGCGACCATGAGCATCGAGGCCCAGGAGCGCCACGAGCGGATGGAGAAGACCCACCGCGACGAGTAGCCCGGCGCGTTTTCCCTCCCTTTACCGGGCTGAATTTCACCTATCTGAAAAGTGCGGACGCGCGTGCACTACCCGCCGCCGCTGCTTGTGCATGCCCCGTTGAAACCTGCTAGCGTTTGTCCAAGCGGGTCCGGTCAGAGGCCCGCGCGACAAATGTTTCGATTGGAATATCGAGGGGGAGGCGGCACGATGCGTGCGATGGTCGTCAAGGAGTGGGGGCAACCCTTTACACTTGAGGAGCGTCCCGATCCGGAACCGGGGCCCGGCGAGGCGGTACTGAAGGTGCGTGCGGCGGGGGTCGGTCTGACCCTGGTCACCATGCGGACCGGGGTCTTCGGCGGCGAGGCCCCGCGGATTATAGGCCATGAACTCGGCGGCGATATCGTCGCCATCGGCGAGGGCGTGACCAACGTCAAACCCGGCGACCGCTGCGCGGTTTACTTCTATCTCAATTGCGGGCATTGCCGATGGTGTCACGGCGGCCGCGAGACCCTGTGCGAGAATCATGGTGGCTATGTCGGAGTCCATGTGGATGGCGGCTATGCGGATTATGTGTGCTTGCCCGCCGGCAATTTTTTGCCGATCCCCGAGGGACTAGACTATGAGGGCGCGGCGATCGCGGCCGATGCGGTCAATACCAACTGGCATTGCATGCGCGAGCGGGCCCGGATATCGCCTCACGACGATGTGCTGCTGATCGGCGCGGGCGGCGGCGTCGGGGTGCACGGCATTCAGGTTGCCAAGGCGTTTGGCGCGCGGGTCATTGCGGCCGATATTTCCGACGAGAAGCTGAACTTTGCGCGTCAGTGGGGCGCGGACGAGGTGATCAATGTCCGCGCGGTCGACGATCTCGCCGAAGCCACCCGCAAGCTGACGGATGGTAAGGGTGTCGATGCCGCGGTTGATTATGTCGGCGCGTCCGAAACCTTCACGGCGGCGATCGACGCGCTGGCCACGGCTGGCCGCGCGGTGGTGATCGGCGCCAAGCCGGGCAAGGTCGAGATCGATCCGATCGAGCTGCTGATTACCGAAAAAATCGTGACTGGTTCGCGCCATTCGACACGCACGGAGCTGCTCGAGACCATGGAGGTCATGGCCAAGGGCACGATCAAGTCGGCCATCGGCAAGCGCGTGCACTTCACCGAGGTCGAGACGCTGTTCGAGGATTTGCAGGCCGAGACCCTTCTGGGCCGCGGCGCGCTGACTTACGACGACTAACAAAGAAAAATCACGGAGGTAACAGATGGTCGAATTTGCACTGACGAAGCGGCAGATTGCCCTGCGCGACAAGGCCCGGAAATTCGCGATCGAAGAGATGATCCCCGTTGCCGAGATCGGCGACCGCGAACCGGATCCGGCCGAATCCTTCAACTGGGATGTCATCCGCAAGGCGGACAAGCTGGGTCTGCGCACGCTGTCGGTGCCGAAGGAATATGGCGGTGGCGGCGCCGACGTGATGACCCTGTCGATGGTCGGCGAGAATCTCGCTTACGGAGATCTGGGCATTGCGGTCGCGTTCGATCAGACGTGGAAGATCATGACCATGATCAGCCATCTCACGACGGCCCGACAGCGCAAGAAATGGCTGCCCCGGGTGATGGACGACCCGACCTGCCTGCTGGCGGCTGCGGCGACGGAGCCTCTGTCGGGCAGCGATTCCATCCTGCCGTACAACAAGCCCGATGGCGGTGTACGCATGACCGCCAAGAAACGCGGTGACAAATGGATTCTCAATGGGGAGAAGCGCTACATCTCGAACGGCGGGCTGGCGAAGGTTGTCTATGTGATGGCGCGCACGGACATGCGCAAGCCGCCGCTCAAGAGCATGACCGGATTCCTGCTGACGTCGGATACGCCGGGCTACTCGGTGACCGAGATATGGGACAAGCTGGGCCAACGCAACGTCGCCAACGGCACGATGATTTTCGACAATGTCGAGATTCCCCAGGCCGATGTGATGGGTACGCCCAACGGCGCGCTCGGCGAGTTGGGGGCGTTGCTGACCCGTTTCGGCTCAAACATCCAGGCGGGTGCGACGGTACTGGGTGTCGCCCAGCGCGCCTACGATGTGACCCTGCAATACGCAAAGCAGCGGGTGCAGGGCGGCAAGCCGATTTTCGAACATCAGATCCAGTCCCAGCGGCTCGCGCGCATGCGCATGCTGATCGAGTCTGCCCGCTATTATCTGTGGTACTCGGGCTGGTCTGCGTCCGAGGGCCAGCCGGATGCCGTTGCCGCATCGCTGTGCAAGGTGAATGCGGCAGAGGCTTCGGTGAAGGTCTTGATGGAAGCCTTCGAACTCTGGGCGGCCACCGGGTACATGAAGAAAAACCCGATCGAGAAGCTGTTGCGCGACGGGCTGAGCTTCGTGCATTCCGACGGCACCAACGATGTGCTGCTGCTCAAGGCCTCGCGGCTGCTGGGCGAGATCAAACGTGGCGACCCGCGCTACAGCCGGCGTGTCGAACTGGCGGCCAAGGGCCGCTAGCGGCGGGCTGCGGTCTGGAAGCGGCCAAGGAGAGAGAAAGAATGGACGTGCCCTTCGTTAGTCGAGAGGAAATGCTGGCGAATAATGTGTCGCGAGCATCCGAGATGCGCGGGTCCCCGCTGGCATTTCTGGACACGCGCATGCCGGCGTATGAGCGCGAGAACATCAACGTGATCGGTCTCAATGTGACCGAGAATATGGATGATCCGGCGCTGGCGCCGATCATCAAGGCACCGGCCCATGGGTTCAGTGTCGGCTATATCCGTGCCAGGGACGGTCGCGGCGCAGCACTGCACGCCCATGAAACGGAAGAGGTCTTCATTCCGGTTCATGGTCAGTGGGAGATCTACTGGCTCGCGGGGGAAAAGGAGCTTGCGGTCACGCTGGACGTCGGCGATGTGGTCAATGTCCCCATCGGAATTTATCGCGGATTTCGCTGTGTCTGCGACGATCCTGACGCGTTGCTGCTGGCGGTGGTCGGTGGGCCTGACCCCGGAAAACCCAACTGGCATCCCTCTGTTATCGAGGCTGCGCGCGAGACGGGTCTCTCGGTGGACGACGAGGGCAATCTTCGCGACGACGGCTAGGGTTTGGCGTCCGCCGCGAGCAATGTCGGTAGCAGGGTATTGAAGTCGTCTGCGGCTTCATACTGAACCCAATGTCCCGTCTCCCTGAAAACGTGGAACGGCGCTTCGGGTCGGATACCAGCCGCGGCGGCGCGGACGCCGTCCAGGTCCGGATGCAGGGTCGGGTCGCCGTCCCCAAAAATGAAGTTCAGGCGGCAGGGCAGGTCATGAAGGGTGTCCGCCGTGATGAACGACCGCGCGATCCGGCGCGAGCGCAGCCGGGTCTTGCCCATATTGGACACGTGCAGGGCCATCGCCAGATCGTCCACGGCCGCGGGGTCGTGGACCATCAGCTTTTCCAGGTTTTCCCGATACAGCGGTGCGGCCGCGTCGGGTGACATGTCGCGCGGCACGGCGACCAGGTCGTTGGCCTTGCCCGTGGTGGTCAGGCCCAGAATAGGTGTGCCGACGATGGTGAGGCTGCGAATGCGTTTGGCCTGGGCGTGGGCAACCAGGCCGGACAGGGTGCCGCCGAAGGAGAACGCCACCAGGTCGAACGCCGTATTGCCGCCGGCGAATAGCTGATCGATGCCGTCCGAAAGGATCGCCGCGAGGCTCGCGGCGTCATAGGGCGCTGGCGGGTCGTCCGAATCGCCGCAGCCCGGCAGATCCGGCACGATCACGCGGAAGTCGGCCTCCAGCGCGGGAATATTGCGTACCCAGTGGTTCCACGCGCCGAACCCGCCATGCAGAAGTATGATTGCCGGCTGTTCGGGAGCGCCCCAGATGCGCCATACCAGATGCCCTTCGCCACACGGCGTCAGGTCCTCTCGGCTGCGGGCAAGCAGTTCGTTGAGTGTGTCTTGCGGTGACGCGTCGATCATGGCTGCGGGATCTGGGGCTTACGGGAACGGGATCAGCGCGCGAAGATACCGTCATAGCAGGTGCAGAGCACGGGCGGATTTCGGCCATGACCATGGATTCCGAAGTCGAGAATAGGCCGGGCGAAAAAGAAAGGGCCGGCTCCTGCCTGGAACCGGCCCTTTTGACTTTCCTGGGCTACCTGCCCGGGTGGCCTACCTGGCCTGTCTTCCGATACTAGGGATGCTGCCTATGCCGCCTAGAACGGGAAGATGATGTCGAGCACCTGCTGCCCGTAACGGGGCTGCTGGAGATCGGAAATCTGTCCGCGACCGCCGTAGGACACGCGGGCCTCGGCGATCTGGTCGTATGCGATGGTGTTGGTCGAGGTGACGTCCTCGGGCCGGATGACACCGGCGACCTGAAGCTGGCGTGCCTCGAAGTTCACCCGTATCTCCTGGCGCCCGTAGATCGCCATGTTGCCGTTCGGCAGAAGCTGCGTCACGACGGCGGCGATGCGAAGCTCGATGTCTTCGTCACGCGCGATGGTGCCGGTGCCGCTGGAGTTCGTGGCGCTGTCGGCGTCGAGCAGATTGCCCGGGTTGATCGCCTCGGGAAGTACGGCGTCCAGGCTCGTTTCATAGCCAAGCAGGGCGTTCAGCGAAGCATCTTCCGTCGCCGTGCGCGCGCGCGTCGTCGCGTTGTTGATTTGCGCCTGGTCGTCGAGATCGACCACGACCGTCAGGATGTCGCCGATCTCGCCGGCACGCTGGTCCTTGAAGAACGCGCGCGCACCCGTGCGCCACAGGGAATTGGCGTTGCGCTCGATCGGGCGCGGTGCCGGCATCGGCATCGAGACCGGTCGATAGTCGGGACGGGCAACCGGGTTCTCGATCTGGGTCAGCGGGGGTTCGGCGCCGACCGAGGCAAGCCGGCTCAGGGCGTTGCAACCGGTCAGGGCGACGGCGAGGCCGACCAGTGCGATGACGCGCGGTGCGTGAGCGGACCGGGCCCGCAGGGTGCAGATGGCAGGAGAGGCATTCATCGTGTCGTTCCTCGATTGGTGCCGTTATTGTCGGCAAGCTGCGGCAGGGTCAGGACCGTGACCCGGTCCGGACCGGTAACGCGGGCATCGATCACAAGTTTGGTCTGTCTGTTGCGGACGCGGATGATGTCGCCGTCGGTGCCGTTGCCTTCCGCGATGCCCGTGGCGCTGAGCGTCATGGCGCGGGTTTCGTAGAGCATGGTTACGACGTTGCCCTTGCTGACGGTTTGCGGCCGGCGAAGGTCGGCACGGCGCACCGGTGTGTCCTGGCGCAGCGCGCGACGCGGCTCCATGTCGATCAGGTCATCGGCGTCGGTAATTGTGCTGTCGTGGACGACACGCGCCCGCACGGGCTTCCATCGAATATCATCGGCCCGGATTGTCTCGCCGGGACGCAAGGTCGTGACCGGCACCGGCACGTCGAGCATCGCGAAGATGCGCCCGGCCACGGTCAACCGCTTGGCGCGCGGGTCGCCGGCGGGAACCGTGATAACGGCGTTGAAACGCTCGGTGGACGGATCGACGGAAAGCGATGCGATGCCGATGGTTCCGGGGAGGCGGCTGTCGATATGGATCAGCAGGTTGTGGTTCGAGATCTCGATGTCGAATGTGTCGCCGAAGCCGCGTTCCGCGAGTTCGGCGGCAATCGTGTCGCGTACGGCGTCACCATTGATCAGCGTGCTCGTGCGTTCCGCGACAACCCGGTCGAGCCGGGTGGCCGGGCGCCAGTTCAGCCGTAGCCGATAGGCGAGCCGTGAAAGCCATTCCGCATCGAAAATCGCGCGGCGGCCCGGCTGCGGTGCATACGCAACCACGGTATCCGCGTCGACGCCGGCGGCGGCGCTGATCCGGCCGTCGAAAAGGTCGCCCAGGCGGATCGTCTCCTGATCGATGACAATCTGCCGACGTAACGAGAGCTGCGTGTCCGGGAGTACCGACCCTTTGGCTGGCGTGGCGCTGACATGGGCATTGACGTCGTGGCTGATGCCGCTGTCGATGGCCAACGCCGGCGGTGTGAATGCCAGGGCCGCGGTGACGGCGAGTGCCGCTGCGAGTTTTCGGGTGATGGGTGCGATGTCGTGGCTCATCGAACGCTCCCTATCTCAGCCGGTTGATGGTGCTGAGCATTTCGTCCGAAGTCTGGATGACCTTCGAATTCATCTCGTAGGCGCGCTGCGCCGTGATCAGGTTGGTGATCTCGCTCACCGTGTTGACGTTGGAGGTTTCGAGAAACCCCTGGAGGATTGTCCCGAGGCCGGTCACGCCCGGATTTCCGGATGTGGCGCTGCCCGAAGCCGGAGTCTCGAGAAACAGATTGTCGCCAACCGGGTTGAGACCGGCGGGATTGGCAAAGTTCGCCAGGGTCAGCTGGCCGACATTCTGCTCGGCAACCTGACCCGCGATCTGGGCCAGCACCTGGCCGCTCGAGTTGACGGTGATCTGGACCGCGTTGGCGGGAATGGTGATCGCGGGATCGACGGTATAGCCGTCAACCGAGACGAGCTGACCGGTGGGGCTCAGCTGGAACGATCCGGCCCGGGTGTAGGCGGTCTCGCCGGTCGGGAGCGAAATCTGGAAGAAACCGCCGCCGCTGATCGCGAGGTCGAGGGGGTTCTCGGTCGATTGCAGGTTGCCCTGCTCGTTGATCGTGTAGACCGACGCGGTTTTGACACCGAGACCGATCTGCACGCCGGCGGGGACGATCGTGCCACTGTCGGACGACGTCGAGCCGACCCGGCGCTGGCTTTGATAGAGCAGGTCCTGGAACTCGGCCCGCTGACGTTTGAAGCCGGTCGTGTTCATGTTGGCGATGTTGTTCGAGATGACCTCGACGTTCAGCTGCTGGGCCAGCATGCCCGTGGCTGCGATGCTCAAAGATCTCATATCTGTACCTCCTCAGCTCACACGGTCCGCGTGAGAATATCGATCGCTTCTTCTTCGCGATCTTCTTCCTGGGTGATCGTCTGCGCGGCCGACTGATAGCTGCGCAGGATTTCGATCATTCGGGTCATTTCCGTGATCGCGACGACGTTCGAGCCTTCGAGCATGCCCTGCACGACCTCGGTGTCGGCGGCCTCGATGGGCGCCTGATCGGTGGCGAACATGCTGCTGCCGCGATGTTCCATGTCTTGCTGGTTGGCGAAGGTCACGATCCGCAGGGTTGCGATCTCGCCATTGTCGGTGCGCACCACGCCGTCGCGGCTGATATCGATATTCACCTCGTCGGGGCTGAACACGATCGGATTGTCCTGCTCGTCCAACACGGCAGCGCCGCCGCTCTGGATCAGGCGGCCGCTCTCATCGACCTGGAACTTGCCGTTCCGGGTGTAGAAAAACTCGCCGTCGTCCTCGACCACGAAATAGCCTTCGCCCTGGATGCCCACATCGAGGCGATTGCCGGTGAAGGCGAGGGGCCCCTGGTTGATATCCCGGATCGTCCCGAGATCCTCCACATAGGAGACCTTGGTGCCGTCGTCGCCCACCTCGGCCAGAAATTCCGCGAACATCGGGCGGCTGCCCTGAAAGCCCGTGGTGGACATGTTGGCGATGTTGTTGGCGGCGACGTCGAGCTGGTTTGACAGCGCGGATTGATAGGAGAGTGCGACTTGCGAAGTGGTTGTCATGTCTTTGTCCTGGTGCGAATCATCGCCGGAACAGGTGCAGACACCGTGCCAGACCGAAAAACCCCGGTTTTCAGGGGATGTTCGTGGGTCCGCGCGCATCGGGCACGGCAAGAATGGTCGGATGAGGCCGTGACACCCGGCAAAGTCTGCCGGATTTGGAGACGATTCCGGGCCACCTCAACAGATTGTTAACCAGACTGGCCATAGATTGCCGGGGTCAGGGCCATTCATAGGTGGATGGCCCCCAATCGCCCGGAAGCATTGCACAATGGCCGAAGAAGAGACGAACGAAGACGACGGCGCCGACATCGACGCGGCAGGTGATGAGGATTTCGACGACGAGGGCGGACCCCGGAAGTCGAAAAAGAAGAAACTCATCATGATCGCGCTGCCGGTGCTGCTCCTTTTGATCGGGGGCGGCGCGTTCATGACCGGCATGTTCGATTCGGTTTTGGGCGGCGGTGATGAGCATGCCGAGGAAGCGGTCGAGGAACATGACAAGGCCGAAGCGAATTCGGTTTACTACGAACTGCCCCAGATGCTGGTGAATCTGAACAGCCCCGGGCGGCGCTCGAATTTCCTGAAAATCATCGTTTCGCTTGAACTCACGGATGCCCACGACATCGAGAAGCTCGAATCCTCGATGCCGCGGATCGTTGACAATTTCCAGGTCTATCTCCGCGAACTGCGGGTCGAGGATCTGCGTGGTTCGGCCGGCATATACCGCTTGCGCGAGGAACTGCTGTTCCGCGTCAACGCAGCGGTGCGTCCGGCCCGGGTCACCGACGTGCTGTTCAAGGAAATGCTCGTTCAATAACTGTTTGTAGGTGCAGTGGTGAGTTTGGAAGATACTGAAGACAACGCATTGAGCGACGAAGCAGCTGCCGCCCCGCCGATGGCGGCGGAGGACGGCGACGACGAGACGGGCAATCGCGTCCTGGATCAGGACGAGATCGACAGTCTTCTCGGTTTCGACGGCTATGACGGCGAGAATGAAGACGACGGTATTTCCGTTCTCATCAATTCCGCGCTCGTCAATTATGAACGCCTGCCGATGCTCGAGGTCGTCTACGATCGCCTCGTTCGATTGATGACCACGAGCCTGCGCAACTTCACATCCGACAATGTGGAAGTGTCGATCGACTCCATCCAGTCGATCCGGTTTGGCGACTATCTGAATTCCATTCCGCTGCCCGCCATGCTCGGCGTGTTCCGCGCAGAGGAGTGGGACAATTACGGTCTCCTGACCGTCGACAGCTCCCTGATTTACTCGACCGTGGATGTGCTTCTCGGCGGGCGCCGCGGCACCGCCGCGATGCGGATCGAAGGTCGGCCCTACACGACCATCGAACGCAATCTGGTGGAGCGGATGATCAACGTGGTCCTGGTGGACCTCTCGGCCGCGTTCGATCCGCTGGCACCGATCAATTTTCGGCTCGACCGGCTCGAGACAAACCCCCGGTTCGCGACGATCGGCCGGCCGGCGAACGCCGGCATCATTACGCGATTGCGGATCGATATGGAGGACCGTGGCGGCAAGCTCGAACTGATGCTGCCCTATGCGACCCTCGAGCCCGTTCGTGACGTATTGCTGCAGATGTTCATGGGCGAAAAATTCGGCCGGGATTCGATCTGGGAGAACCATCTCGCATCCGAACTCTGGCAGACCGACGTCCCGCTGCGCGCGGTGCTCGACGAGCAGACGATCTCGCTCAACGAGGCCTTGAATCTGAAGAAGGGGCAGCATTTGCCGCTGAATACCGGCCCCGATTCCGAAATCAAACTCTATTGCGGCGAGGTGCCGATGTTCAGTGGCCGGATCGGTCGCAAGGGCAACATGGTCGCGGTCCAGGTCGAGGAACGCATGGCTGCAGCCGAGGAAATTGTCGAATGAGTGTCGCCATAATGCTGGACGTTGTTGTCGCCGCACTCCTGATCGCAACGATCACCTACGCTGTCATCCTGAACCGGAAGCTGGGTCGCATGCGTCTCGACCGCAGCGGGTTCGAGAAAATGCTCAAACAGTTCGTTGCCGCGACGGAGCGTGCGGAAAGCGGGGTGGCCCTGCTGCAGCGTGTGGCCGATGCCAGCGCTTCCGAGCTGGATGACAAGCGCGGCTCGACCACGGCGCTTCGTGACGACCTCGAATTTCTGGTCTCGCGGGCCGAGGCGCAGGCGAGCAAACTCGAAACGCTGATTGCCAGCGGTCGATCGCGCGAATTGAAGCGCGCCGAGACGCCGACATCGAATATGAATCAGCCGCGCGACGTGCCGCGCAAGACGCGCGCGCCCGGCGACGATCCGGAAGCACGGTATCTTTTCGAGCCTTCCGAGGAAGCGCTGGCCCCCGCCGAGCATGCGTTCGACGAATCCGGCGACGCAGAGGCCGTCGACAAGACCCCGGCCTGGCTGGCCTCCGCCCGCAAGATGGCCGGTGTCGACGAGGTGCTGCGCTGATGGGTCGTCTGATCGGAAAGTTTCTTCGGGCCGTTCGCCTGCTGCCCGTCCTGGTGGTGGCGTCGGTGTTGCTGCTGACCGTACGCGCGGGTGAGTTCGCCGGCGGTATCGAACTCGGCGGTACCACGGTGGCGCTTGCGGAAACCAAGAGCGAGGCGCCTGCGAAACCGGCCGCGGCGCCCGCGGCGCGTGCTCCGGAGCCGGTGGACGACGATTCCTTCGATCCCGTCACCCGGTTCACAGATGAGGAACTCGAGATTCTGCAGGATCTCGCGAAACGCCGGCAGGAATTGATCGCGCGCGAAGACGAGATAGATTCCCGCAATCGCCTTCTGGACGCGGCCGAGGCCCGGATCGATACGCGAATCACCGAGTTGCAGGAGATCCGCAACGCGATCGAGGCGCTCGTGCGTCAGTACGACAAACAGGAACAGGCCGAGCTGGAAAGCGTCGTCAAGATTTACGAGACGATGAAGCCGAAGGATGCGGCCCGCATTCTCGGCGAGCTCGAACTGACGACCCTGCTGGGCATCATGGAGCGCATGAACACCCGGAAAACCGCCCCGATCCTGGCGGCGATGCAGCCCGAACGCGCACGCGAAGTGACGGAAGAACTGGCCCGGCGCAAGACCGTCGACTTGTCGTCGCCGCGCGCCGTGGGCGGCTAGGGCATTCCGGCCCGCTGCCGGACATCATTCGTGAACGGACCGAATGGCGACATCGAACACAACTGAGATTTCCGAAGGACCGGCCATCGCCGCGCCGCGCCGCGGTTCGCGTGGCGGTCCGTCGGGCGTGATGTCGATGTTGTCCATCTTCCTGTTGTTGCTGGCATTCTTTGTCATGCTCAACACCCTGGCGCAGTTCGAGACGACCAAGACCCGCGCGGTGATCGGCAGCCTGAATGCCACGTTCAATATTGGCAATCCGTCGGGCCCCGAGCATGAGTTCGGGTCATTCGTCGGCCGCGTCGGGGCCGCGAGCCAGGTGCAGGCCGAGCTGAATCAGCTCTTGCGCACGCTGTTCGGGGTCGGTCGCTACGAACTCATCCGTCTCGGCAATGTCGTCGTTCTGGATATCGATGCGGACGCGTTGTTCACCCGCGCGGCCAGACCGTCCCCGGCGCTGCTTGTGTTCGCGAACCGCATCACCGGGCGTGTCCTGCCGCCGCCGCCCGGCACGCGCCTCAATCTCGAAGTCACGACCTACCGCGGCGTGGGGAGTCTCGATGGCGCCGACCTCAAGACAATCAACGTCGCGACCCGCCGTGCCGGCGCAATCGTTCGCGGGTTCGAGCGCGTCGGCTTCGAGGCCGATCAATTGGTCGCCGGCCTGGCCGAAGGCAGCCCGAGAAAAATTCGCATCGAGTTTCGCGTCACCGATCTGCTCTCGCGGACCCGCGGGGTATCACCGTGAGCGCGACGGAAACCGCCCCAACGATCGTCGGCCGTCCGATGACGGCGGCCCGAAAGAAGCCGGCCGGCCAGCCACCCCAGTGGCTCGTTACGTTTGCCGATCTGGCAGCCGTTCTGGTCGCGTTTTTCGTCCTGATGTTCTCAATGTCCGAGGTGGATACCGATCGTTGGAATGGCGCAGTGGATGCCCTCGACCGTCAGTTCGATCTCACCCGGGTGGCCGAAAAGGCGAAGCCGGCCGCGGAGCAGAACATCACGCAGCTTGTGGCCGAAGATGGGCTCGATCTGGGTTACTTGCGGCGGATTCTTGCCGGCCATGTGGCGGAAGAGCCGATCCTCGAAGGCGCGCGGTTGCGGGTTGCCGACGGGTCGCTGATCGTCACGCTCCCGGCCGGACTGTTGTTTGAAAGCGGCGGTTCGCGGATCGGGGCCGATGGGCGGCGCTCGGTCTTCGTCCTCGCCGGCGTACTGGGGCGTATCAAGAACGATATCGAAGTCGTCGGTCATGCCGATCCGCGTCTCGTGCGCGACGGTGGCAATGACACCAACTGGGAATTGTCGCTCGCCCGCGCGGCGTCCGTGGCGCGCGCGCTCAACGCCGCAGGGGTATCGCGGACAATTCGTGTCGCCGGGGCGGGGGCGGGGCGCTTCGACGACATTGATCCCGATCTGCCGGCGGCCCGGCGGCTGGAACTGGCGCGCCGTGTCGACATCGTCGTCCGGGATCGGTTCGGAGGTTTGAAATGACGCGTTGGATGAAAACCCATCGACTGATGAACAGGTCCCGTCGAAATGTGCGGGGATTCTGGGTCGGGCTCGTCATCGCGGGCGCGCTCCTCGTGACGCCTTTGACCGCCCTTGCCACGGACGCCGTGACGGTGCGCGCCGGTGAGCATCCCGGCTTCGGCCGCATCGTGCTCGACCTTCCGCGCGCGATCGACTACGAGGCCCGGGCCGACGGAGACCGGATCGAAATCAAGTTCGACACGCCGATCGAGGCCGCGTTCGACGATGTATCGCGGGTCCTGGGCGACTATGTGCAGGCGATCTCACTGGAAGGCGGCAACACCATCGTCGCCACCCTGACCGGGCCGCATCGGATGCGGGACTTCATCAATGAAGGTTCGGTCGTGATCGACCTCCGGAAGGTCGCGCCTTCGGCCGCCGGTCGGGACATCCCCGAAGTCGCGACCCGCTTCGGCCGCCACGCGAATTTCACGCGCCTGGTGTTCGACTGGTCGTCGAATGTGGGCTACCGGGTCGACAACCGAAACGGCGACGTGACGATGCGGTTCAGCCGGGCCGCCGATATACGTTTCAAGCCCGCAGATGTCCGCGCCGCGCGCGGCTTCGCATCCGCATCGGCCGTGCCCGATTCCGCGAACGCCACGATCGTGCATCTCGATGTCACCGGGCGCATCCGCCATTTCCGCGACGGGCTCAAGGTCGTGGTCGATGTGTTCGACACGCCCCGGCCGGCAACGCAGACCGCCGCCGCGGCGCCCACGGAGACTCCGTCGAAGGCGCCAGCGCAGGCATCATCGCGGGCACAGACACCCCCGCCCGTGCCGCCGGCACAGGCGGTTGCAGCACCGACCGGGCCGGTCTCGCTGATCTCCGATGCGAACGCGGTCAGTGCGGACCGAGCCCCGCAAGCGAACTCGGAACCTGATCCCGTGATCCAGACGACCGCGCTGGCTGCGATACAGGGCACGGACACGCCACAGGCTGTTTCCGCACCGCTGGACCTGCGCCCGCCGGCGATGGTTCCTGCGCCGCGAACCCTCGATCGTCTGGCCGACAACGTCGCCGCGCTCGAAATCAAAGTCGAAGCCGAACTCGATGGCGCGCTCATTCGTTTTCCGTTTATTTCGCCGACCGGCGCCGCCCTGTTTCGGCGCGGCGGACGCCTTTGGATCGTGTTTGATCGCGTCGCGCGGATCGACACGGAACGAATCATGTCTGTGGCCGGTGAATTCGTGCACGATGTCGAGCAGGTGCCGCATGAGCGCGCGACGATACTCCGCCTGACGACGATCCCCGGCTTCAATGCCTTGAGCGTGCGCGACGGCAACGAGTGGGAAATCGTCCTGGCGCCGCAGCTGTTGAAGCCCGAAATCCCGATGAACGTGATGGCCAATATCGGCAGCGTACCGTCCGTTACCGTTGGGCCCACGGTGCCCGGAATTCCGGTCAGTATCGTCGATCCTGAAGTCGGCGATGCGATCCATGTGATCCCGGTGCGCCAGACGGGCGACGGGGTCGCGCGGCGCCATTCTTTCCCGGATTTCCGGTTGCTGGTTTCCATCCAGGGCGTCGCGATTGTGCCGGTCTCCGACCGCGTCGATGTGCGCGCGGGCGACGACCGGGTCATCGTCACTGCCGGCGGCGGGTTGCGTCTGACGGAGGCTGCCGCGCGCACACGTGTGCTTGCCGACGGCCCCGACGACGATATCGAGCGCCTGTTCCGCTTCGTCGAGTGGCGCCATGCCGAGCTCGGTGAGTTCGCGGCATCCGAACGTGAGTTGCTGGCGCAGGTCGGCAAGGCGGAGCCCGCGGACCGCAACACCGCCCGGCTTGAACTGGCGCGATTCTACGTGGCTTACGGTCTCGCGGACCGGGCGATCGGCCTGATCGACGTGATGGTCGGCGAGGCGCCCGAGTTGGAGCGGGTCCCGACCCTGCGCGCGTTGCGCGGCGCCGCCCGTTTCGTGATGGGCGATGTCGCCGGGGCCGAGCGGGATCTGTTCGATCGCGAGCTTGATCTGGAGCCGGAGCTGGAACTTTGGCGGACCGCCATCCGCGGCGCCCAGGGCGATACGCTCAACGCCTCGATCGAAATGCAGACAGCCGAGCGGTTCGTTCAGGACTACCCCGATTCACTGCGCACACGGTTCGGGTTTCTGGGCGCCGAACTGTCGCTCGCGGCACACGACCCGGTGGCCAGCGAATTCTGGCTCGAGGTCATCGGCGAAGCCGACCTGACCCCCGCCGAGATCGATCGTCGCCGTGTCCTGCAGGCCGGGATTGCCGCCCAGAATGGCGAAGTCGATACCGCGATCGCGCTGTATGACCGGACGATCAACGGCCGCGATCGGCTGAGCCGCGCGCTGGCCGTGCTGGAGAAGACCGAGCTGCTGCTGTCGGAAGAAGACATGTCGCCGGCGGAAGCCGTCGAGGCTCTGGACAGCCTGCGTTACGTGTGGCGCGGGGATACGCTTGAATTCCGTATCCTGCGCCGGCTCGGGCAACTCGAGCTGGCGGCCGGCGACTACCGCGACGGCCTGCGCACCCTGAAGCGCGCGGCGAGCAATTTCCCCGAACATCCCCTGGCGCCACTCCTGGCCGACGAGATGCGCATGCTGTTCGAACGGCTCTATCTCGAAGGCGAGGCCGACGAGCTTGCGCCGATCACCGCGATCGCCCTGTTCAACGAGTTTCGCGAGCTGGCACCGGCCGGCGCTGCGGGCGACGCCATGATCCGGCGGCTGGCCGACCGCCTGGTTGCCGTCGATCTGCTGGATCAGGCCGCCGAACTGCTGGCCCATCAGGTCGAGTTCCGCCTCGTGGGTGTCGAAAAGGCGGAGATCGGGGTTCGTCTGGCGATGGTGCAATTGCTCAACCGTAAACCGGAGCTGGCGCTCGAGGCGCTCGAACAAAGCGAGGTGGGCGGGCTCCCGGACGCGCTGATGAAGGAACGCCAGGTTGCCGTGTCACGCGCCCGCACCCTGCTGGGCGAGTATGGCCCCGCGCTGGCGTGGCTGGATGGCCTGGATGGCGAGGAAGTCGATCTGCTGCGCGCCGAAATTCACTGGCGGTCCCAGGACTGGAAGGCCGCCGCGCGGGTCCTGACGCGGCTCGCCGGCCCGCTGCCGGGCCCGGACGAAACCCTTGGTCCCGAACAAAGCCGCCACGTGATGAACCGCGCCGTGGCGCTGGCGCTGGCGGGCGAATCGAACCGCCTGACCGCGCTCGCCACGACCCATGGGGCGGCGATGGCGGGAACCCCTTTCGGCGCGGACTTCCGGGTTCTCACCGCGGTGGAAACCGCCCCGCGCGACTTCGCCGAAGTCCTCAAGCGCGTCGCCAAGGTGGATGAACTCCAGGCCTTCATGGACAGCTACCGGGCCCGCCTCGCGGCAGCCTCGGATGGATCCCCGGCAACCACCGGTTCGTGATTTCTGGATGGAAGTTGGAAGCTGGCAGTGGGTGGTCAGCCGCCGGGCCGGACCAGCGCCGTGACAAATCCCGCCCCGACCAGGAAGCCGGCGCCGATCCGGTTGAGACGGCGCAGCATGGGCGGTGAATGAAACCGCGTTCGCATTTCTCCCGCCAGCACAGCCCAGATCACGATATTCACCGCTGCCAGCGTAAGGAACGTCGCCTCGAGGATGATGAATTGGGGCCAGAGCGGCTGCGCGACATCGACGAATTGGGGTACGAACGCGACGAAAAACACGATGCCCTTGGGATTGAGGGCTGTCACGATGTAGGCGTTCGCGAACATGCGAAACCAGCCGCCGGGCGCGGCCCCGGCGGCCCGCCCCGGCGGTGTGGGTGTGTTTGAAGAGGCGCGCCACATTCGGATGCCCAGCCAGACGAGGTACGCCGCGCCGGCCAGTTTCAAAGCCGTGAACATCGCCGCCGACGCGGCGAGGATGGCACCGGCTCCGAGCAACGATAAGGTCATGGCGGTGAAATCCCCCAACGCGACTCCGGGCACCGTGGCCCAGCCCGAGACGCGGCCGCGATTCAGCGCGTAGCTCACGACGAGCATGACCGTGGGGCCGGGCACCGCGAGCAGGGCGGTGCTGGCCAGCGCAAAGGCGAACCAGAGTTCAAACGACAAGGGGCTTCCTTCGGGCAGTTCTATACGGAACCGTCCGAGATAAGCCGGTTATCGTCGATGTGCAAATTCGGGGATGGCGAATTGGCGCGTGAGCTGAAGGCCGGTACGCAAACAGCCTCGCTAACCGAAGCTCTGCACCAGGCTGCCGGCCACCAGGTACCAGCCATCGACCAGCACGAAGAAGATCAGCTTGAACGGCAGCGAAATCATGATCGGTGGTAGCATCATCATGCCCATCGACATCAGCACCGACGCGACGACCATGTCGATGATGACGAAGGGCACAAACAGCAGGAAGCCGATCTCGAAGGCGCGGCGCAGCTCGGAAATCATGAAGGCCGGGATGAGCGCGCGCAGCGGGGTTTCCTCGATGCTGCCCGCCGTCTCGATTTCGGCCATGTCCATGAACAGCCGCAGATCCTGTTCGCGGACATGCTGCAGCATGAAGTCCCTGATCGGCGCCATCGTTCGGTCGAACGCCTCGCCCTCGGTGATTTCCTCGGCGATCAGCGGCTGAATGCCCTGCTCGTAGGCGGTCTCCAGGGTCGGCGCCATGACGAAGGCCGTGAGGAACAGCGCCAGGCTGACAAGCACGGTGTTTGGCGGTGTCTGCTGGGTGCCGATGGCCGAACGCAGGAAGGCGAGCACCACCACGATCCGGGTGAAGCTGGTCACCATCACGATGATCGACGGGGCCAGCGACAGGACCGTGAGCAGGGCGATGAATTGCACGACCCGCGCGGTCGTCGAGCCGCCATCGCCGAAATCCAGGTTGAAATTCTGGGCCTCGGCGATGCCGATCGAGCCGAGGAAACCGATCCCCAGCGTACCGAGCGCGATCGCGTATCGGTTCAGGCCGCGGAACCCGGTCATGGGGAGGTCCCGCCGGCATCGTTCGCGGCGTCGTTTTGAGTTGCGTCGAGATGGTCGGTGAAGTTCGCGCCGGGTGTGATCCCGGTCTCGATAACCGTCTCGCTGGTCGGCCCGAGCAGCAGCAAATGCTCGACGCCGTCGCGCCGGATGAGCACGAGGCGGCGCTTGGCATCGATATGCGACGCCTCGACCACCCCGAGCCGCCCCTTGCCCGCGCCGAGCGTGACCCGGCCCGCGCCATAGCGGCGCAGGATCCAGGCAAGTGCTGCGATCAGGCCGAGGACGACGACGAGCGCGAGGACGAAACGTAATCCGGAGACCAGATCCATAACCAACTAAACCCTTGGGAAGTAACTAAAAAAGTCGATTAGGCCGCGTCGTCCGGCGGGGTGTCGGCTTCCGGGATGGAAATGCCGGCGCTGTGACCGGTGCGCGCGGCGGCGTTTTCGGTGCGCGCGAGCTGTTCGGCGATCTCTGCCTGCTCGGCCTCGATCTCGGCGCGGATCTCGTTGAGCTGGCTCAGGAGAGTCTCGAGCTGTTCGCGGACCAGGGGGATGTCGGCGCGGGGCAGCTCGACGGCCGCCTTGCAGGTCTCGGCAACCTTCAGGTTGAACGTGTCGAGATCGACATCCTGTCCGTCGCGCATGGCGGCGCGGATATCGTCGAGGGAGTTTGTCGCGGTATCGAGGTCCTCGCGGACCGCTTCGAGCGTGGGCATCGTCTAGGACTCCAGGTCGTTTTGAGAATGGGTGAGGCCAGCCGCAGGCGCGTGCGCGGTCCGCTGAAACGTGGACCGGCGCGGAACATGAAGGGGCATGACGCCCAGTTGCGCGAAGGGGGTGGCAGGCACGCGTGCTTCTCGTTGCGTTGTTGAGCGGCCTTCTGCCGCACGCCCAGAGGATCGCGGATTATGCTTAAGAAGAGATTAAGGAAGCCGTGCGGCCCGGCGGTCGTTACTCGGCGGGGCCGTCTGTCGTCTTGACGGGCGCTTCTTCGTCCGGCGCATCGGCGGCCTCGCCACCGGCGTTGCCATCCGTGGCGCCTTCGCCCGCCTTTTCGGCCTGGATGCGCTCATAGACCTCATGGCGGTAGACCGAGACGTCCTCGGGGAAGGTCAGGCCGAGCTTGATCGATTTCCCGCGCACGTCGACGACGGTCACTTCGATGTCGTCGTTGATGATGATGGAATCACCGATTTTGCGCGTCAGATAGAGCATGTCCCCAACCGGCGTCCCGTTGCGGCCGGTCCTTCATGACCAACGCGGGTTCGCCGCACCTCCCTGCGGTTTGGCACAGCTTATACCGCTTTACCGTTTGTTAACAGCGCGCCGTGATACTGGGGCAATCGATAAAGTTTTCGGCAAATTTGCCTCTATTTGCGCGTTCGGAACTGCCTGCCCGGCGCGCAATGCCAACGGGACTGCCTATGGATTTCAATAATCTTCCCGTGCTGCAGATGATGACCAAGAAGATGTCCTGGTTGTCACACCGCACCGAGATCATCTCGCAGAATGTCGCCCATGGCGACACGCCCGGCTTCAATGCCAAGGACCTGAAGCAAGTGAGTTTTCAGGAACTGGTGCGCAAGGAATCGAACCAGAACGGGTTCCCGCCGAACCGCACCCACGGAACCCATTTGGTCGGGATGTCGGCGCGCACGCCGTTTGCCACGGAGGAGGCGCCCGATGTGTATGAACGGACTCTCGACAAGAATGACGTCAGCATCGAACAGCAGCTGACCAAGCTGGGCGAGACCCAGATGGCCTACCAGACCACGCTCAATCTGTATCGCAAGCATCTGGATTTGCTCCGCACGGCGCTCACCCGACCGGGCCGCTAGGCGCATGGCAATCAACTCCGGAACGAGGATCGCCGCCCATGTCTGATCTCAACAAGGCCATGCAGATCGCCGCATCGGGTATGCTCGCCCAGAATGTGCGTGTCCGCATCATTTCCCAGAACATCGCCAACGTCGACAGCCTGGCGACCAGCCCCAACCAGCTGCCCTACCAGCGCCAGACCGTCAGTTTCCGCAATGTGTTCGACCGGACGCTGGACACGCACAAGGTCGCGGTGCACGACATCGGCGTCGACAATTCCGAATTCAGCCGCCGGTTCGAGCCGGGCCATCCGGCCGCGGACGACACCGGCTATGTGCTGCTGCCGAACGTCAAGACGATGATCGAGATGGTCGATCTGCGCGCCGCGCAGCGCAGTTACCAGGCCAACCTCCGGGTCGTCGATGTGGCCCGCACGATGGTGTCGCGCACCCTGGAGCTGCTCCAGTAACCAACCCCGCACCCCTTCCATCCAACCACTAGCCGGCGAACCCTTGCCACGGGAGTTCTCGCATGACTGCCAACCTCACCAGCGCCATCGGCGCATACACCAATGCCGCACGCGGCGGCGCCGGGATCGAACCCCGGCCCCAGCAAGCCGGAGAGAGTTTCTCCGACCTGGTCCAGTCCGCCGCCGAAGGCGCACTGCAATCGGGCCTACGGGCCGAGGCCGTGACCCTCGAGGCGATCGACGGCAGCGCCGAGGTCTCGGAGGTGGTGACCGCCATCGCCGATGCCGAAATCGCGCTGCAGACCGTCGTTGCGATGCGCGATCAGGTCGTCGCGGCCTATCAGGAAATTCTCCGCATGCCGATCTGACGATCGGACTTTCGTTTCCCGTTTTTACGGCCACCATCTCCGGCAGAAGGCTCCTCGATGGATACCGCCACCGTTCTCGACATTTCGCGTGAAGCCGTGATCGTGCTTCTGAAATTGTCGGCCCCGCTGATGATCACCGCCCTGGTCGTCGGTCTGATTGTCTCGCTGTTTCAGGCGCTGACCCAGATCCAGGAAATGACGCTCGCCTTCGTGCCGAAGATCCTCGTGATTTTCGTCTCGCTGCTGGTCTTCCTGCCGTTCATGATCACGACCCTGATAACCTTCACCGAAGGACTGGCCGACCGGATCATCGGCCTTGGCTGACGGGCAGCACGTTCATGCTTGAAGGTCTGCTGGTCACCGATGTCTATCTGTTCATGATGATCTTCGCGCGCCTCGGCAGCGCGCTGATGCTGCTGCCGGGATTCGGTGAGGTCAGCGTGCCGGTGCGGGTCCGCCTGATTGTCGCGCTCACCGTGACCTTCCTGGTTTTCCCGATCGTCTCGTCCACCATCCCCGCGACCCCGCCGATCCTGTCGGAACTGTTTCTTCTGTTGGGCGGCGAGATACTGATCGGGATCGCAATCGGCGCCATTGCCCGGCTTCTGCTGTCGATGTTGCAGGTCGGCGGCACGATCATCGCGTTCAACTCGGGCCTTGCCAGCGCCCAGCTCTTCGATCCCACGGCCGGTCAGCAGGGTGCGATCACGGGGGCCTTCCTGGCCACCATCGGCGTGACCCTGCTGTTCGTCACCAACATGCACCATGTGATGCTGATGGGGCTGGTCGACAGCTATGTACTCTTCGTGCCGGGGCAGGGCTTCCCCGTCGGGGACTTCTCGGACATGGCCGCGCGGGTGGTGGCGGACAGTTTCCGGCTCGGCCTGCAGATCGCACTTCCGGTGCTGGTCGTCGGCATGCTGATCTATGTCTCGATGGGCCTGATGGCCCGGCTGATGCCGCAGATCCAGGTCTTCTTTATCGCCCTGCCGCTGCAGATCCTCGTCGGGTTTTCCATTCTCTCGATCACGCTGGGCGTCAGCATGATCGTGTTCCTCGATCATTTCGAGACCGTCATGGGCGGTTTCCTGCGGTCGTCATAGGGGGCGTCGATGGCCGATCAGGATCAGGACGACGCGCAAAAAACAGAAGAGCCGACCGCCAAGCGTCTGCAGGATGCCCGCAAGAAGGGCAATGTGGCCCAGTCGCGCGAGATCACGAACTGGTTCGTGCTGTTGTCGGGCACCATGGCGGTCGGGCTCTTTCTGCCGTCGACCGGCAGCGCGATGATCCGCGACCTGCGGCGTTTCATCGAGCGGCCGCATGATATCGCATTCGGCCAGGAATCCCTGGGACTGCTGCTGACCGAAGTCGCGTCGGGGGTCGCGCTGGCGATTGCCTTCCCGATGCTGCTGTTCGTGCTGGCGGCGATCGCCGCGCCGCTTGTGCAGCACGGCATCATATATGCGCCCGAGAAGCTGAAGCCGAGCCTCGAGAAAATATCCCCGATCAAGGGTCTGAAGCGCATGTTCTCGCTGCGCTCGGTGACCGAACTGGTCAAGGGTCTGTTCAAGATCGCCATGGTGGCCGCGGTCGCGGCGGCGGTGATCATCCCCGAACTCGAGGAGATACCGCATATCCCGGTCATGGATCTGCGCACGGTCCTGGAGCTTCTGTTCAAGCTGGGGGTGAAGATTTTCGGCGGCGTCGTGATTGTGCTGACGGCGCTGGCCCTGATCGACTTCATGTATCAGATATTCGACCATCGCAAAAAACTGCGCATGACCCGCCAGGAAGTGCGCGACGAGGCGAAGCAGGCCGAGGGTGACCCGCACGTCAAGGCGCGGCTGCGCCAGATACGCATGGAACGCTCGCGCCAACGCATGATGCAGGCGGTGCCGACGGCGGATGTGGTGATCACCAACCCGACCCATTATGCCGTGGCACTTTCTTATGATCAGGAGATGATGGCGGCGCCGAAGGTCGTGGCGAAGGGCGTGGACGCGGTGGCGTTCCGGATTCGCGAGACCGCCGAGGAACATGACGTGCCGGTCTTCGAGAACCCGCCGCTCGCGCGGGGTCTTTTCGCCTCGGTAGAGATCGACGAGTTCATCCAGCCCGAACATTTCAAGGCGGTCGCCGAGATCATTGCGTTCGTGATGGGAATCTCGAAGGTACGCCCCAAACCGTTGCGCGACGGTGACCTGACTCTTCCCGGCGATGCGGATTGATCGGGATTGATACCGCCGGTGCTTGGCGGACGCGGCGGCAACGGGCTATGAGTTGATGGATGAGGGAACGCAAGCCCGGCTGAAAGCGGCCCGGGCAGGCCCGGCGATGGGAGCGGTGATGGGAGCGGCGAAGCCGACAGCGGAGCGCAGCACTAAAAGCGCGGACTCGGGTTCGACCGAGGATTCACTGCTGATCGGCACGGTCGCGGCGATCTTCGCGGTGTCGCTGGCCGGAATCGGCGTATTCGCATGGCTCGGCCCCACCAACGAACAACTCGCTGTCGCGATCGGCGCGATTGTCCTCGTCAAGGTGACGGGTCTCATTGGCCTGTGGGTGATGATCCGGCGCCAGCGCCGCCTGGTGCGCAATTCGGCCATCTGGAGCGCGGTCGGCAACGTGCTGCCCTTTCCCTGTTGCATCGTCGACCCGAACGGCCGCGCCGTGTTTTCGAACGCCGGCTACAAGTCCATGTTTCCGGATTCCGATCACGCCCCCCTGGCCCGGCTGGGGGAACGGATTGGCGGCGGCCTTGAAACCTCCGAACGGCTCGGACGCCTGACATCGGCGGTGGCGAACAACGTGCCGATGACCGATGAGATACAGATATCCGACACGGGCGACGGGATCACATGGTTGCGGATGTCCGCCTACCCGCTGGCCGACGTGCCGGGTGCGGCGCTCTGGGCCGTCGAGGATATCAGCGCGCGTCGGCGGATGGAGCAGACCATCCATGACGAGCAGGCGAAGCTTGTCGATTTCCTCGAGCATGCGCCGATCGGCTTCTATTCCGTCGACCAGGACGGCCGGTTCTTGTTTGTGAACAACGCTCTCGCGACATGGCTCGGATACACGACCGAAGAAATGCTGGCGGGGGAGATGCACCTGCATGATTTCCTGTCGACGCGGCCGTCTCCCGAGGTGCCGGCCTTCCGTCCAAGCCTGCTGGCGCCGGACGAAACCGTGACCGGCGGGTACGAAATTTCGCTGACGGCCCGCGATGGCCGGGCGATACAGGTCTATATCGGGCAGACGGAAGTCCGCACCGATGAGGGTGAGGTGCGCACCCGTTCGGTTGTGCGCGACCTGACACCCGAACGCGAATGGGAACAGGCGCTACGCCGCTCCGAACAGCGCTTTGCCCGATTCTTCGAAGATGCGCCCGTCGGCATTGTGCTGCTCGACGCGGAAGGCCGGGTGACGGAATCCAACCGGGCGTGGCGTACCCTGGTGGCGCCGGTGGAACAGAAGCTGCTCGGCCGGCCGATCCGCGACTTCGTGGCGTCGGAGGATGACGGCAAGGTCACGACGTGGCTCGACCGGGTGATGTCCGATGCGGACCTGACCGCGCCCATGGACGTGCGGCTGCGGACGGCCAACGATGCCGGGGTCAGCCGGATCGCGACCATGTATGTCAGCCGCATGGATGATGGTCAGGGCGGTGTTTACGGGCTGATCGTGCATTTTCTCGAGACCACGGAGCAACGCTCGCTGGAAGAGCAGTTTGCGCAGGGCCAGAAGATGCAGGCGGTCGGACAACTGGCCGGCGGTATCGCCCATGACTTTAACAATCTGCTGACCGCGATGATCGGGTTCTGCGACCTGCTCCTGCTGCGCCACAGCCCGGGCGACCAGTCGTTCGGCGACATCATGCAGATCAAGCAGAACGCCAATCGTGCCGCCCGACTGGTTCGCCAGTTGCTGGCCTTCTCGCGTCAGCAGACCCTGCAGCCCCGCATTTTGTCGATGACCGATGTGCTCGGGGATCTGGCGAACCTGTTGCGCCGCCTGATCGGTGCGAATATCCGGCTGAACATGGTGCACGGGCGCGATCTTTCGCTGGTGCGGGCCGATCAGGGGCAGGTCGAACAGGTCATCATCAACCTGGCGGTGAATGCCCGCGACGCGATGACCGAGGGCGGCGAACTCACCATCGAGACCGGCAACCAGACCTTCATCACCAGCCAGCGCCGGGGTGGCGAGACCGTGCCGCCTGGCGACTATGTGTCGGTCAGGGTCGTGGATACCGGGGTCGGAATCCCGAAGGAGAATCTCGAGCATATTTTCGAGCCCTTCTTTACCACCAAGGAAGTCGGGGCCGGGACGGGGCTGGGGCTGTCCACGGTCTATGGCATCGTCAAGCAGACCGGCGGCTATGTTCTGGTGGATTCCGATACGGGTGCGGGCACGTCGTTCACGATTTACCTGCCGGCGCATGCGCAGGAAGCGGGTGCGGCGGAGAAGGCCGAGGCGGCGGATTCCCCGAGCGCGGCGGACACCACCGGCGCCGGCACGGTGCTGGTGGTCGAGGATGAGGATGCCGTGCGGCTGTTTTCGGCGCGCGCGCTCCGCGCCAAGGGATACAAGGTCCTGGAGGCGCGTACCGGGGAGGCGGCGATGGAGCTGATGGGGGTTGTCGCGGAGCCGATCGACCTTCTCATTACGGACGCGGTGATGCCGGAAATGGACGGCCCGACCCTGATCAAGAATGTGCGTGAAGAGAAGCCCGAAATGCCGGTCATCTGTATCTCGGGCTATGCCGAGGAAACCTTCCGGAACCGGCTCGGCGAGGATCAGGATATCCATTTCCTGCCCAAGCCGTTCTCGCTCGCCCAGCTGGCCGGCAAGGTGAAGGAAGTGATGGACCGGGTGCCGGCCTAGGTGGCCCGTCCGGGGTGGCGACTCCGGCGCGTGCCCTATAGTCGATTCTCCAGTCGCGAATGTCGTGATATCGTGCAAATAGCCCGAAATACCGGCGCTCACGCATGAGAACAAAAAAAGAACTTTACAACCAGAACAAAGCAAGTACATTTACGCTCTGAACCGCGATATCGGGTTGTAGTCCCGCGCGGTGCCGCAGGAACCAGCGGGATCCCGGTGGGGATCTCCAGAGGAAACGGAGGAGCGATCCATGAGCAGCACACAGCTTCGCGTCGTCGAGGGCAACATGAAAACCGAAGACCGCAACAAGGCCCTGGATGCCGCGTTGAGCCAGATCGAGAAGGCCTATGGCAAGGGCTCGATCATGCGGCTCGGCGATGACAACGCCGTCGAGATTGCCGCCACATCCACCGGCTCGCTGGGCCTTGATATCGCCCTCGGCATCGGCGGCGTACCGCGCGGCCGGGTCGTGGAGATTTATGGCCCCGAGAGCTCGGGCAAGACGACGCTGGCCCTGCATGTGATCGCCGAGGCCCAGAAGACCAACGGCACCTGCGCCTTCATCGATGCCGAGCATGCGCTCGACCCGACCTACGCCCGCAAGCTGGGTGTCAACCTCGACGATCTTCTGATCTCGCAGCCCGATGCCGGCGAACAGGCACTTGAAATCGCGGATACGCTGGTGCGTTCGGGGGCCGTCGATATTCTGGTGGTGGACAGTGTCGCCGCCCTGGTGCCGCGCGCCGAACTCGAAGGCGAGATGGGGGATTCACTCCCCGGCCTGCATGCCCGGCTGATGAGCCAGGCGCTGCGCAAGCTGACCGGCTCGATCGCGCGTTCGGACACGACCGTGATCTTCATCAACCAGATCCGCCACAAGATCGGCGTCATGTTCGGCAGCCCGGAAACCACGACCGGTGGTAACGCGCTGAAATTCTACGCCTCGGTCCGCCTCGACATTCGTCGCATCGGTTCGATCAAGGACCGTGACGAGGTCGTCGGCAACCAGACCCGCGTCAAGGTGGTCAAGAACAAGCTGGCGCCGCCGTTCAAGATCGTTGAATTCGACATCATGTATGGCGAGGGGGTCTCGAAGATGGGCGAACTGCTCGATCTCGGGGTCCAGGCCGGGATCATCGACAAGTCGGGGGCGTGGTTCTCCTACGGTGACGAGCGGGTCGGACAGGGCCGGGAGAACGCCAAGACGTTCTTCAAGGAAAACCCGGAGATCGCGGCGGAGATCGAGATGAAAATCCGCGCCAACGCCGGACTGATCGCCGA
Organism: Alphaproteobacteria bacterium; assembly: GCA_039980135.1. Taxonomy (NCBI): domain Bacteria; kingdom Pseudomonadati; phylum Pseudomonadota; class Alphaproteobacteria; species Alphaproteobacteria bacterium. Next base: position 35,464 of record JBDXCV010000002.1, read on the forward strand.
TGCCATGTTGGGCAATCCGGAGGAGTTCAAGGACGACGATGCCGGATCGGATGCGGGACCGGACGGATCGCCCGGCGCATCCCCGGATGCTGCCAAGAACGCCGCCGAAGGCGATTGAGCAGGCGTCCCGCAACGAATGGTCGCCCACTTGGTGATTGCGAAAAACGGCCTCTCCCGGCGACGGGAGGGGCCTTTTTCGTCTCACTGTGTGTGACAGGATGTCGGTCACGCCCGGTCTGCGTGACACGACTTCCATAGATTGTGTTTCGGGCTTGGCGATTAATCCGACGCGGACATCTGTTTGCAGGTCCGTGACAGTTGGCGTGGTAGCCTCGACAGGCATTCGGGCGCACGGTAAAACCGCCCCCGCACCTCGTTTTGACCGGCCCGGCAGATATGGCGACCACCAGCGAAATACGTTCAGCGTTTCTCGATTATTTTGCCCAGGACGGGCATGAGGTCGTCGAGTCATCACCCCTCGTGCCCCATAACGACCCCACGTTGTTGTTCACCAATGCGGGCATGGTGCAGTTTAAAAACGTGTTCACGGGTGCGGAGAACCGGCCCTATAGCCGCGCCACCACATCACAGAAATGCGTGCGCGCAGGCGGCAAGCATAATGACCTCGAGAATGTCGGTTATACGGCCCGCCATCACACATTCTTCGAGATGCTCGGCAATTTCTCGTTCGGCGATTATTTCAAGGAACATGCGATCGAGCTCGCCTGGAACCTGATCACCAAGGAATATGGCCTGCCCGCCGATCGTCTGATCGCGACGGTCTATGCCGAGGATGACGAGGCGTTCGATCTCTGGAAGAAGATCGCCGGCTTGTCGGAAGACAAGATCATCCGTATCGCGACCCACGATAATTTCTGGGCCATGGGCGATACCGGGCCATGTGGGCCGTGTTCGGAAATTTTCTTTGACCATGGCGACAAGATCCCCGGCGGCCCCCCCGGCAGTCCGGACGAAGACGGCGACAGGTTCATCGAGGTCTGGAACCTCGTGTTCATGCAGTATGAGCAGCGCAATGCGGATTTGCGTGAAGACTTGCCCAAGCCGTCGATCGACACGGGCATGGGACTGGAGCGGATCGCCGCGGTGCTTCAGGGCAAGCATGACAATTACGATATCGATCTGATGCGCGGCCTGATTGAGGCCTCGGCCCATGCTGCCAATGTGGACCCGGATGGCGAAGGCGCGGTCAGCCACCGGGTGATCGCCGACCATCTGAGGGCCTGTTCGTTCCTGATGGCAGACGGCGTGCTGCCGTCGAACGAGGGGCGCGGCTATGTCCTCCGCCGGATCATGCGCCGCGGCATGCGGCACGCCCATCTTCTGGGCTGTCGCGATCCGCTGATGCACCGGCTGGTGCCGTCGCTGGTCTCTGCCATGGGAGACGCGTTTCCGGATTTGCGTCGGGCCCAACCGCTTGTCACCGAGACCTTCCGGCTGGAGGAAGAACGGTTCAAGCAGACCCTCGATCGCGGCCTGAAGCTGCTCGAAGAGGAAACCGACAAGCTGGGTCACGGTGCGGCTCTGTCGGGCGAGGTGGCGTTTCGCCTGTATGACACGTTCGGCTTTCCGCTCGACCTGACCGAGGACATCCTGCGGGGACAGGGTCGTTCGGTCGACAACGCGGCATTCGATGCGGCGATGGACGCGCAGCGCGCTGCCGCCCGGCGGGCCTGGTCGGGCTCGGGCGACGCCGCGACCGAGGAGGTCTGGTTCGATATCCGTGAGGAGACCGGCGCCACCGAATTTCTGGGCTATGACACCGATGTTGCCGAAGGGAAAGTCGTCGCGATCGTCGTCGATGGAGAGCGGGTCGACACCGCCACGTCGGGGCAGGATGTGGCCGTCATCGTCAACCAGACCCCGTTCTACGGGGAATCCGGTGGTCAGATGGGCGACGCAGGCGTGATGTTCAGCCCCGATGGTGCGGAGATCGGGGTCCGCGATACCCAGAAAAAGCTGGGTGATTTGCATGTTCATCTCGGCACCGTCTCGGGCAAGCCGCTGTCGGTCGGCGATGTCGTCGAATTGCGGATCGATACCATGCGCCGCGACCGGCTGCGGGCCAATCACTCGGCGACCCATCTGCTGCACGAGGCGTTGCGTGGTGAATTGGGTGCGCATGTCGCCCAGAAGGGCTCGCTGGTGGCGCCCGACCGTTTGCGGTTCGATATCTCTCATACCAAACCAATGGATGCGGCAGAAATCGCCGCGGTCGAGGCCGAGGTCAATGACCGGGTTGCGGTCAACGCGCCCGTCAACACGACCCTGATGACACCCGATGAAGCGATCGACGCCGGGGCACTGGCTCTGTTCGGTGAGAAGTATGGCGATGAGGTTCGGGTCGTCGCGATGGGTGGTGCCGCCAACGACGATGTTGAGGGAAACCGCGTGGCCTATTCGGTGGAACTGTGCGGCGGCACCCATGTGCGCCGGACGGGGGACATCGGCTTGATCAAGATTGTCTCGGAAAGTGCGGTCTCGGCGGGTGTGCGCCGTATCGAAGCACTCACAGGCCCCGATGCGCGCGCCTATATGGAAACCCAGGACCGGCTGTTGCGCGAGACGGCTGACATTCTGCGGACCACGCCGGATGCCGTGCCCGAACGGGTGACGCAGCTGCTCGAGGAACGCAGGAAACTCGAGCGCGAACTCACCGAGACCCGACGCAAACTCGCAGCGGGCGGCGGGGGAGTGTCGTCCGGTGACGACGCGTCTCAGGATATCGGCGGCGTGACATTCACGGCGCGGGCCCTGACCGATGTACCGCCGCGAGAACTCAAAAGCCTGGTCGATGACATCAAGGACAGCGTCGGTTCCGGCATCGTTGCCGTGGCGGGGGCGTTTGACGGAAAGGGCTCGATCGTGGTCGGCGTGACGTCGGATCTGATCAAGCGGTTCAGCGCGGTCGATCTCGTTCGCATCGGCGTGGCGGAGCTGGGCGGCAAGGGCGGCGGCGGACGTCCGGACATGGCCCAGGGCGGCGGACCGGATCCCGCGAAGACCGATGCTGCGTTGGCGGCCATCGAGGCGGCATTGAAAAACGAACTGGCTGTCTGACCCACGGTCAACAAGGAGTGAACATGCGCTTCGAAGGCACCAAGACCTATGTCGCGACCGACGATCTGCAGATTGCGGTTAATGCGGCGATCACCCTCGAGCGTCCGCTGCTCGTGAAGGGCGAGCCGGGTACGGGCAAGACCGTCCTGGCGCATGAGATCGCCGATGCGCTGGGGGCGCCGCTCATCGAGTGGCACGTCAAATCCACGACCAAGGCCCAGCACGGCCTGTATGAATATGACGCCGTGGCGCGGTTGCGCGATGGCCAGCTCGGGGACGCGCGTGTCCAGGATATTTCCAACTACATCGTCCAGGGCAAGCTCTGGGAGGCATTCGAGAGCGAGCAGCGGCCGGTCCTGCTGATCGACGAGATCGACAAGGCGGATATCGAGTTTCCCAATGATCTGTTGCTCGAGATCGACCGGATGGAGTTCCACGTCTACGAGACGAAGCAGACGATCGTGGCGCGGCACCGCCCGATCGTGATCATCACGTCGAACAACGAAAAGGAACTGCCCGACGCGTTCCTGCGCCGTTGTTTCTTCCACTACATCGCGTTTCCGGATGCCGATACGATGACCCGGATCGTCGACGTGCATCACCCTGACATCAAGAAACGGCTGCTGCGCGAGGCGCTCACCTCTTTCTATGACCTGCGCGAGGTGCCGGGCCTCAAGAAGAAGCCGTCCACATCGGAACTGCTCGACTGGCTGAAGCTTCTCATGGCCGAAGATATCGACCCCGAGGAGTTGCGCACCAACGATCCGGCGAAACTGATCCCGCCTTTGTATGGCGCACTGCTGAAGTCGGAACAGGATGTGCAGCTGTTCGAGCGGCTGGCCTTCCTGAACCGTCGCGAACGCGCCGGCAGCTAGGCGCGGTGCCATGTTCGCGGATTTCTTCCAGACCCTGCGAAAGGCAGAAATCCCGGTATCCCTGCGCGAGTATCTCGATCTCCTGACGGCGATGGAGCGCGGGGTCGCCAAGTACAAGGTCGAGGATTTCTATTATCTGTCACGTGCCCTTCTGGTGAAGGATGAGCGCCATATCGACAAATTCGACCAGGTCTTTGGGCATGTGTTCCGGGGGCTTGAGCCGCCCGAGTTCGACGATCTGGAGGGTGAGATCCCCGAGGAATGGCTTCGCAAGATGGGCGAACTGGAACTGACGGATGAGGAAAAGGCCCAGATCGAGGCCATGGGTGGCTGGGAAAAACTGATGGAAACCCTGCGCGAGCGGCTCGCCGAGCAGGAAGGCCGACACCAGGGTGGCAAGAAATGGATCGGCACCCAGGGCACGTCTCCCTACGGTGCCAATGGCTATAACCCCGAAGGGGTGCGCATCGGCCAGGAGGGAAACCGCAACAATTCCGCGGTGAAAGTCTGGGACCGCCGCGAATTTAAGGATCTCGACGGCGGGGTCGAGATCGGCACCCGCAATATCAAGGTGGCGTTGCGCCGGCTGCGGAAGTTCGCCCGCGAGGGCGCGGCCGATGAGCTTGACCTCGACGATACGATCAACTCAACGGCGCGCAACGGCGGCTGGCTCGACATCAAGATGGTGCCCGAACGCCATAATGCGGTGAAGGTGCTGTTGATGTTCGACGTCGGGGGGTCGATGGATCCGCATATCCGGATGTGCGAGGAATTATTTTCCGCCGCGCGGACCGAGTTCAAGCATCTCGAATATTTCTATTTCCACAATTGTATCTATGAATCCCTGTGGCGGGAGAATCGCCGTCGCCGCGCCGGCGGCACGGGTACATGGGATGTGCTGCACACCTATCCGGCGGACTACAAGCTGGTGCTCGTCGGCGATGCGACCATGAGCCCCTATGAAATCTCCCATCCCGGCGGCAGCGTCGAGCATTGGAATGAGGAGGCGGGCGAAACCTGGCTACGCCGCCTGGTGCGGACCTACCCGCAGGTTGCCTGGCTCAACCCGATGCCACAGGACCGATGGCGCTATTTTCCGTCGATCGGCATGGTCAGCGAAATCCTCGATGGGCGCATGTACCCGCTCACGATCGAGGGACTGGACGATGCGATGCGTGGATTGAGCCGAAAATAGACATTTAATTCAACGCTTTAAGAAAAATGGAATGGTAATCGGCGGTGGGGTGTTTATCTCTATGTAACGACCTGTGTTCACCAACATATCTATAGGAGACATATCCATGTCCATTACCCGTATTCTCGCCGCCGCAGGCATCGCTTCCATCGCCTTCACTGGTGCCGCTTTGGCGCAGGGCACGAGCAAAGACGCTGCCATGTCCGCAAAAGACCAGATGATGAAGGAAGAGGCGATGAAGAAGGATGCCATGAAGCATGACGATGGCATGAAGAAAGACGAAATGAAGAAAGACGCCATGATGAAGAAGGACGAAATGAAAAAGGACGCGATGAAGAAGTAGCGTCGTTTCGTTCAGGCCCCTTCGCGCCGGTCTCCGGTGAGCACAGAATCCAAGCGCCAGGCAGTGACCGCGGAACTCCCGCGGCTCCGCCGGTACGCGATCGCGCTGATGCGTGACCGTGTCGAGGCGGACGACCTCGTTCATGACGTGGTTGTCCGGGCGTTGGACAAGCTCCACCTTTGGCGCGAAGGGACCAACATGCGGACCTGGCTGTTCACGATCATGCACAACCTTCATGCCAATGAGATGCGCCGGCGCAGCCGGGCTCTCGATTCCGTCCCGCTCGACGCGGCGCCGCCGCGCGCCGAGCCGGCAGGGCAGGAAGCGGCTGTCGAATGGTCCGAACTGTCCAGCGCGATGACCGGCCTCTCGGTCGTGCACCGCCAGGTGCTTTTGCTGGTTGGCCTCGAAGGCATGACCTATGCGGAGGCGGCCGGAGTCCTTGAAGTGCCCGTCGGAACCGTTATGTCGCGCCTGTCTCGCGCACGCGAGGATTTGCGGCGCCGCATCGACGAAGGGGCCCGGGTCTCGACGATCCGGAGGGTCAAGTAATGGGCGAAGATCGCGTACCCGACAGCGAACTCAACGCCCTTGTTGACGGTGAACTCGATGCCGCCAGGCAGGCCAAGATCGAGGCCTGGCTGGCCGATAACCCGGAGGCCGCACAGCGCGTGGCGCGTTACCGGGCGCAGAGCGCGGGGCTGCACGCCCTGTATGACGATATTCTGAACGAAGAGGTGCCGGCCAGTACGATGGCGTTGCTCGATGTGCGACGCGCCGGGGTACCGGCCTGGGCGGCCATGGCAGCGGCAATCGCGCTGTTTGTTGTTGGCGCCGCAGGGGGCTGGTTCATTCGCGGCGAGGGCGTGCCCGACGCGGGCGCTCAAATTGCCGCCGTACCCACGACCCCGCCCATCGATACCCAGGTTTTGATGCAGCGCGCATCGATGGCCCATGTGGTGAGCCACCAGGACGAACTGCGAAGCCCCGCCGCCGGCGGGCCGGCGGCCATGGCGGACTACATCGCCGATCGCATGGGCAAGCAGGTGCGCGTGCCCAGCCTGGATTCCTTTGGCTACCATATGGTCGGCGGGCGGGTGCTGCCGGATACAGACGGACCGGCCGCGCAGTTCGTCTTCACCGACGAAAACGGCCAGAAAGTGTCGCTGTATGTCCGCAGCGAGCAGGCCAACGGCGTGGATATCACCTACGCACTGGCCGACGACCTGTCGATGTTCTACTGGAACGATTCGGATCGTTCCTATGCCCTGGTCACCCGGATCAACAACGATACCGGCCGGGAAGCATTGCTGACGGCCGCGAAGGCCGTCCACCGGCAACTCAGCCAGTAGCCCATCACCAAAACCGGCCTTTCAGGCACCTGTTTCCCGACATCGTCGCTTTTTCAACAGATCGTCATGGCTTGAGCCGGCGAGGCTCTTTACAGGAGTGTCCGTTCGCAGCATACAGAGGCTCGCGAACGACTTTGTCCTATCCGAATTCACCGGAAGCGGCGGGGTTGGCTGATCCACACTGGTAACCATCGAAAAAAAGAGGCGAAGATGATCGATCTCATGTCCATTGCGCGAACCGAGGCCGACGGCGGCGATCTGTTCGGCACCCTGCAGGGGCTTTATGAGCCGAGCGATGTGCGCCCCGACGGATTTCCCGACGCGGTGGTCTGGCAGGGTGGCAGTTTCGACACCGGCGTGAACCCGGTTGGCCACTCGATGACCGACGCCTACGCGTTGCTCGGAACCATCGCCGCCATCGATATTCTGGGCCTGCCTTTCTATGCGGTGCCGATGTGGTCGCAGTATCGCCATGACACCAAGCTCGAATGTCTCGGTTGGTTCGGTAATCTGCCCTCGACCTCGATCAAATGGTCGACGGCCGGTGACGCCTATGTGAACGACGGCGACGGCAAGAAGGTCGTCGTCATGGGCAAGTCGGGCAATGCTCCGCTGCGCACCCAGGCCGGCGTGTACTGCAACGTGCGCCCCTACGGCCCGATCACGGTCGTGCGCTGCATGCCTTGCCTGCCATACTCCCAGAACCGGCCGCTCTTCAAAGTCGATCCTGAAACGGGTCTGGTGCATTCGGAAATGAACTCGCCGGGTGTCCAGATGGCCTATGCCAACCGCCTGTTCCTGCAGATGGTGCACGAGAGCGGCAAGCTCGGCCGTGTCGCCATGAAGCCGACCCAGGCCATGGAAGACGGTATAAACGCCGGCCTGCACGCCTGGCTGCTGAAAGGCACCAAGTTCGAGGTCGGGCGGAAATACGCTGTCGATCCCTATGAGGAGCATAAGGAGAATATCGACCGGATCGTTGCTCTGCTGCCCGACGATTTCAAGGATGGCATGGAGAATTGGGGCGGACGGATCGAGCAGCATATTGCCGACACGAATTATGGCCTGCTGCTGTGGGATCTGATTGAGCAACGTGATTGCATCGTATTGGCGACGGATCTCGACGGTGACCGGCTGACCGATCTGCTGGCCGACGTCTCTGACCCCTTGCGCGCCTACAGCAAGCTGGTCGCGAAGAAGCTTGGGCAGGATGTGGATTCCGGTGAGCTGTGGAGCGACATGGGTTACACGACCGGCAACGGGCGCGACATGACATCCGTGATGCACCGGATGTCCGGCCCGCCGATCCACGAGCAGACTCTGGGGTCGGCCGATGCGATGCTGCTGCGTCTGCTCGATGGCGATGAATGGGTCGGCGGCACCAAGCAGCCTTATGACCCGCGCATTCACTTCGTGCTGATCCGGGACGCCTATATCGACGCCAACCCGGGCAACGACAAGTTGAAGGCCTGGCTCGACGACGTTTTGGTGAAGTTCGACGAAGTCTATGCCGGTGACCGTCCGGGTTTCCTCGACGGTTACGCGAAACTAAAGGAAGCCATCACGCCCTGGGGTGCCTAGACGGATACAGCCGAGGCAAACCGTCAACAGGCGGGTTTATCGGATCGAATGGAGCGAGGCGCCTTTAAAGGCGCCCCGTTTCTATGTGGGTCTCGCCGGTGAGTTGCGCTTCGAGTGCGGACAGGGCGCCGGCCGCGTCTGATACAAAATGGGCCAACCCGGTAGTTTCGGGCCGCGCATACCCCGCCGCCACAAGGTCTTCGATCAGCCCTCGGAGACGGTCCCAATGGCCGTCCGGATTGATCACCACGATCGGCTTGTCGTGCAGCCCGAGCTGACGCCAGGTCATGATTTCGAACAATTCCTCCAGTGTGCCGAGACCGCCGGGCAGAACGATGAAGGCATCGGACAGCTCAGCCATGCGCGCCTTGCGTTCGTGCATGCTGGCGACGACTTCCAAATTCGTGACGTCATGGTGCCCATGTTCGCGCCGCATCAAAAAATCGGGAATAACCCCGGTCACCGTGCCGCCGGCAACCAGCACGGCGTCGGCGACGGCGCCCATGACCCCGACGCGGCCGCCGCCATAGATCAGCTGAACGCCATTGGCAGCCATCTGTTGGCCGAGATCACGGGCAAGGTCGCGGTGGGCGCCGGGTCCGTTGTCCGACGAACCGCAATAAACGCAGATGGACTGGAGTTTTGAGTTGTCGGTCACTGCCAAAGGATCCTGTGCGGTGTCGATTGCGTTGAATCAGGCGCCGTAATACGTTGTTCATATAACAGGAATCTTACAGGACAGGGCCTTGAACCGTTCACTACTCATTGGTGGAATTGGCGTACTCGCGCTGGCGATCATTGTCGGCGCGTGGCTCTTCTTCCGGACACCGGAACCGACAGCGCCTGTGGCAGAACCGGCAACGACGACCGATGAGACGGTGACCGATACCGCTGCGCCTGCAGGCCCCATGCGCCCGGACTTCGATGTCGTGCGGGTGGACAAAGACGGGAACGTGGTGATCGCCGGACGCGCGACACCGGGTTGCACCATCATCATTCGCGATGGCGGGACCGAAGTTGGCCGTACAACCGTCGACCGGGCCGGTGAATGGGTGCTGGTTCCCGACGATGCCCTGGCGGCCGGTGCACGTGAATTGACGCTGGTTGCCGAGTGCGAGGGCGCCGAGCCCCTGACGGCGGATCGTGTGGTCGCGGTCGTCGTGCCGGAGCGCAACCTGGAGCCGGGCGGCAACGCCCTGGCCGTGGCGCTCCCCAATGATGGTGATGCCGAAGTCCTGCAGCGGCCGGCGCCGGCTGCAGCGGTGGGAAAAATCGATTATGACGAGACGGGCCGGACGACCCTTTCGGGTGTGGCGGCTCCGAATGCCACAATACGCCTCTATCTGGACAATGAACTGGTCGGCACCACGCAAGCCGATGGTGACGGGGTGTGGTCCCTGACCCTGGATAAGAAAATACCGGCAGGCAGCTATACTCTGCGGGTGGATCAGGTACATCCGGATGGCACCGTGCTGGCGCGTTCAGAGCTGCCATTTGTGCGCGGCGAGCCGACGCTCGAACTGCCGCCGGGCCGGGTGGCGATCATCCAGCCGGGTGATCATCTTTGGAAAATTGCCCGCCAGCGCTATGGCTCCGGCTACCAGTTCACGCTTATTTACGAGGCCAACAAGGATCAGATCCGGGACCCGGATCTGATTTATCCCGGCCAGGTCTTCACGCTGCCGCCCGCAAACTAGGCGGGCTGAGGTCCGGATAGGGCGTCCCGGCGCGCCTGACGCCGGGCGATGAAATTCTCTCGTAACATCAAGGCGCTGGGCGTGATCACCAGGGTCAGAATCGTGGCAAAGGACAGGCCCGCGACAATCGCGGTTGAAAGCTGAACCCACCACTGGGTCGAAGGCGCGCCCTGACTGATTTCACGGGTGACGAAGTCGATGTTGATCTGCAGCACCATCGGTAACAGACCCAGCACGGTGGTAACGGTTGTCAGCAGGACGGGCCGTAGACGCTGGGCGCCGGTCATCAGGATGGCATCGAGCGGGTTGGCGACCTGTTTTCGCAATCGGTCGAACGTGTCGATCAGGACAATGTTGTTGTTCACCACAATGCCGGCGAGGGCGATGACCCCGATTCCGCTCATGACGATGCCGAAGGGCTGACCGACGATCAGCAGGCCGAGCATCACGCCGACCGTGGACATGATGACGGCGGAGAGGATCAGGAAGGCGGAATAGAAGCTGTTGAACTGGGTGACCAGAATGATCGCCATCAGGAACAGCGCGACCGCAAACGCCTTTTGCAGGAACGCCTGCGCGGCTTTCTGCTCCTCGTCCTCGCCGCGGAACTCCACCTCGACGCGCGGGTCAATACCGGCCGTGGGCAGCCAGGCCCGGATCTGTTTGACCATGTCATCGGCAAGCACGCCGGGCAGGACATCAGCCCGCACCGTCATCACCCGGACGGCGTCCACCCGGCTCAACTGGCTGGTGAGAGGCTTGGCGACCCGTTCGACGAAATTGCTGATGGGCACGAGGCCCTCGGATGTTTGCAGGCGGATCTCATCGAGTTGGTTGATCGTGCGGTCGTTGTAGGGATAGCGCGCCACGATATCGATTTCGTCGTCGCTGTCGTCGGGCCGGTAGTCGGTGATTTTCATGCCGTTGGTGACAAATTTGACCGCGTTGCCGACCATCGTGACGTCGGCGCCGAACTTGGCGGCCTCGGCGCGATCGACATTGATCTCCCATTCGATACCGGGCAGGGGACGGCTGTCTTCCACATCCTTCAGGCCCTGCAGGGTGTCGACGAAAGCGCGCACCTTCGCCACTTCGCTTTCGAGGAGGTCGGGGTTGCGGGAACTCAGCTGGACCTGGACCGGTTTGCCCACCGGCGGGCCGGATTCCTGTTTGCGTGTCTCGACAAGAATGCCCGCGAGGTCGCCCGAGCGGGCGATGATATCTGCGAGGATGATGTCCGCGGGGCGACGTTGGTCCCAGTCCGCGAATTCGACGCTGATCGTGCCGATCACGTCTTCGGCCACGTCTTCCTGTTGCTGGTCGGGGTTGCCGGACAGGGAATAGACCGAATCGAACTCGCCGCGCTCGGCCTGGAGTTCCAGGATGCGTTTCTCGACATCGCCGACGAGGGACGCCTTCTCCGATACCGACAGATTGCCGCGGGCGTGGATCTGGACGGCGGCCTGTTCGGGCTCGACGCTGGGGAAGAACTCGACGCCCTTGCCCAGCGCGCCATACAGCACCCACGAGCCGATCAGCGTCGCGAAGGCCAGCGACAAGATGATGGCGGGGCGTTTCAGAGCGCTGCGCAGCACGCCCACATAGGCGGCCGTGACACCGGTAAGTGATGCCAAATCGACGCCGTCATCGTCACCACGGGTGCCGGCCTCGCCGTCATTCCTTCCTCTGGCTGCACTGGCGCCGGCGGGTGCCATGGGGCGCGACAGTCCGCGCTCGACGATGGTCGCCAGGCGAAGGCCGAGCCAGCCGCCGCCGACAGCCCCTGCCGCTCCGGGCAGGATCGTTGCCAGTAAGGGCGCGAAACCCGGCGCGGTCGTGTCACCAATGGTCGCCCACAGGATTGCGTTGCCGATGGCGCTGCCGAGGATGGCGCCCAACGCGGTTGCACCGATCAGGATGACGTAGCGCGAGACGGTCGCGAAATTTGCCCCGAGAACGGGGACAAACAACAATGCCATCGCCAGAGACGCCGTCAGCGTGGCGACGAGGGTGATGGGCAGAAACTTCATGAACTCGCCGACAATACCCGGCCAGAACAGCAGCGGCGCGAATGCGGCCAGGGTAGTTGCGGTCGAAGCAATGATCGGCCATGCCATGCGTTTGGCGGCCAGGCCGTAGGCGCGTTCGGGCGGTTCTCCCTCACGCAGCTTCCGGTCGGCATATTCGGTGACAACAATCGCGCCATCCACCAGCATCCCGACGGCCAGGATGAGGGAGAAGAGGACGACGATATTCACGGTCAGGCCGAGCGCGTTGATCACCAGGATCGCCGTCAGGAATGAACCCGGGATGGCGACCGCCACGAGTATGCCCGAGCGCAGGCCGAGCGCGCCGACAACCGCGATCATGACCAGCAGAACCGCGCTCAGGACGTTGTTCTGGAGGTCACTCAACATGGTGCGGACCTGCACCGACTTGTCTTGCGAGAAGTTGATTGTGACGGCGTCAGGCCATTCCGTGCTCTCGGTGAGCACGATGTCGCGGACCTGTTCGATGGTCTCGATGATGTTCGAGCCCGTCCGCTTGGAGATTTCCAGTGACACGGCGGGCTGACCGTTTACGCGGGCAACCGTATCGCGGTCGCGGAAGGTCCGGCGCACGGAGGTCAGGTCACGAAACGTCACCTTGGCGTTGTCGTTCACTTTCACCGGGAGGTTGAGAATGTCGTTCACATTCTCGATCAGTCCGGGGACCTTGATGGCGAATCGCCCCTGACCGGTGTCGATCGCGCCGGCGGCAACGAGCTGGTTCGAGCGTGACAGGAGCTCAAGCAGGGCTGCGGGGTCGACGTTGTAGCTTTCGAGAAGCTGTGGCTCGACCACTATTTCGACAAGTTCGTCGCGGTCGCCGCCGATTTTCGCTTCAAGCACTTCGGGGATGGCCTCGACCGAATCCTGCAGATCGCGCGCCAGGCGCATCAGCGTGCGTTCGGGTACATCGCCCGAAAGGGTGACGACGAGAACCGGGAACAGGCTCAGATTGACCTCGTTGACGGTGGGCTCGTCGGTGTCGTCGGGCAGCTCGGGGCGGACGAGATCCACCTTCTCGCGGACGTCGTCGATCGCGGTGTCGGGATTGAACCCGGCCTCGAACTCGAGAACCACGTTGCCGCCGCCGAGATACGAGGTGGCTCTCAGCTCCTTGATGCCCTCGATCGAGCGCATTTCCGCCTCCATCGGGCGGACGAGCAATCGCTCGGCATCTTCGGGCGAGATTCCCTCATGGTGCATGGAAACGTAGATGATCGGGATATTGACGTCCGGTTCGGCTTCCTTGGGGATGGCGACAAACGAGAACGCGCCCGCGATTAGCAGGAGAACCAGGGTGGCGAGGACCGTTCGTGAACGGTTGAGGCCGGCGTCGATCAGGCTCATATGTTGTCCGCTCCCACGATGCGCGGCTTGCCCGCAACGGGTTCGACCCGTTCGCCGTCGAGCACAAATTCCTGGCCGACCGTGATCAAGCGGATGTTCCGGGGCAGCCCGCCCAGCCAGACGCCGTCGGGTTCATCGGCGATGATCTCGACGGGCCGGAACGACACCATGTTGTCGGGCGTCACCAGTTTCACGCCCACGATGCCCTCGTCGTTGAGGGTCAGCGTGGAGGGTGTTACGAAATGGGCATCGGCTTCGCTGACCGGGATTTCGATTTCGGCCGTGATCCCGTCGCGGATCGAGACGTCCGCGTTGGGAATTTCCAGCTCGACGCGATAGGTCCGGGTGCTTGGTTCGGCGACGGGTGCGACGAAGCGGATGATGCCGTCACGCTCGGTCCCGTCGATGAGCCGGACGATGCCCGGCATGCCTTCATGCAGGCTGTTCACCTGACGCTCGCTGACATTGCCGACCACGAGAATCGGGTCGAGGTCCACTACGGTTGCCGCGATATCGCCGACCTGAACATAGTCCCCCAGTTCGATGTGTCCTGAATCGACCATGCCGTCGAACGGCGCGCGGAAAGTGGTGCGCGCGATATCGACTTCAATCTGTTCAACGACCGCGCGCGCGCCGTCTAGCCGGGCCTGCGCGGCGGCCTCCTCGGTTTCGGAACGGAATCCTTTTTGTCTCAGTGATTGCGCCGCCGTGAACTCGATCTCGCGTTGCCGGAGCGAGGCCTTCGCTTCTGCGAGTTTGGCGGTGCGGTCATCGAGGCGCAGCCGCGCGATGGGGGCGCCTTTTTCGACATTGTCGCCGCGTTGGCGCAGTAGTTCCCGGACCTGTCCTTCGGTCTCGGCCCGGATCTGAACCTTGCGCGATGCCTCGGTGCGGCCCGTGACATCGACCCGTTCGACACGCATGACGGCTTCAAGGTCCGCAACGCGAACCCGCATCGGGGCTTTATTCACCTCGGCGGATGGTGGGGAGACCGCGTCGCTGCCGGTAGTCACTGCCGCCTCGTCGGAACCGAACTGGCCCGATGCGATCCAGCCGACGCCGATGACGGCGAGGATGAGGGCTGTGATGATGGATTTACGCATTATGCTTTCCAGGTTGTTCGGCTGTTTGTTCCGCTATCTATTCCGCGACGGCGCGAGAGGGCGCCAGGGCGGCGGCGACGAGCTGGTGGCGATTGTCTTCGATATAGTCGGCCATGGCGCGCTGGACGGTGGCGGCGAATCCGTTGACGAATTCTTCGCCCACGCTTTCGAAACCGCCCGACGCGCGTGTCTGGATCCGTGCCAAACTGGCTTGAATCTCCTCCATACGCGCATCGATCATGGAGTTAATGACGGACGGCGGCAGAATGTCGGCAAACAACATTCGAAACAGGAAGTCGGATCTGACGCGGTCGGATTCCGTCGGGTCCTGCAGGGCGTTGAGCAACGCGAGCCGGCCGTCGGATGTCAGCCGGTAAACCTTCTTGTCGGGTCGGCCTTCCTGGGCAAGCTCGGTAACCGAAACCAGCCCGTCGTCCCGCAATCGGGACAAGGCGGGGTAGATCGAGCTGAAACCGATATCCTGAATATGGCCGAACGGCCCTTCCTCTACGGATTTCCGGATTTCATAGCCCGATGCTTCGCCCTGGCTCAATACGGCCAGACAAACGGTTTTTGCGTCCATATCAACTCTCGATGTCCTACTGCAGCGAGCCGGACAATCTCATATGATATGATACAAAACAATATATATCATTTTGTAATATATAACGCGAGCCAATCCCCTTGAGCAATTCCGAGTTACGCCGGCAAGGGTATGCAGCTTGAAACAGTTTCCGAATAGCAGGGCGCGGCAAACTCGACGGGAATTTGCCGCGCATGCACAGCTGACGTTGCGGCTTTGCGCGCGCCTACGTCAGATATTTGTTGAACCAGTCCACGGTGCGCGACCAGGCCAAATCGGCGTTGGCCTCGTCGTAGCGCGGGGTCGAATCGTTGTGGAAGCCATGATTGGCCCCGGCATAGATGTGACCCTCGAAAGTCTTGCCCTGGGATTTCAGCGCCGCTTCGTATTCGGGCCAGCCGGCATTGATCCGCGTGTCGAGCTCGCCATAGTGAAGCAGCAGCGGCGCCTGAATCTTGGCGACATCGGCGGTCTTCGCCTGGCGACCGTAGAACGGTACAGACGCGTTGAGTTCGGGATAGGCGACCGCAAGCGCATTGCAAACACCGCCGCCATAGCAGAAGCCGACGCTGCCGACCTTGCCGGTGGAATCGTCTCGCGCGGCGAGATGTTCGTAGCCGGCGAAGAAGTCATTCATCAGTTTCGTACCGTCGACCTTCTTCTGGAGATCCCGCCCTTCCGCGTCATTGCCCGGGTAACCGCCGACGGATGTCAGGCCGTCGGGCGCCAGCGCCATGAACCCGGCTTTGGCGACGCGGCGCGCGACATCCTCGATATAGGGGTTAAGACCGCGATTCTCGTGAATGACGAGAACGGCGGGCAGTTTTCCCGTGGCTTTGGACGGGCGTACGACATAACCGCGGACGTCGCCGTTGCCGTTGGGTGAGTTGTAGGTTTCGTAGCTTGCCGTGATGTCGGGATCGTTGAACGATACCTGTTCGGCCATCGCATAGTCCGGCTTGAGCATGTTGAACAGGCCGAGTGCGGTGACGCCACCGACGGCGTACTTGCCGGCGCGGTCGAGGAACTCGCGCTTGGTCAGGCCGCCATGCACATAGAAATCGTAAAGCTCGAGGAGTCCCTGGTCGAAATCCTTGGCGGTCATTCGTGTCATCAATCTTGCCCCTAATGTTGGATACAGGTTGTCATCTTACCCGACCTGGAACCGGCAAGCGTTCAGATCAACTGGAAATTGACGTTATCCACTCGATCTTGAACCGGCAAGCGTTCAGATCAAATCCAAAAAACTGGTTATCGCGAGATTGTTACGGTCGATTTCGGCGTGCGAATACATGCGTCCGTTTCGGCAGCTGCGAACATGCAAAGTTCGGGATGCTGTGGCGCGAAATGGCTGGCTGGGGGAGAAGGATTCGAACCCTCACTGGCGGAGTCAGAGTCCGCTGTCCTACCATTAGACGATCCCCCAATGGCCAACTGGGCGCGGTCTTTAGCATACCTGCGCCAGCGTGTGTAGATGAACAAGGTGGCACAGAAAAATTATCGACTGATTGACGAAACCGGGCGTGCCTATGAAAGCGCTAAACCGGGCGCTCTCGGCGGGCACCGGCGGACCCGGATCTATGGGCGGCTCGACTGTCCCAATGCCCTGCGCTGGCTGGCGAAGGGGCACTACGCGCCACAGCGGGTGTTTTTTGCCGATGAGGGTACCGCGCGGAAAGCGGGGTATCGCGCGTGCGCGATCTGCATGCCGGCGGCCTATCGCGCCTGGAAGCGGCGGCGGCCCGGGGAGGGTTCCTGATCGCGCACGGCCCGTGTAGATTCAATCGCTTGGGATTGCATCCATCCCGTCGTTGGAGAACATGGTGGCATCGAGACGCGCCAGACACGCACACAGTAAGAACGGTCAGCGCCGCGACGGACGCTGGCGGCATGTCTATGGTGCGCTTGATCTCGGAACCAACAATTGCCGTCTGCTGGTGGCGAAGCCCAATCAGGACGGGTTTCAGGTGATCGATGCGTTCTCACGGATCGTGCGGTTGGGCGAGGGCCTCGGGAATTCGAGCATACTTTCCGAACATGCGATGGATCGCACCATGGAGGCGTTGCATGTGTGCCGCTCGAAGGTCGAGCGCAATGGCGTGACCCGGCTCCGCGCAGTGGCGACCGAGGCGTGCCGCCGGGCGGACAATGGCGCGGAATTCATCGAGCGGGTGCGCGCCGAAGCCAATATCGATCTCGAGGTGATTGCGGCCGATGAAGAAGCCGAACTGGCCTTGATTGGCTGTTCACCGCTCTACGATGCGCCACAGGGTGACAAGGCATACGCGCTGTTGTTCGACATCGGTGGCGGCAGCACCCAGATCACCTGGCTCAAGCTGCACCATCCGGCGGGGACAGCAAATCAGGTCGATACCGAAATCATCGACTGCATCTCGGTGCCGTGCGGCGTGGTGACCCTCAGCGAACGGTTCGGCTGCGGCGAAGACGAAGAAGGCCGGGCGTCACCGGAGTTGTACCGCCAGATTTGCGAGCATGTCCGCGATCTGCTGACGGCGTTCGATGTGCGGCACAATATTTCGAAACTCGTGGCGGACGGCGCCGTCCAGATGGTTGGCACCTCGGGCACCGTGACGACGCTGACGGGTGTGTTTCTCAAGCTGCCGCGTTACAACCGCGATCGCGTTGATGGTCGCGAGCTCAACTTTGCAGAGCTGGGCAGCGCGCGTGATCATCTCCTGGGCCTCGACCGACGCAACCGCGCGGCGCACCCCTGTATCGGGCCCGAACGCGCCGATCTCGTCGTTTCCGGATGCGCTGTGCTGGATGCCATTTGCGGGCTTTGGCCCGTCGGCCGGCTTCGCGTTGCCGACCGGGGACTGCGCGAAGGCATTCTCCACGGCCTGATGCGCTCCGCCGACGGCGAAGCAATACAGACCGGAGCCTGATCGGGCCATGGCGCGGGGCCGCAAGTCATCCGGAGACGATGGTTCGCGCATGCGCTTTGAGCGTGTGCGTTCCGCGCGCGGCCGCAGATTGTCTTCGACGCGTTGGCTGCAGCGGCAGCTGAATGACCCCTATGTGCAGGCCGCCAAGCGCGACGGCTACCGTTCGCGAGCCGCCTACAAGCTGCTGCAGATCGACGAACGGTTCGAGCTTTTGACGCCGGGCAAGCGCGTTGTCGACCTGGGGGCCGCACCCGGCGGGTGGACGCAGATCGCGGTCGACAGGGTCGGATCTCTGGATACAGCGAAATCCGTCGTCGCCATTGATATCCTCGAAATGGAGCCGCTGGCGGGGGCGGCGATCCTGGTCGGCGATATCGAGGACGAAGCCGCGGTGGCACGCCTGCGGGAGGCCATCGGGGCGCCGGTCGATCTGGTACTCTCGGACATGGCAACTTCGACCACGGGCCATGCGTCGACAGACCATTTGCGCACTCTGGCGCTCGCGGAAGCGGCGCTTGTGTTTGCCTGTGAAGTGCTGTTGCCGGGCGGCGGGTTCGTGACCAAGGTCTTCCAGGGTGCCGACGAACCGGCGCTTTTCGATGCGATGACCGCGAAGTTCGACTCCGTGCGTCGTTTCAAGCCGAAAGCGAGCCGGAGCGACTCGGTCGAGATGTTCCTCGTCGGGACCGGCTTCAATGGCGCCGGATAACCGGGTTTTTTCCGTCCGCCGCACGAACGCTTGTCCATGCGTGCCCCTTGTGTATATAAGCCGCGTCAACTCTCGATTCCGCTAAGGTTGGGTTGGCATGGAAATCCGCGACGCACTGACGTTTGATGATGTTCTGCTCGAACCGGCGGAATCGCGGATTCTGCCTTCCGACGCGAACACCTCCACACAATTGACCAAGAGCATCCGGCTGGGCATCCCGTTGTTGTCCGCGGCCATGGATACCGTCACCGAGGCGGAGATGGCGATTGCGCTCGCGCAGGCCGGCGGCCTCGGTGTGGTGCACAAGAATTTGGAACCCGAAGAGCAGGCCAACGAGGTCCGCAAGGTCAAGCGCTTCGAATCCGGCATGGTGGTCAATCCGATTACCATCCATCCCGATCAGCCCCTGGCCGATGCGCTGGCGATCATGGAGCGGGAGTCTATTTCCGGCATTCCCGTCGTGGCGCGCGAGGGCGGCAAGCTGGTGGGGATCGTGACAAACCGCGACGTGCGCTTCGCCAACGATCCATCCCAGCCGATCGCGGAACTGATGACCGAAAATCTGGTCACCGTCGGCGAAGGTGTCGAGATGGAGGCTGCCAAGCAACTCCTGCATCAGCACCGGATCGAGAAGCTTCTCGTGGTCGATTCGGACGACCATTGCGTGGGCCTCATCACGGTCAAGGACATCGAGAAGGCCCGCGCCTATCCCGACGCCTGCAAGGACGAGCAGGGGCGCCTGCGCGTCGCTGCTGCCACGGGTACCGGCGATGCCGGGTACGAACGCGCCGAGGCGCTGCTTGATGCCGGGGTCGATGTCATTGTCGTCGACACAGCCCACGGTCATTCGCAAGGTGTGCTGGATCAGATCTCCCGGATCAAACGCCTGAGCAATCAGGCGCAGATCATCGGCGGCAATATCGCAACGTCCGAAGCCGCTGCGGCCCTGATCGACGCGGGTGCAGATGCGCTCAAGGTCGGGATCGGCCCGGGCTCGATCTGCACAACCCGCATCGTTGCGGGTGTCGGTGTGCCGCAACTTACCGCGATCGAGCAGGTGGCGGGTATTGCCCATAAAACCGGCGTGCCGGTGATCGCCGATGGCGGAATCAAATATTCCGGCGATCTGGCCAAGGCGATCGCAGCCGGTGCGGACTGCGCCATGATCGGGTCGCTGCTGGCGGGCACCGACGAGGCCCCGGGCGAGGTCTTCCTGTATGAGGGCCGGTCGTACAAATCCTATCGCGGGATGGGCTCCCTCGGCGCGATGGCGCGCGGCTCGGCCGATCGTTATTTTCAGGCCGAGGTGTCCGAGACCCTCAAGTTGGTGCCGGAAGGTATCGAGGGACAGGTTGCCTACAAGGGCCCGGCGTTGAATGTCGTGCATCAGCTGGTCGGCGGGTTGCGGGCGGCCATGGGCTACACCGGGAACGGTTCGCTTGACGACATGCAGAGAAACAGCCGCTTCCTGCGCCTGACCAATGCGGGCTTGCGCGAAAGCCATGTGCATGACGTGACGATCACCCGCGAGGCACCGAACTATCGGCAGAATGCCTGACCCGGGCCCCTGCCCGCGACCACGCGTGCGAAATTCTCCATGACACCCGCCGCGCGCACCGCCGCCACAATCGAAATACTGACCGAAGTTGCACGCGGCGATGCGCCTGCGGATGCTGTCCTGGCCGACTGGTTTCGCGGCCACCGGTTTGCCGGATCAGGTGACCGCCGTGCCATCCGCGAAGCCGTCTACGGCGATTTTCGTGCCGGCGCGCGGCGTCGCTGGGCCGTGCAGATGGCCGACGGCGATCCGGAACTGCCGCGCTTGCGAACCATCGCCGGGCTGGCGCTGGAGGCGCCGGGTGAGCTGGATTCGCTGTTCGACGGGGCGGGCTATGGGCCGTCGCCTTTGGATGCCCGGGAGCAGGCCATGGCAGCCACAGTCCGCGCGCTGGAACCGGCCGCGGCGCCGGCCCATGTGGACGGCAACTGTCCGGCTGAGTTGCATGGTTTGTTCCGTGAACAATGGGGAGACGGCACGGCCGAGGAACTCGCCGCGCTGAACCGGACCGCGCCGGTGGATCTGCGGGTCAACATCCTGCGCGCGACCCGGGAAACGGCGCAGACGCGTCTGGCGGCAGACGGATATGCGGCGGACCCGACCCCGTTCAGCCCGACCGGGCTGCGCGGCACCGCGCGGGGCAATTTCCAGCAGCTCGGCGCCTATCGCGAGGGGATGATCGAGCCGCAGGATGAATCGAGCCAGCTCGTCACCATGCTGGTGGATGCTGCACCGGGTCTTCGGATAATCGACTATTGCGCGGGTGCGGGCGGCAAAGCGCTGGCGCTGGCGGCGGCCGCGGAGAACCAGGCCGAGATTATTGCCTGTGACGTGTCCGCCTCCAGGCTCGGGCATCTGGAGCCCCGCGTGACCCGGCTGGGTGTGGAAGGGGTGCGGAGCCTCACGGTTGCTGCAGACCAGGCACCCGATGAGATCAGGGATTGGGCGGACCGGGTGTTGATTGACGCGCCGTGTTCGGGAACGGGCACATGGCGGCGCAGCCCGGATATGCGTTGGCGCACCAGCCCGGAGACGATAGCGGGCTTTGTGCGTGAACAGGACAATCTGCTCGATACCGCCGCGACCATGCTGCGGGCAGGCGGGCGGATCGCCTATGCGGTCTGTTCGGTGCTCGAGTGTGAGGGCCGTGCGCGTGTCGATGCGTTCCTCGCGCGGCATCCGGGTTTCCGGCGTCTCCCGATAAGCGACGTCCTTGGGCTGGAGATGACCACGGATTTGGGGTGTGACGACGATCTGGTTCTGACCCCCCACCGGCACGAGACGGACGGGATGTATGGCGCGGTACTGACGCGCCGGGCGTGATTGATTCTGGCCAAGTGTCGTTGCCTGTGGATGAAGCCGAACAGCGCTAGTGCGGGGCGAATTCGAATCGGCTAAATATCCCTATGGTCACATCGCTTCCCGTCTCCGAAAAAATCCTCATCATCGACTTCGGTTCGCAGGTCACACAGCTGATCGCGCGGCGTGTGCGCGAGTCTGGTGTCTACAGCGAAATCCACCCCTGTTTCCGGATCGACACGGCCTTCATCGAGGCGTTCGCGCCCGACGCGATCATCCTGTCGGGCGGTCCGGCCAGCGTGATGGCGGACGGGGCACCGTCTGTCGATCCGATCGTCTTCGAGTGCGGCGTGCCGGTGCTCGGTATCTGTTATGGCCAGCAGCTCATGTGCCATGCGCTGGGCGGGGTGGTCGAAGATTCCGACCATCAGGAGTTCGGTCGTGCGATCCTCGAAGTGACGGATCACTGCGGCCTGTTTCATCGGGTCTGGCTGCCGGGTACCGTGCCTGAGGTCTGGATGTCCCATGGCGACCGCGTCACGGCATTGCCCGACGGGTTTCGGGTCGTTGCGACGAGCCACGGCGCACCGTTCGCGGCGATCGCGGATGATGAGCGCAAGTTCTACGGCGTTCAGTTCCATCCCGAGGTGGTACACACCCAGGACGGTTCACGCCTCTTGTCGAATTTCGTCCATCATGTTGCAGGCTGCCGCGGTGACTGGACAATGGCGGCATTTCGGGCGGCGGAGATCAAGAAGATCCGAGAACAGGTCGGTGACGGCCGGGTGATCTGCGGGCTGTCGGGGGGCGTGGACAGCTCCGTCGCAGCGGTGCTCATCCATGAGGCGATCGGCGACCAGTTGAATTGCATCTTCGTCGATCATGGCCTGTTGCGCGCGGGCGAGGTGGAGGAAGTGGAGCGGGTGTTCCGCGAGCGGTTCAACATTCCCCTGGTTGTGCGTGACGCGAAGGACATGTTCCTCGACAAGCTCGACGGCGAGTCCGACCCGGAGACGAAGCGGAAGATCATCGGCGGGACCTTCATCGATGTGTTCGAGGAGGAAGCCGCGAAGATCGGCGGCGCGGATTTTCTGGCCCAGGGGACGCTCTATCCCGATGTCATCGAATCCGTCAGCCCGTTCGGCGGGCCGAGCGCGACCATCAAGTCCCACCATAACGTGGGTGGGTTGCCCGAACGCATGAACATGGAATTGGTGGAACCGTTGCGTGAATTGTTCAAGGACGAGGTGCGTGACCTCGGTCGTGAACTGGGCATGCCCCACGAGATCGTCGGCCGCCACCCGTTTCCGGGGCCGGGCCTCGCGATCCGGATGCCCGGAGACTTCGATCGTGAAAAGCTGGAGATGTTGCGCCAGGCCGACGCGATTTATCTCGATGAAATTCGCAAAGCCGGCCTGTATGATTCGATCTGGCAGGCCTTCGCCGTGCTGCTGCCGGTGCGGACTGTGGGCGTGATGGGCGATGCACGCACATATGATCATGTCTGCGCGTTGCGGGCCGTGACCTCGACCGACGGCATGACGGCGGATAGTTATCCTTTTGAGCATGCCTTCGTGGCCAGGGTGGCGACCCGCATCATTAATCAGGTACGCGGTATCAACCGGGTGGTTTACGACGTAACCTCG
Organism: Alphaproteobacteria bacterium; assembly: GCA_039980135.1. Taxonomy (NCBI): domain Bacteria; kingdom Pseudomonadati; phylum Pseudomonadota; class Alphaproteobacteria; species Alphaproteobacteria bacterium. The sequence goes on from JBDXCV010000002.1 coordinate 58,784, forward strand.
AAACCGCCGGGCACGATTGAGTGGGAATAGTCGTCCTTGCGCGTGAATGAATTTGGGGGTCATCCTTCGACGCCAATTTCTGCGGCAGTGCACTGGAGAAGAGCAGGTCGCAAAAGACGGCTTTCCCGAAGGACGCAACGAGCCATGAACATGCCGCAGTTCGTAAAGGAAGTCGCCGACGGGAAGCGTTTCGAGTTCGGTAAAAACTGGAAAAAATTCCTTGGAACGCTCAGTGACGAGCGTATCGCCGATGCTGAAACCTCCCTCCGGACGATGCTCGAGGTCGAGGACCTCGAGGGCAGGACATTTCTGGATATCGGCTGCGGAAGCGGTCTTTTCTCTCTGGCCGCGAGAAACCTTGGTGCGGACGTTCGTTCATTCGACTATGACCGCTCGTCTGTCTGGTGCACCGCCGAATTGAAAGACCGCTACCATAAGGACGACCCGCGATGGATCATCGAGCAGGGGTCCGTGCTCGATATCGAATACCTTAAGTCATTGGGAACATTCGATATTGTCTATAGCTGGGGGGTGCTTCACCACACCGGCGATATGTGGAATGCGTTGGAAAATGTGTGTTCGTCCGTTAACGACGGCGGCCAGCTGTTCATCGCGATCTACAACTATCAGCAGTTCGCGAGCGGCTATTGGTCCTTTGTGAAGCGAAGCTACAATTCGAGCAAGTTGATGCGCCCGTTCTGGGTTCTGCTGCACCTGATCTACCCGACGATACCTTCGATAATTCTAAAAACCGTTCGGGGCCGCCGGCCTCCGAGAGGGATGACCTATTGGTATGACCTCTTGGACTGGCTCGGCGGATATCCGTTCGAAGTCTCATCGCCTAAGCGCATCTTTGATTTCTACAGGCAACGCGGTTTTGCCCTGACGCAGCTGGAGACGGTTGGCGGCAAGCATGGGTGCAACGAGTTCGTGCTCCGGAAATCGAAACTTGATTGACACTTGGCCACATGCTGCAGGAAACAGCGGTTGGTAAGCTTTCTCCATTTCCTCCTTTCCGCAGTCGCGGCATCCCGATGATCGAAAAAAATTCACTTGGCCAGAATGTTGGGATTTCGTTGCCCGGCTGGGTGCCGCCGCCACGCCCACCACGTGAAGCTCTGTTGGGGAAATTCTGCCGGCTGGAGCCGCTGGATGTCGCCGCGCATGCCGGCGACCTGCATCACCATTTCGGCGAAGACACGGATGGACGCGACTGGTCTTATCTGCCCTACGGGCCGTTCGATAGCCTCGGGGCATTCGAAGCGTGGATGACCGATACCTGTCTCGATGCGGACCCGTTCTTCTATGCCATTGTCGATACCGCAACAGGACGCGCGGCCGGGATGGTGAGTTTTATGCGCATCAATCCCGCGCATGGCTCGATCGAGGTGGGGCACGTGCACTACGCGCCTGCGATTCAGCGTGGTCGGGTGACGAGCCAGGCCATGTATCTGATGATGCAGTGGGCTTTCGAGGCGGGTTACCGGCGTTATGAATGGAAATGTCATAGTTTCAATCGTCCTTCGCGCGTCGCGGCGCAGCGGCTGGGGTTTTCCTATGAGGGCGTGTTTCGCGATCACATGATCCATCGGGGGCGCTCGCGCGATACGGCCTGGTATGCCTGCGTCGCGTCCGAATGGCCGGCGCTGAAGGCGGCCTATGAAACATGGCTCGATCCGGATAATTTCGATGCCGAAGGTAACCAAAATATACGCTTGTCCACGCTTACGAGACCCATCCTCGTGGCCACCGATCCGGAGTTGGAACCATGACCGAAGATAGTCCGAAGGCGGGTTCCGAAGAGCCCGATTACAAGGTCACGGCGGGGCGGCCCGACACGTCGACGCGTGCGGGCAAGCTCAAGATGCTCTACCCAACCATCGAGGATTTGCGCGCCAAGGCGCGCAAACGCGTGCCGCGCTTTGCCTTCGACTATGTGGATGGTGCGGCCGGGGCGGATGAACCGAACCGCAAGGGCAACGCTGCCGCGCTGGACGGAATCGAAATTCTGCCGCGCTACGGGGTCGAAAACTACAGCGCCGACACTTCTGTAGAGCTGTTCGGCAAACGCTATGCGGGGCCGTTGGCCATTGCCCCGATGGGGCTGCCCGGCCTCGTGCTGCCGGGTGGCGAGGAGATTTTCGCGCGCGCCGCGGCGGCAAATGAGATCCCGTTCACGCTCGGCAGTTCGGCGCTTGCGCCGGTCGAACATGTGGCCGAACTGGCCAACGGCTTCGCATGGTTCCAGATATATCGGATGCCGCGCGACGATCTCGCCATCAACATGGACTGGATCGCCCGGGCAACGGCCGCAGAGGTCGCCGCCCTGGTCGTTACCATCGACGTGCCGGCGCGTACGAAGCGCCCCCGCGAGCTGCGCAACAGGCTGGTGCTGCCCTACCGGATCGGGCCGCGTACGGTCGCGGATGTGGTGACTCATCCGGCCTGGTTGAGGGCCTATCTTCGTCACGGGCAGGCGATGTTCGCCAACTTGCGTAAGTATGCGGGCGAAAATGTCAGCCATGCCGAGGTCGCGGACTTTGCGCGGCGCGAGGGCGGCGGCGCCTTCACCTGGGACGAAATCGGTCGGTTCCGCGACGCCTGGAAGGGACCGCTCGTGATCAAGGGCATCCTGCATCCGGGTGACGCCGAAAAGTCCGCCGAACTCGGCGCGGACGGGATCGTGGTCTCGAATCATGGCGGCCGTCAGCTCGAAGCCGCGCCGGCTTCCGTGGATGTCCTGCCGGGCATCGTCTCGGCGGTTGGCGGACGCACGGAAATCCTGTTCGACGGTGGCTTGCGCAGCGGGGTGGACCTGATGCGGTCGGCCGCGCTGGGCGCGCGGTTCAACCTGGTCGGCCGGGCGTTCATGTACGGGCTTGCCGCACTGGGCGAGGACGGACCGGGTTTCGTCGCAGACTTCTTCATCGAGGAACTGCGCGAGGCGCTTCGCCAGGTCGGAGCGCGTGATCTCTCGGGCGCGCGAGACTTGGATATACGCCATCCCACGGCGTGGAAATTCTAGTCGGCGTCGCGGATAAACGTCTCGGCGTGGCGATCGACAGCATCGATTCGGGCCTGTTTCTCGCCATCGGGCAGGAAGGACGCGGCGAAGGAGTTCTTCGCCAGAGTCACGATATCGCCAGGTGACAGGCCGAGCGCGTCGGAGACCGCCTGGTAGTTGTCGTTGATATAGCCGCCGAAATAGGACGGGTCGTCGGAATTGACCGTGACCAGCAGGCTCGCGTCGAGCGCTTTCTTGACCGGTTGCTCGGCCATGGACGCAATCCCGCTGAGCCGCAGGTTTGATAGCGGGCACATGGTCAGCGGTGTCTTATCGCGCGCCAGGCGGGCAACGAGCGCCGGATCGTCGAGCGCGTGATTACCGTGGTCCACCCGCGATACCTTCAGAATATCCAGCGCGTCGGCGACGTATTCGGCGGGGCCTTCCTCACCGGCATGGGCGACGGCGAGGAAGCCTTCGTTGCGCGCGGCCTCATACACCCGGGCGAAGTTCGCCGGCGGGTTTCCGGCCTCGCCGGAATCGAGGCCGACGCCGTGGATATGGTCCTTGTGGCGGCACGCCGAATGAAGCGTGTCGAAGGCCTGCTCCTCGGGCAGGTGGCGCAGGAAGCACATGATCAGCCGCGACGTGATGCCGAGCTCGGTCTGGCCCTGCTCCAGCGCAGAGACGATCCCGCCCAGCACGGTCTCGAATGCCACGCCCCGGTCCGTATGGCCCTGGGGGTCGAAGAAAATCTCGACATGGGTCACGCCCTGATCGGCGACCTTTTCCAGATAGGCCCAGGTCAGGTCGTGGAAATCGCGGGCCTCGATGAGGACGGACATGCCGGCATAGTAGAGGTCGAGGAAGTCCTGCAGCCCATCGAAGTTATAGGCCGCGCGGATTTCTTCGACATTGTCGTAGGGCAAACTGACACCATTACGCCGTGCCAGTGCGAGCATCATCTCGGGTTCAAGGGTGCCCTCGATATGTAGGTGCAACTCTGCCTTGGGCAGCTTGTCGATCAGCTTGTCGGTGGTGTCAGCCATCGACGCCGATTTTAACCGACTGCCCGGGTCCGTGCCGCGAATTAATCGCGACATGGACACCGGTTGTCGGAACAATCAGGAATGGTCACGGTCCATTTTCTTCATATGTCGCCCGTCATGATCGTCGTCGTCGCCATGGCGTTGTCCCTCATGACTTTCACCGTGGCGACCCTCGCCGCGATGGTCTTTGTCGTGGTCGGATCGGCTGGCCGTGGAATGTCGTTCTTTTTCGGAACCCATACCCCGGCCCATATGCTGCCCGTCGCCATCCTGCATTTGGGTATGCGGCCCGGTCATGCCCGGGCCTTTCATGGAGTCCCCATCGGCGAGTGCCGCACCGGAAATCAACAGGGCCGCGAGTGCGGCGGTTGTCAGTAGGGTTTTCATTGCGATTCTCCAGTTGTTTATAAGAGAAACATAATATTAGAATATTCTGAATAAAGGGGTGCGGCGGAATATCGCGCTTCCGGTCGCGGCGACCGTTCTCCGCGTCTTCACGGCAATGGCCGGAAGTCACAAGACCGTGAAAGATGTTTAATGCGCTTTCGGCCTCCCTTAATCTAAGCGGCGCGGCTAATCGCGCGACCGAAAATTGGATCAGAGATCGACATGACCACTGATGGACTGACACGCCGGACCATACTCGTCGCAGGGGTGGCTGCCGTTGTGACCGGCACTCCCGGACTGCTCGTGCCTGCCCGCGCACAGGGGCTGGCGCCGACACGATCAATGCGGGGCGGTTCCAATAATTATCAGCCCGGTGCGCCTGTCGTGGAGAAGATCGGCGGTGGCGGCTTCTGGATGTCCGGTACCGTGCGGCGCGCGGGTGATGGCGCGCCGGTCCCGGGCCAGCGTATCCAGATCTGGGCCCATACGACCGAGGGTCGCGAGCGGGATCCGCAAAGCCACGGGGCGACACTGTCAGACGCAAATGGCGAGTTCCGCCTGGAAATGCCGCAGATTGTGCCGACCTTCGGCCAACCCCATGGTCATCTCGCCTATGACGGCGGAGATTTTGAAACCGTTTTCCTGCGCCCGGTCATGCGAAGTGCGGAGCAGACAAGCCTCCGCGCGGACTTTGTGCTGCGCCCGGCCTGACTACGATGAATGACCGGGGCAGGCACCGGGTCCCTGGATTTCTGATCTGGGCCGCGCTTCTGGTCGCCGTTGCCGTGCCGATTGCCGCAGCGGCGTTCAGCCCGCAGCTCGCCTGGCGCGACCCGGTCTACATCGGCGCCGGATTCGCCGGGGTTGTCGCGATGTCACTCCTCCTACTTCAGCCATTGCTGGCGGGCGGCTATCTCCCGGATTTGTCCGTCCGCAACAGCCGGCGCATTCATCGCTTGATCGGAACCTGCCTGGTGGCGGCCGTCATGATCCACGTTGCCGGTCTCTGGGTCACGAGCCCGCCAGACGCGCTCGACGCGCTCTTGTTCCGGGCGCCAACCTTCTTCTCCGCCTGGGGCGTGGTCGCCATGTGGGCCGTCTTCGGTGCCGCACTGCTCGCCCTGTTGCTTCGCCGTCTTCGTTTGAAATGGTGGGTATGGCGGCTCTGCCACACCTCCCTGGCGGCGGCCACCGTCGTGGGGAGCGTCGTCCATGCCGTGCTGATCGAAGGCACCATGGAGACGGTGTCGAAAGTGTTGCTATGCGCGGCCGTGCTCGCAGTGACGTCGAAGGTCTTGATCGATCTTCGGGTATGGACGACGGAAACCCGGCGAAAGCGAAAAGCCTGAAATCCGTTCGGGCAGTGATGCGTGGTACGACATCACGCCTTAACGTGACGCCCGGTTTGGCGTATGTCTTCGTCAATCATGACCAACGCAAAGACATTCCCGGCCGCGCCGCTCTCCGTGGCGCCGATGATGGACTGGACGGACCGCCATGAGCGGTACTTCCTGCGCCTGATCAGCGCCCATACGCGGCTTTATACGGAAATGGTCACCACGGGGGCGATCCTGCATGGCCCGCGTGAGCGGTTGCTCGCCTTCGATCCGGCCGAACACCCGGTGGCGCTTCAGCTGGGCGGCGCCGACCCGGCCGCGCTCGCCGAATGCGCGCGGATCGGCGCCGACCTGGGATATGACGAGATCAATCTCAATGTCGGCTGCCCGTCCGACCGTGTGCAGTCGGGGCGGTTTGGCGCCTGCCTGATGGCGGAGCCCGATCTCGTGGCCGAAAGCGTGGCGGCGATGCGCCAGGCGGTGGATGTCCCGGTGACCGTCAAGCACCGGATCGCCATCGACGATCAGCCCGAATGGGACACGCTCATCGATTTCGTGGACCGGGTCGCCGCAGCGGGATGCGAGCGCTTTATCATCCATGCCCGCAAGGCCTGGCTCGAGGGTTTAAGCCCGCGCGAGAACCGCGAGGTGCCGCCGTTGCATTACGATCTGGTCTATCGCCTGAAGACAGAGCGGCCGGGTCTGCACATCACGATCAATGGCGGGATCGAGGATCTGGATTCGGGAGCGGAGCATCTTCGCCACGTGGATGGCGTGATGCTGGGCCGCGCGGCCTACCAGAATCCCTACATACTGGCGGCTGCCGATCAGCGATTTTTCGATGCCGATCTCGATCTAAGGACCCGGCACGAGATCATCGAGGACTTTTGCGCCTATATCGAACGGGAAGTTGGCGCCGGTACCCATCTGATCGCAATGACGCGGCATATCCTCGGCTTGTTCAACGGGTTGCGCGGCGCGCGGGCGTGGCGGCGGTATCTCTCGGAAAATGCACCCGGCTTCGACGGGTCACCCGTCGAGGCCGCGGCATTGGTTCGGGAGGCGGCAAGCTTCGTCGAGGAGAACCGCCGCGCGGCTGCGTGAAGAATCGCCTGACTCTCGGACGGACTACTTGTGCGGCGGTACCTTGGTGCCGGTCGTATTGGGCGCGGCGTACATGTCCCGGGGGAGTGCGACGGATACCTTCAGGCCGTTTGGCACCATGTTGCTCAGTACGATTGTGCCCCCATGTGAGCGAATGATCTGTCGGGCGATCGATAGTCCTAATCCGGCACCGCCGGTATCGGAACTGCGGCTGTCCTCACCCCGAACAAAAGGCTCGAACATGTGATCGAGACGTTCGGGGGGAATGCCGGGACCATCATCCTCGATCTCGATGGCAAGCTCCATGTCTTTCCCGGTCATGCGAACGCGTGCGGTGTGACCGTAGCGGCTTGCGTTGTCTATCAGGTTTCCGAATGCCCGCTTCAATGCGACGGGTCTGCCTGCGACAATCGCATCTCCTTCGATTGTCAGCGCGGCTCCCATTTCGTTGCAAAACCCCTCCAGCAGTTCGCCGATATCGACGGCCTGTTTTTCCTCGACATCACCATCACCGCGGGCGAAGGCGACAAGTCCGTCCGCCATCACCGCCATTTCGTCCAGCGTGCGGATTATCGGCTCACGCGCATCATCCCCCAGCATTTCGGCTCGAATCCGGAGTGAGGTGATGGGCGTGCGCAAATCGTGTCCGACAGCAGCCAGCGTTCGAGTGCGTTCATCCTCGAACCGGGCGATCTGGTCTTGCATCGTATTGAATGCGGCGGTGGCCTCCCGCATTTCCCGCGCTCCGCGTTCGAGTATGCGTATGGAATGGTCACCGTGACCGGCTGAGCGCGCCGCCTGCGCGAGCTCACTCAAGGGCTGGGTCAGGCGACGGACGAATAATAGTCCGACGCCGAGAACCGCAAACAGGGATACACCGAGGACCAGAAAGAACACGTCCTCACGAATGCGATTTCCCACGCGCCGCGCGCCGCGCGTTACAACATTGAGCCAGGTGCCATGTGATTCACCGGACGTCTCTGCTAGCGCAATGGAGATGGTGATGATCTCGGGTGGCGCTGGCGGAAGAGGCTGATCTTTGATGTCTTCACGGTCGGCCCGCTCGCGAATTCGAACCCGAACATCCCGATCCCCGAGGGCGCCCGAAATGCTGTCGCGCAGTGATCGAGAGCGCGCATCCGACCCGGGATTGCGGACGAGCGGTTGCGGTCCGATGCGCACGCGCGCAACGCGTGTCGAGGCATGTCGTGCAATTGCTTGCCTGATGTCGGGACTTACGGCTTCCAGTGCGGGGACGAGGGCAACGATGCGCTCGATTTCCTGCGCTTCCCGTGCGGCGCGCTCCTGCTGTTCCCGATCCAGCGACAGCACAGCAAGCGCCGCCAGGTTTGCGACCACCAACGCGCTGGCCAGCAACAATGCGAAGCGTCCGGCAAGCCCCTGCGGAAGGTAGCGCGAAAGGTGGGGTTTCATGCCCGATCCGTCTGTTCGTTGTCCACATCGGCAGCCAGCGCGTAGCCACCGCCCCAATCTGTCACCAGAAGTTTGGGATGTTTCGGTTCAGCTTCTATTTTGCGGCGCAGGCGGCTGACCTGATTGTCGATTGCCCTGTCATAGGCCTTGGCGTCGCGTCCTGCCGTGAGATCCAGCAGGCGTGCGCGGCTCAGGATCTCTCTCGGATGGTCCAGAAATACCGTCAGTAATCTTGTTTCAGTCGACGTCAGTTCGGCGTGGCGCCCGTCTTCATGATGCAGAGAACGCTCAACTGGGTCGAATATCCAACCGGCAAAGCGGCGGGTCTCGATTTCAATGCTCGCTGCTGGCGGTGGAGTGCGGCGGAGAACTGCGCGGATCCGCGCCAGCAATTCGCGGGGGTTGAAGGGTTTGACAAGATAATCATCGGCGCCAATTTCCAACCCCACGATGCGGTCGATCTCGTCGGCCATTGCCGTGAGTAATATCACCGGCGGCCCACCTTGTTTCACCAGCCATCGGCAGAGGCCAAGTCCGTCCTCTCCCGGCATCATCACATCGAGAACCACGAGACTGATTGTTGTCATCTTGATCAGTTTGCGGGCTTCATCCGCGTTCGCGGCAAGCTGGGTTCGGAATCCCTGTTTTCGCAGGTATTGACCCAGCGGTTCCCGAATATCCCGGGCGTCATCGACAATCAGTATCTGAGGTTCTGCGGTGTCCGACATTCGTCGCTTGGTCTTCCGAATGAAATTTCGTGCTGTCTGAATGTGCGCAGGATTGCGCTTGTATTTCCAGACCCGGCCACGACGACGAGCAAGAACTTTGTCGCAATTTGTCGCAAGGCCGGTCATTGCGACGAATGGCGCCAAACGAGCAACAGCGTTGACACACATCAGTTGCGTTCTTCGCCTAGATCAAGGGCGAGGGGCGATGGCCTCTTTCAACGCTAACTTATGAAAGGTTCCACAATGAAACCGTCCAAAATTCTTCCGGTGCTTGTCCTTGCCGCCTCCACTCTGGTGTCGGGAGTCGCGCTCGCAGATTCCGAACGCGGGTCCAAGCACGATGAATCATCTTCCCGGGCCCATGCGATCAAGGTTGAATCGCACGCCGATCATGGCGGCAAAACCCGCTCCGGTCGGGGCGGACCAGGTGGTGCCGCCATGTTCGAGAAACTGTTCGTCCAGATGGATGCCGATAAAAACGGAGCTGTGACACAGGAGGAAGTCGATACGTTCCGCGCCGCGCAGGTTCAGAGCGCAGATGCCAACGGCGATGGTGCGCTGAATATTCAGGAGTTTGAATCGCTCTATCGCGCCTTTACCCATACCCGCATGGTCGATGTCTTCCAGGTTCTTGACGACAATGGCGATGGGGTCATCAGTCCCGATGAAACGGATGCGAAATTCGGCTCGTTGGTGAAGCGAATGGACCGCAACGGCGATGGTGCGTTGAGCATCGAGGACCGCGGCCGGAAAGGTGGTCACCGCGGATAAAGAATGTCGAAGCGGGCGGGGTGCGGCGCGCCCCGCTCGACTCGTTGTCCGTCAACTATACGTAACCGCCGACCAGCCAGGATTCCGTGCCGCCCAGACCGGACTTGAAGCGCTCGACACCGGGTGCCTCGGCGCTGATGCCGCCCAGATCGAAACCGTCATATCCGTCGGCCTTCAAAAGCTGGATAGCGTGCCACAGCAAAAGGTGGGTCGCGCGCAGGTCACGGCCGGTATCGCCAGTCCATCCCACCAGATAGGTTGCTGTCTTGCCGTGATGGGCGAGCAGGATACCGGCCACCGGGGATCCCGCATGTTCGGCGACCATCAGGCGCAGGCCCGCGGTCGCGTTGCTGTGCCTGTGGAGGGCGTCGACGAGCCCGCCCGAAGGCCCACGATAGCCGCCCAGTTCCATATGTTCTGCATGGCGCTCGGTAAGCCAGCCGAGACGGGCGCAGTCCCGGTCGTCGATGACCGTGAGATTGTTCTTTTCGCCCTGAACGAGCGCGTTGCGCCAATTCTGCCTTTGCCCGGCCCGAAGCTCTTCCAGAGATTTCGACAGGTCGAGCCAGATGGTCCGGTAGCCGTCCACGACCCGTTTGAAACCGGCCGTCAGCATATGCACGCGATGCTCGGGGGTGTCGCTGAGTTCGGGGTGAAACGTGACCGGTCGCCCGCGACGCAAACGGAAGCGTTTTCGCAGGAGTTCGAAGGCGAGTTTCCGCATCTGCGCGGGTATTTCGTCATGTATCCACAGCGGGCCGCGATAGATCGTCTGGTTCCCGGGCGTCCGCAATATGGGCTTGCCGTGGGCGACCACCAGCCCGATGGGTTGTTTGTTGAAGCGGATCAGGCCGAAATCGGCCCTGGCGCCCTGTACGTCATGAAGCGCCAGCGCATAGGTCGAGGTCTGGGTGAGGGTGGGGCGTTTGCACGCGGCCAGCATCGTGTCCCACTGATCGCGTCCGTGGCGGTTCCAGGTAATCCTGAACGGGTTGAGATCGGGCCCTGGGGTCATGCCGGTCAGGCCGTGTCCGCGCCGGTGTTTGCCGCCAGGGCCAGACGCAGATCGCCGCCATGGACATCGAGCAACGCCTCGGCCTCGCCGAGGGACATCCCCCGGGCGATCAGCACGGCGGGTTTGACCGCATTCTCGCTTGTCGCCAGCGCGGCGCGTGCAGCGTCTTCCCCGACACCTGCCGCCTCCATGACGATTCGCGCGGCCCGGGCACGCAGCTTGTCGCTCGACGCGATCACGTCGACCATCATGCCGCGATAGACCCTCCCGAGACGGATCATGATCAGGGTGGAGAGCAGGTTGAGCGTGACTTTCTGCGCGGTGCCGGCGGTCATGCGGGTCGAGCCACCGATCGGTTCCGGCCCGGTTTCCAGCAAAATCGGATACGCCGCCGCATCCAGCAAAGGCGAGCCGGCATTGTTGGCGATGCCGATGGTCACCGCCCCGGCTGCACGCGCCGCCGCACAAGCCGCCAACGCGTAAGGTGTGACACCGCTGGCAGACAGGATGACGCAAACATCTGCCGCGTCGACGTCGATGGCGTCCGAATCCAGCTGTGCCTGGCGGGAATCGTCCTCCGCGCCTTCGGCGGTCCGGGTGAGGGCCTCGGGCCCGCCCGCGACGAGATAGGCAAGCCGGGCATGGGGCCAGCCGAACGTGGGTACGAGTTCGACCCCGTCCTGAACGCCGAGGCGCGCCGATGTACCGGCGCCGCCATAGATGAGTCGCCCCGTCGGGTTTTCACGCAAACGCTTGGCCGCCGCGCGTGCCGCTGCCGTCAAATCGGAGACCGATTGCCGGATTGCAGCCAGCCCGCTCGACTGGGCGTCGAGGATCGCGGCGGCGATGTCCTCGTCGGTGCGCGTTTCCAGGTCGCTGAATGCTTCTGCGAATTCTTCGGTTTTACGCATGTGCTGCTTTGCCTGAGATCACGAATCCTCCATAGCATATGCAATCGCGCCGCCCATTTCCCAAACATGAGACCGCCCGGGCTCGTGTAGGATGGCGCAACGAAAAGGAACGGCAGCGTCTGGCCATGAACGAACGTTTGTATTGTTGCGTTGACGGTGGTGCCAGCAACACGCGGGTCGCCCTTTATGACGATTCGGGCCACAGGCTCGGCCTGACCGTGACGGGCCCGACGAGCCTGACCATTCGCGGCACCGCGGCCTGGGATGAGATCCTTGTCGCGCTGGAGAACCTTTCGCGCGCGGTTGCCCTTGAGGGAGACTATCTCTCCCATACCCATTTCGGTATTGGGCTTGCCGGCGCGAACAATAAATCCCAGCGGCAGAAATTCGTGGACGCCGCGCCCCTGGCGGGGGCATTGCGGGTCTCGACGGATGCCTACATCGCCGCGCTCGGCGCGCATGGTGGTGCTCCAGGGGCCGTGATCATCATCGGTACCGGCAGCGTCGGCTATCGGATCGAAGCGGCCGGGCGTTGCCGGCTCGTGGGCGGCTGGGGATTCCCCATCGGCGATGAGGGCAGTGGCGCGTGGATTGGACGGCGCGCGGTCGCCCAGGTTGCGCAGATCGTCGACACAAGGTTTCGCAAGCGGGTTACCGAAATGCATCACGCGGTGATGGCGCAGACCGGTCAGTCGCGCGACGGGCTGCTGGACTGGCTGCTCGCCGCGCCACCCGCCCGGTTCGCCGAACTGGCGCCGTTGGTGGTGGAGCATGCAGGATGGGGGGATACCGCCGCGCTCGAGATCGTCAGCGAAGCCGGTCGCGAAATCGATGCCCTGGCGGAAGCTCTGGATTCCGGGCGCAGAATCCCGCTGGCGCTGGTCGGCGGGCTGGCGGAGCCTTTGGATGCCTTCCTGCCCGATCGCTTGCGAAGCTGGGTACGTACGCCACAGAAAGACCCCGTCAGTGGCGCATTGATGCTGGCGCAGGGGCGTGCACCGGATGAAACAATCATGTGGCAAAACCGATGAGCGAATCACAACGTGCAGGACACATCCTCACCCCCGACGGTTGGGTCGATGGCCAGATCGCGTTCGACAGCCATATCGTGGCCATCGAAGAAGGTGAAATTCCCGCAGACGCGCCATACGTCATTCCCGGTTTCGTCGACCTCCATGTGCCGGGTGGCGGCGGCGCCGATGTGATGCAGGGTGAAGAGGCTGTGCGGACAGCCGCGCAGTTACATGCCCGGCACGGCACCACGTCGTTCCTGCCGGCGACCATTACTGCCCCCGAAGACGAACTCGTCGCGGCTCTGGCGGGTATTGGCAAAGTGCAGACAGCGCGCCAGCCGGGCGAAGCTCGGGTTCTCGGTGCCCATATGGAAGGCCCCTATATCAACGCCGTCCGCCTCGGCGCTCAGCCGCCCTTTGCCCGCGATCCCGATCCGGCGTTCCTGGAGGTCGTGATGGGGGAAGGCGTCGTGAAGCTCGTTACGCTGGCGCCCGAGATTACCGGTGGCCTGGACATGATCCGCCAGCTGGCCGAAGCGGGGATCGTGGTCCAGATCGGCCATTCGGATGCTGACTATGAAACGGTTTGCGCAGCGCTGGACGCCGGGGTAAGGGGATTCACCCACCTGTTCAACGCCATGTCGCCGCTGCATCATCGCGCACCGGGGGTTGCCGGGGCGGCGCTGGCGCATGGCGAATACGCCGCACTTATTCCCGACGGCATTCATGTCGTGCCGGGGGCCTTGAAGGTCGCCCTGCGGTCGATCCCGAGGCTGTTCGTGGTCACTGATGCGACAGCGGCGGCAGGAATGCCCGACGGCGAGTATCCGTTGGGCAGTCACACCGTGACAAAGCGTGACGGCAGCGTGTTTCTGGCCGACGAGACGCTGGCCGGCAGCGCCCTGACGATGGACCGGGCATTTGCGAATTTGCTGGGTTTGGGGTTGTCGCTGGATGAAGCGAGCCACCGCACATCCGCCTATCCGGCTGATTTCCTCGGCCGGATGGATCGCGGGCGCCTTCAGCCGGGTGCCTGGGCCGATCTTGTATTACTGGACCCCGCCTACAAGCTGGTCGAAGTGGTCATCGAGGGTGAGGCGATCGGCTGATCCGGACCGTCATGCTATCGCCAGTCCTGCAGGATGGCGTCGGCGGACCGACCCGTTTCGAGCTGTGTTCGAAGATCGGCGCGTCCGAACAGCACATCGATCGCCATGTCGGAGGTTGAACCGCCAGCCGGCAACCACGCGAAGTCTTCGTGTTTTTCCAAAAGCCACGCGAGCAGATATACGCCGAGCGCGAGCGGCTCGTGGCGGGGCACACGCCTTGGCCAAATCGCGACCCCGGGAACCGGCTGTCCCGATGCGGGCGGGCGGGTGAAGAATATCTCGCCGGGTGCAGCGCCGAAGCCCGTCGACCATTCATTGACCGCGTGGGCGAGGGCTTCGGCGTCGAGACCCGGTGCGGAAACCGAGCGAAATGAGACCGAAGTGCCCCGGCCCTCGCTCACATTCGTGGCTTCGAGCAGCACCAGTCCGGCATAGGCCGCCACCGCGTCGGGGTGAGACAGGGCCGGCGACGGCGGAATCCAGCCGAGCGGCGGCTGCAGCGATACGTCGGCGGGATAGACCGCAAACGGCGCCTGGGTGATCATCGGTGCGACGGAGAGCGCGATGAGTTCACCTATGGTGCGACCGTGGACGAAAGGCACATCGAAATAGGCGAGCAGGGACCTGCACTCGGCCTCGGGGCGGGGGCCCTCAATCGTGGGGCCGAGAGGGTTGGCGCGATCGCAGACGATAACCTCGATGTGACGCTCCAGTGCCGTGCTGGCAAACCGGGCCGCCGTCGCGGCGTAGGTGTAGCAACGCACACCGACGTCACGCAGGTCGATAACCAATGCATCCAGCCCTTCCAGAACAGCGTCCGCATTGTCCTCCGCGCCCTCGTACAAACTGTGAACCGGGAGTCCCGTTAGCGGATCCGTGCTGTTCGACACGGCTTCGCCGGCGCCCTCAGACAGCCGCATGCCATGCTCCGGTGTAAACAAACGCGGGCTGTCGCCACCATGGCCGCCTATGGCCCGCATTAGCGCCAGCGTTGCCGGAATCTGATCTGCCGTGGTGCAGGCGTGATTCGTCAGCAGGCCAACCTTTTGCATCGCAAGACGCCGGGTCATTTGTTCATCGGCAATCAGACGGTCGAGACCTGACAGCGCGCGTTTTCCATTTTCAGCGCGGCTGTCCGTCCCGGTCATGGGGCAAGCTTACCGACGTGGGGGGTCGGGAACAATGATCGCCGGCATGGGGTCAGGCCCGCCAGTTGAGGATCGCGCCGCCGCGTTTTGTGACCTCGTCTTCCGCGGCCTTCTCGGCGGGGAAGCGCCGCAGGACCTCACCCGACTGGGTGTCGAGAATCTCAACGAAAACGTCTGATTCGAACGGGTCATAGTTGAGGCGCGCCTCGATCTTCGACTTCACGGGCTCCGGAATCCGGATGGGTTCGGGCACGCCCGGCTTCTCCGCAGGATCTTCCGGAAGTTTCTCCGTGACATCCTTGGGGATCGGCTTTGGCGCGCTGATTCGCGCTTCGCCGGGACTGGTTATCTTTCGCTCGAATACTTCCATCATCCGCTCCGCGGAACTCTCCGTGATCCTCAACAGAAACTCGGCATGGTTTTCATCAACACCGCCATACGACACTGGTTTGGACCCGATTGCGGCGAAGCGCAAACAGGATTGCATCGAGTTTTAGAATTCCGATTTTTCGCTAAAAACGGCGGAAATATCGGGCGAATTTGAGACAAATTCACGCAGAGCGAATCAGCCGATGGTCCGCAGCCGGGGTTTGCTTTTGATTGCGTCCAGGACTGTTTCCAGGCTCTCGCTTTGTTTCAGGCGCTGGGGGCCACGAGAAACCGCATAGAGCGGGGGCCGGCCGCCCTTGCCGGGGGATTTTTCGATCGCATAGAGCGGGTGCTCGGCAGTGTGCCGAAAAACGGAGAAAACCGCCCGGTCGCGGGTAAAATCCATCGCGTAATCGCGCCATTCACCGGCCGCGACCCGCCGGCTGTACTCGTTCAGAAGAATGCGGAGTTCGTTCCGGCCGAACGTAACCTTGCCTGCCTTGTGACTGGATTTGTGCAGGGTCTGATAGGAACTCATGAGTGGAACGCTCGCCCGTGACCGTTGAGTGGCTGACGGGGCAAGTTTTCCTGATTTTCGGGGGCCTGTCCAGCGAACCCGGCTCAGGGGGCGAGGCGGGTTTCCGTTTCGAAACGGTTGGCGACCTCGTAGCAACTCACCCGCGCAATCGATTGGTAGCAGACGAGATTGGCCTGTTCGCCGGAATCCTCGTAACGCTTGGGCTGACACCAGGCCTCCCCGCGCAACGAATGGCGAAAGGTGCATTCTTCGCCTGTCGCAAATGACATGACATGGTCAGACACAGTCTTGCCGGAATCCATCAC
Source organism: Alphaproteobacteria bacterium (assembly GCA_039980135.1). Lineage (NCBI taxonomy): Bacteria > Pseudomonadati > Pseudomonadota > Alphaproteobacteria > Alphaproteobacteria bacterium. The sequence goes on from JBDXCV010000002.1 coordinate 75,006, forward strand.
GGTCACCACGCTGGCGCCGCCGAGCGCAAGCGTGGCCGGGTCGGCACATGCCGCCAGGGCGAGGGGGGCGGCGATGGCCAGAATGTTTCGAATGCCCGGTCGCATGATCGGATTTCCTCTTGTTGAGGTACGATTGTGTCAGCGTCGGGTTAAAAAATGGTATGACCCCATACCGACTTTGATCAAAACGCCGTTAAACGGTTGATTTCGGTGCGCTGTGCGGCGATATAGCGGCGTGTGATAATCACGCGAAGTTCTTGAAAAGGAATTGTTTTCGTGTCGGATCAGCTGTTCCGCGAAGTAGATGAAGAAGTCCGCCAGGACCGTTTCCAGGAGATATGGAAGCGCTATGGCATCTATCTGGTGATTGGCGTCGTTGTGATCGTCGGCGGGACCATCGCCTTCGTCCTCTGGCGCGATGCCCAGCAGAGTGCCCGCGATGCGGATAGCGCGCGTTTTCTGGATGCCGTTGTGCAGGAAAGTGTGCAAGCAGACGCGGCGCTGCGCGAACTTCGCGTCCTGGCGCAGGAAGGCACGCCCGCCTATCGGTTCCTCGCACAGTTGCGCGAAGCGCGCCTGCTGGCGACCCAGGGTGACAAGGCCCAGGCGCTTGCTGTTTTCGATTCGATCGCCGCTGATTCCGACCTGCGCGGCACCTATCGTGATCTGGCGCGCCTTCTGGCCGTCGCGAACGGGTTGGACGTCTTGTCCCAGAATGAAGTCGAGGCGCGGATCGGGCCGCTGAATACGGACGGCAATCCCTTCCAGGTGACCGCGCGGGAATTCCTCGCCGTCGCCGCCATCCAGGCCGGCGAGCGAGAACGGGCAGCGGAACTGTTGCGCGCGAACCAGGCCGACCCCTCGGCACCGGTCGCATCGCGCGCGCGCGCCACAGAACTTCTCACGGCGATCGGTCTTTGATCATGTTCGCGAGCATGTTCGTACCCGTGCGTAAAGTATGGCTTCTGCCGGTAATGCTGTTCACGCTTGCCGCCTGCGATACGTTCGATTTCCTCGGTGCGAGCGACGATGTGCCATTGCCCGGCGAGCGGATCGCGGTTTTGCAGGCGCAGGATCGGATTTCCGCGTCATCCCAGGTCGCCGACCTGGCCATCCGACTGCCGCGGCCCCAGATCAATGAAGACTGGCCCCAGCAGGGCGGTTTCGCCAACCACGCGATGCATCATCTTGCACTCTCCGGCAATCCGGTTGAGGTCTGGTCGTACAGCATTGGTTCGGGCGGCGATGATGATGCCCCGATCCTGTCCGGTCCGGTCGTCGCCAATGGGCTGGTGTATTCGATGGATTCCGACGCGGTCGTGACCGCGCGACGGGCGGACAACGGGGAGACCGTCTGGGCAGCGGACATCGAACCCGAAGATGAAGATGACGGAAACTGGGGCGGCGGTGTCGTCTATGATCTTGGCCGGATTTATGCCGGCACCGGTTTCGCACAGGTCGTCGCGCTCGACGCCGCGACGGGACGCGTACTCTGGCGGACGTCGGTATCGGGACCGATGCGCTCGGCCCCAACGGCCTTCGGCGGCAAGGTCTATGCGGTCACGAAGGACAACCAGATCTTTGCCATTGATGCCGATCTGGGGGTCGTCGATTGGACCCATACGGGCATCGAAGAGGGGGCCGGACTGATTGGTTCGGCGAGCGCCGCGGTGGACGGCGATATTGTCGTGGTCCCTTATTCGTCGGGTGAGATATTCGCACTCCGCGCCGAAAACGGGCGCCAGCTCTGGAGTGACAATCTGGCGGCGATCCGGCGCGTGGACGCCGTGTCGGCCCTGGCGGATATCCGCGGGCGCCCCGTTGTCGATCGTGGCCGGGTCTATGCCATAAGCCATTCGGGACGGATGGTCGCGATCGACCTGGCCAGCGGACGACGTGTCTGGGAAGCCGAAGTGGGCGGGGTGAACCAGCCCTGGATCGCGGGCAATTTCCTGTTCGTCGTCAGTACCGAAGGTGATGTCGTGGCGCTGGTCGCCGAGAACGGGCTGGTCCGCTGGGTGACCCCGCTGGGCCGGTATGAAGACCCCGAAGACCGTGAGGGCCTGATCAACTGGTCGGGTCCGGTGCTTGCCAGTGACCGGCTGATCGTGACGGGCAGCCATGGCGTCGCGGTCGCACTGTCGCCCTATACCGGTGAAATCATCGGTGAGATCGACATGCCCGGCGACGTATCGCTGCCCCCCATCCTGGCGAACGAGACCCTGTATTTCCAGACCGATGGCGCGCGCCTGATCGCGTACCGTTAGGTCCCGGCGGGAACCTTCCATGCAACCGACCGTGGTCATTGTCGGACGTCCCAACGTCGGCAAATCGACGCTGTTCAACCGTTTGGTGGGCCGGCGCGAGGCGCTGGTCGACGACAGGCCGGGGGTCACGCGCGACCGCCGCGAAGGGCAGGGTTCGCTCGGTGATCTCGAGTTCCGGATCGTCGACACGGCGGGTCTGGAGGAGGCATTCGACGACAGCCTGCCGGCACGCATGCGCCGCCAGACCGAGCAGGCGCTCGCCGAGGCCGATGTTGTTTTCATGGTGTTCGATGCGCGCGCGGGGATCACCCCGCTCGATGAGCAATTCTCCTCATGGCTCCGCAGCCGGGATGCAAATGTCTTTCTCGTCGCCAACAAATGTGAGGGCCGCGCCGGCGAGAGCGGAGTCCTGGAATCCTATGCGCTGGGTCTGGGCGATCCGATCGCGATCTCCGCGGAGCATGGCGAGGGCATTCATCTTCTGTTTGATCCGATCGCCGCGGCCGCAGGACCGGCCGAGAGCGACAGCCGGGATGAACCCGATGCGGATCCGGATGCCGATACATCCGTGCTTCGCCTGGCGATCGTCGGGCGGCCGAATGTCGGCAAGTCGACCCTGATCAATACGGTGCTCGGCCAGGACCGGCTCCTGACCGGCCCCGAAGCCGGGATCACACGGGATGCGATATCGGTCGAATGGATGTTCGAGGGCCAGCGCATCGCGCTGGTGGATACGGCGGGTATGCGCCGCAAGGCCCGGATCGACGAGAAGCTGGAGAAACTGTCTGTCGGAAACTCACTCCACGCCATCCAGTATGCGCATGTGGTGGCGCTCGTGCTCGACAGCGAACAGATGCTCGAGCGCCAGGACCTGGCCATCGCCCGTCATGTGATCGAGGAAGGCCGCGCCTTCGTGATTGTGGTCAACAAGTGGGACCTGATCACCGATCACAAGGCCGCACTGGATTTGTTGCATGACCGGATGCAGGTGTCGCTGCCACAGGGTGCCGGAACGCCGATCGTGACCCTGTCGGCGACGACCGGGCGCGGTCTCGACAAGCTGATGCCGGCGGTACTGGGGGCCTACAAGGACTGGAACCTGCGCATCACGACGTCGGAACTGAATGCCTGGCTGAATGATTCGATCGAGCGTCATCCGCCGCCGCTGGCGGCAAACAAGCGTCCCATCCGCCTGCGCTACGCGACCCAGCCGAAGGCCCGGCCGCCGACCGTCGTGCTTTTCGGAAACCGGCCGGAAGACCTGCCGACCAGCTACATTCGCTATCTCGAGAACAGTTTTCGGGACAGGTTCAAGCTTGCCGGCACGCCGATCCGCGTGCTGACCCGCAAGGGTGATAACCCCTATCACGACAAGAAATAGCTGTGTCGGTGCGCAGCGCGCCGCAGGGGCGGTATCCCTCAGGCGAGGTCGATCAGCTCGTCGTGCCGCGTGCACGCCGGAGACGCCAGTTCCACGAATGTCCCGGTAATGTCCTCGGGAGTCTTGAGAGTTTCCGGGTCCTCGCCGGGGAACGCCGCAGCGCGCATGCCGGTGCGCGTCGCACCGGGGTTGAGCAGATTGACGCGTACGTTCGTGTCCGTCAGTTCGGATGCCCAGACATGCACAAGCGTTTCCAGGGCGGCCTTGGTGACCGCGTAGGCGCCCCAGAAGGCGCGCGGTTTGGCTGCGGCCGCGCTGGTCACCATGATCGCGCGCCCGGCGTCCGAACGGCGCAACAACGGGTCCAGGGTTCGGATCAGGCGCCAGTTTGCATGGACGTTGACGTCGAAGACGCCATGCCACGCCTTGGCCTCATAGTGGGTGAGGGGCGTCATTTCACCCAGCGCGCCGGCGTTGCCGACCAGGATGTCGAGTTTATCGAACCGTTCCAGCAGCGCCGGTCCCAGCGTGTCGATGCGCTCGAACTCGGTCAGGTCGCACGGCACCAGCGTGGCCTGACCGCCTGCTGCCTTGATCGCATCGTCAACTTCCTCGAGACCGCCGACCGTGCGGGCGAGCAGGATTACATGGGCTCCCTCCGCGGCGAAACGCTTCGAGACCGCCGCGCCGACCCCGCGGGACGCGCCGGTGATCAGGGCCACGCGGCCGGCAAGGGCACCCGAGCCTGTTGTTTCGTTCGCCATCGTCTCGCCTAGGCCAACTCGGCGAGGAGCGACATCTGCGACGTGTTGTCGGTGTCGTTCATGTCGGTGAGCATGATCGGGTACTCGCCGCTGAAACAGGCATCGCAATATTGTGGGGCTTCGTTGTCGCGCCCTGTTTCGCCCATGGCCCGGTAGAGCCCGTCCATCGATACATAGGCCAGGCTATCGGCGCCGATCAGTTGGCGAATACCGTCCACGTCCTTGTTCGCGGCCAGGAGTTCGGACGCCTGCGGGGTGTCGATGCCGTAGAAGCAGGGGCTTCGCGTGGGCGGGCTCGAAATCCGGACATGCACCTCTGCGGCACCCGCGTTGCGGACCATCTCGACGATCTTCTGGGAGGTCGTGCCCCGGACGATGCTGTCGTCGACGAGGATCACGCGTTTGCCGTCGAGTTGGCCGCGGTTGGCATTGTGCTTCAGGCGGACGCCAAGATGGCGGATTTCATCTGTCGGTTCGATGAAGGTACGCCCGACATAGTGGTTGCGGATCAGGCCGAGTTCGAACGGGATTCCGGCTTCGGCCGCATAGCCGATCGCCGCCGGCACGCCGCTGTCGGGCACCGGGATCACCAGATCGGCTTCGACCGGACACTCGCGCGCCATCTCCGCGCCGATCGCCTTGCGTGCCTCATAGACATTCTTGCCGTCGACATTGGAATCCGGCCGGGCGAAATAGATGTACTCGAAGATGCAAAAGCGTTTGCGCGCCGGCGGGTTGGGCTTGTGGGAGTGCAGGCCGTCATCGTCGATGACGATGATCTCGCCCGGTTCCACGTCGCGCACGAAGTCCGCGCCGATGATATCCAGCGCGCAGGTCTCTGACGCCAGAATCCAGGCATCCCCGATCTGGCCCAGTACCAGCGGTCGCACGCCCAGCGGATCGCGGGCGCCGATCAGCTTGCGGCGCGACAGCGCGACGAGTGAATACGCACCGTCGATGGCTCGCAATGCCTCGATCACCCGGTCGAGAAGCCGCGCCTCCCGGCTGGTCGCGATCAGGTGCTGGATTACCTCCGTGTCCATCGTCGACTGGAAAAGCGAGCCAGCCTGAACGAGTTCACGCCGCAGCTGGCGGGCATTGGTCAGGTTGCCGTTATGGGCCAGCGCCAGCCCGCCGAAGCTGTAGTCGGCATACAGCGGCTGCACGTTACGCAGGACCGTCTCGCCGGCGGTGGAGTATCGGTTATGGCCGATCGCGGAATCGCCGGGCATCCGGTCAATCACGTCCCGGTCCCCGAAAATGTCACCGACGAGGCCCATCGCCCGGTGGGGATGAAAGCGCATGCCGTCATAGGACACGATACCGGCGGCTTCCTGCCCGCGATGCTGCAGGGCATGCAGGCCGAGCGCGGCAAATGCCGCCGCGTCTTCGGTGCCGAAGACCCCGAAGACTCCGCATTCTTCGTGGAATTTGTCCGGGTCGGCGGTTGCCTGGAACGGGTGGGTGGTGAGTGTGTTGGTCACTGGTTCCGCCGGATCAGATCTTCGAGGCCATCGCGCTCGCGCTCGTTATACCCTTCTTGCGGCCGCGGCGCAGAGGATTCGGGGGGCCGGGTGAGACGGTCGAGCGCGTCGCGCGCGGCGTCGATGTCGTTGGCGCGTTGTTGCGCGCGTTTGAGCGCGTCGCCGGTCTCGCCAATGACCTTTGCGGGCAGCAGTTCCTTGACGAGTAGCGCGCCACGTTCAACGGCGGGCCGCGTGCGGGCGTTCTCTACCCAGGGCGGTGGCTCGTCTCCGAAAACATCGCTGAGGAAGAGAAACGCGACGGAAATGACGATCCCCGCGGTGGCAAGGCCGGCAAGCAGCCCGAGCGAACGATCGAGTGCGTTGAGCCGGCCCGCGCGGACCCAGCCGCTGAGGATGTGGCTCAACAGATGGAGCACGATCAGCGCGACGATGAACAGGGCCGCGCCGGCGACGAGGTCGGCCAGCCATTCGGGATTGATGTACCGTGCCGCAAGGGGCGAGACGCGCGCGAGCCCGAAGATCGTGATCAGGCCGGCGCCGATCCAGGATGCGACGAACAAGCCGCCCCGCACGAAACCCGTGACCAGCCCGAACAGGGCGCCGAGGAAGATTGTCGCGAGGACCGCGATATCGAAAATGCTGAAGCCGCCGAAATCCATGGCTCAGACCGTCGCCAGATTGCCGCGCTGCGGCGTCGTGTCGAAACGGTCGAAGAGGTCGCGCAACCGGGCGATCTCGCCGACATCGAGACGGGTTTGGGCTTTTTTACTGCCCTGCTTGCGTCCGGTGCCGAGCGGCGGTGTCCAGGCGCGCTCGAAACCCAGTTTCTCCGCTTCGCGCATACGGGCATCCGCCTGGCCCACCCCGCGGACTTCGCCGCCGAGGCCGATTTCGCCAAAGACGACCGTACGCGGCGGCAAAGGCTGTTCCAGATGGGCCGACACGAGCGCGGCCGCCACGGCCAGGTCGGCAGCGGGTTCGCCCACCCGCAGGCCGCCGGCGACGTTCAGATAGACGTCGTGGGAGCCCAGATTCATGCCGCACCGGGTCTGCAGGACCGCGATGATCATCGCCAGGCGGCTCGAATCCCAGCCGACCACGGCGCGGCGCGGCGTACCCAGCGGGGTCGGCGCCACCAGCGCCTGAATCTCGACCAGCAGCGGCCGTGTGCCCTCGATGCCGGCGAATACGGCCGAGCCGCTGGTGGTGTCGCTGTGGCCCGCGATGAACAGTTCCGACGGGTTCTCGACCTCGGCGAGGCCTGCGTCGGTCATTTCGAAGACACCGATTTCGTCGGTGGCGCCGAACCGGTTCTTCACCGCCCGCAACAGGCGATACTGGTTGGCGCGTTCGCCCTCGAAATACAGGACGGCGTCGACCATATGCTCGAGTACCCGGGGGCCGGCAATCGCGCCTTCCTTCGTGACATGCCCGACCAGGATCATGGTCACGCCGCGGCGCTTCGCGACACGGATCAGCTCCTGGGCACAGGTGCGCACCTGTGCCACGGTGCCGGGCGCGGAATCGAGATTGTCGGCATACATCGTCTGGATCGAATCGATGATCGCGACGTCGGCGCCACCGACGGTATCAAGCGCGGCGAGGATGTCGCGGATGTTGGTGGCCGACGCCAGGTCGACCGGCGCGTCTGCCAGCCCGAGCCGTGCGGCTCGCAGGCGGATCTGATCGACGGCTTCCTCGCCCGAGATATAGGCGACGGAGACGCCGGTCCTGGCGAGCATCGCGGCCGCCTGCAACAGGAGCGTCGATTTGCCGATGCCCGGATCGCCACCAACCAGCAACGCGGAACCCGGGACCATGCCACCCCCACAGACCCGGTCGAGCTCGGCCATGCCGGTCATGCGTCGGGTGCGCTCGTCGGGGGCGCCGTCCAGTGACGTAAATGCGACGGCCTTGCCGCCAGCCTTGGTCACGCCCTTGGGGACGTTGGTCTCGCCCGATTCCTCGACAATCGAGTTCCACTCGCCGCAACCGTCACACTTGCCGCTCCACTTGCGGTGGACCGCGCCGCAGGACTGGCACACGAAGTTGCTTGTCGCGCGCGCCATGGCCTAGACCGCAACCTGAAGCTGGATCGGCCCGATGGAGCGTCCATTGATGAACTGGTCGACCATGTCATTTCCAGAGTGATCGATCTCGGCGACCGGACCATGCCAAACGATCCGACCTTGGTAGATCATGGCGATATTGTCGGCGATTCGCCGTGCGCTTGCCATGTCATGTGTAATCGTCAATGCCGTCGCGCCGAGTTCGCGGACGGATTTTACGATCAGGCTGTCGATGACGCTGCCCATGATCGGGTCGAGGCCGGTTGTCGGCTCATCGAAGAACAGGATTTCAGGCCGCGTCGCGATGGCCCGCGCCAGCCCGGCGCGTTTCTGCATGCCGCCCGACAATTCGGCCGGCGATCGGTCGGCGATATCGGCGTCGAGGCCGACCATGTTCATCGCCTGCAGGGCCGCGTCACGGGCGTCGTGCCGGCGAACGCCCTGGCTCTGGATCAGGCCGAAGGCGACGTTTTCCCAGACGGGCAGGCTGTCGAACAGGGCCGCGCCCTGAAACAGCATGCCGAATTTCCGGGTCACCCGCTCACGCTCGCGCGGCGACATGCCGAGGGTTTCCTCGCCATCGATCAGAATGGAGCCGGAATCCGGCTCCAGCAGGCCGATGATGCTCTTGATGAGGACCGATTTACCCGTGCCCGAACCACCGATCACCGCGAGCGAGCGCCCGGCGGGCAGGTCCAGATCGACCCCGCGCAGAACTTCGTTGGTACCGAACGCCTTGCGCAGGTCCCGGACCGAGATTTTCGGTGCCTCTCCGGGGGCGGTCATGACGCAAAGAACACGGCGGTGATGATGAAGTTGAACAGCAGCAGGAGGATCGAGGCCGAGACCACCGCGTTGGTCGTTGCCTGACCGACACCCTGTGCACCGCCCTTCGAATGGTAGCCGTGATAGGTCCCCATCAGGGCGACGAGAAAGCCGAACACGGCGGCCTTGACGAGGCCGGAGATGAAGCCGGTCCCGTCCAGACTGTCCCAGGTGCTCTTCAGATAGGTGGTCGGATTGAAGCCGAAATCATAAATCGAGACCAGAAACCCGCCGAGTACCCCGATAACGTCTGCAACCAGGACCAGCAGGGGCAGCATGGCGATGGCGGCGATGAGGCGCGGGGCGACGAGATATTTGTAGGGGTTTGTCGAAAGGGTCGTTAGCGCGTCGATCTGCTCGGTGACGCGCATGGTGCCTATTTCGGCCGCCATCGCCGCACCGATGCGGCCGGCGACCATCAAACCGGCGAGGACGGGGCCCAGTTCGCGGGTGATGCCCCAGACCACGACGTTGGCGATCGTGGCCTCACCGGCGAAGCCGAATCCGCTGAAACTCTGCAACGCGAGGACCGCGCCGGTAAAAATGGCGGTCAGGCCCACCACCGGCAGGGAGTAGTAGCCGATTTCGATCATCTGCTGGACGATCAAGCGGGGATAAAAGGGCGGCCGCACACAGTGATACAGGCCGATGCCCGCGAAGCCCGCGATCTGGCCGATCATCGCGAAGGTGGAGATCGTGCCGCGACCGATGGATGCCAGAAATCCCATGATCAATTCGTTCCACCCCGGTATTCGAGATGTAGCCGCGGGCCCAGCCGGCAAAGGGTCTCATACGCGATGGTCCCGGCGGCGTCTGCGAGGTCGTCGGGGCTGACGTTGGGCCCCAGAAGTTCGACCGCTTGTCCCGGGCGACAAAGCGCGGCCGCGAGGTCGGTGACATCGATGGTGATCAGATCCATGGAAATCCGTCCCGCGAGCGGGGCAGGCTGCCCGTCGATAAAGGCGCACATGCTGCTGCCCTCCGTATTACCGGTCGTGGTTCCGGCGGCGCGGGGGTATCCGTCGGCATAGCCTGCCGCGAGGGTCGCAATCCGACGGGTTCCGGTGACCTGATGGGCGGCACCGTATCCAACGGTCATGGGGGTGTCAACGTCACGGACTTGCAGAATTTTCGTATGAATTTCAACAACTTGTTTCATGGGATTGGGGCCATTGGCGTTCGGCCGAATCCCATAGAGTGACGCGCCCGGCCGGACCAAATCGAAATGATAGGCGGGGCCCAGAAAAACCCCGGGCGAATTCGCCAGACTGGTTTGAAACGGGTCGATCAACGGCGTCAGGCGTTCGCACGCAGACACAAAGCCGTCGCGCTGTGCCGCGTTCATCGGATGGTCCGGCGTGTCGGCACATGCGAGATGGCTCAGGACCGTCGATATCCCGACCCCGTCCAAACGCGCGGGCTCGGCCAATATTGTCTCGAGTTCCCCCTGGCCCAGCCCTAGTCGATTCATGCCCGTATCCACATGCAGAAAGGCATCCGGAACTTGCATGGATGCGCCGCGGCAAGCGGCGGCCCAGGTCTCGATCTGGGGCATGCTGTTCAGGGTCGGTGTCAACCGGTTGTCGAGGAATGTAGCGATGGCTTCGGGCGTCGGCCCGTTGAGGACGACGATCTCGGCCGTGGCGTTTGTCGCGCGCAGATGCGCGCCTTCGGCCGGTGTCGCGACGAAAAACGTGTCGCAGCCCGCTTCCGCCAGCGTGCGTGTAACGGGACCGACGCCGAGGCCGTAGGCATCGGCCTTGACCGCAGCGCCGACGCGCGCGCCGGGGCAGGTGGACCGGATCAGGCGGAAATTATCGGCGATCGCGTCCAGGTCAACGATCAGGACGGCGCCGGTATCGGCCGGGATGATAATTTCGTGTGCCGCCAAGGGTTTAGTGCCTTGTAACCATGGAAGGCTCTAGTACCGGTCCTCGGGCAGATAGTCGTCGGGCGACAGGTCGGCGAACTGGGTGTAGTCGCCGTTGAACTGCAACACCACCGTCCCGATCGGTCCGTGCCGCTGTTTGGCGATGATCACTTCCGCCTTGTTCCGGCATTTTTCGAGCAACTCCATATAGCGTTGCTCGCGTTCCAGAAAGGTTTCCGATTTTTCGCTGTCGCGCGGGGTCGGCTTCTCGCGCTCGCGGTAATATTCCTCGCGATAGATGAACGTGACCACGTCGGCGTCCTGCTCGATCGATCCCGATTCGCGGAGGTCCGAAAGCTGCGGGCGTTTGTCCTCGCGTTGCTCGACCGCACGAGACAACTGACTCAACGCGATCACCGGGACATTCAGCTCCTTCGCCAGTGCCTTCAGGCCACGGGTGATTTGGGAGACCTCCTGGACCCGGTTGTCACCGCGGCTGTTGGCCGGTGGATTAATGAGCTGCAGATAGTCGATGATGATCAGGCTGAGACCGTGCTGTCGCTTGAGCCGTCGCGCCCGGGTCCGGATCTGCGCCATGGTCAGCGCCGGCGTGTCATCGATAAACAGCTTCAGGCCATGCAATGCCTGGGAGACGGCGAACACCCGGTTATACTCTTCCTCGCGCACATCGCCGCGCCGGATCGAGTCCGAACGCACATGGGCCTGTTCGGAAATAATACGCGTGGCGAGCTGTTCGGCCGACATTTCGAGCGAGAAAAAGGCGACGCTTTCGGTTTCCTCGATCTCCGTCCCGTCGGGTCCGTCCTTGCGCTGCTTCGTCGAGGCCGCGTGGTAGGCGATGTTGGTGGCCAGCGCGGTCTTGCCCATGGATGGCCGCGCCGCGACGATCACCAGATCGGACTCATGCAGCCCCCCCAGCAGCTTGTCGAGATCGGTGAAGCCCGTTGGTACGCCGACAAGCTGACCGTCACGCTTGTAGGCCGCCGCCGCCATGTCGATGGCGCCCGTGACGGCACTCTTGAAGTCCCGGAACCCGGTATCGGTCGTGCCTTCCTCGGCCAACTGGAAAAGCATCTCCTCGGCGCGCTCGATCTGCTGGGGTGCGGGCGTTTCGAGCTCATATTCATACGCGTTGTTGACCACCTGGCCGCCGATATCGATCAGCTCGCGCCGCAGGAAACAGTCATAGACCTCGCGCCCCAGGTCGAGCGCGTTCTGGATGGTGATAACCGCGTTCGCCAGTTCGGCGATATAGGCCTGTCCGCCGATTGCTTTCAGGTCCGCATCGTCCTTGAAATAGTTTTTCAGGGTCACCGGATCGGCGATCTGGCCGTGCTCGATCAGGTGGGCGCAGGCGGCATAGACGCTGGCATGGGCCGGGTCGGCGAAATGTTCGGGCAGGAGAAACTCCTGCACCCGCTCAAACGAGCGGTTATTGACCAGAATCGCGCCCAACAGCGCCATCTCCGCCTCGAAATTATGCGGCGGAGAGCGGAATCCTATCCCGCCTTCTTCGCCGTGCAGAGGCATGATGTTGGCGGCTTCGTCGGCCATCGGATCGGTCATATCGCTCGTTGTCATGGCGCTGCACCCTAATGATGCTGGCGTCCCCACATTGTACCCATCTGCGGTGAGTCTGGTGGAACATGAGGATAAGCCGTTTCGCGAGGGGCAAATTTCCGCTTGCGGCAACCGAAAATCTGAGTAATTGCCCGCGTCTTTCGCTGCTGGCCGGGCTGGCCGGGCGGACCATCGGGTCTATAGTCATCCCCGCAAATCCAACGGGGGAAAGCAAATGCGTGCAGCCTGGTACGCGGAATTCGGTGCCGCGAAGGACATATTCGAAATCGGGGAACTGGATAAGCCGGTGGCCGGCGACGGCGAGGTGCTCGTCAGGGTGCATGCCACGGGCATCAATCCGCTGGATGTGAAGCGCCGCGCCGGTCTGCGCGGGCCCATGATGGGAGAGGTGATGATCCCGCATTTCGATGGTGCCGGCGTGATCGAGGCGGTCGGTGCGGGCGTGGATGCGGGCCGCATCGGCGAGAGGGTCTGGTTGTATGAGGGACATATGCGACGTGCCAACGGGACGGCCGCAGAGTATATCGCCCTCGATGCCTCCCGCGCGAACCCGCTGCCCGAGGGCCAGAGTTTTGCTGCGGGGGCGTGTCTGGGTATTCCCGCGATGACCGCCCATGCTGCCGTGTTCACGGATGGACCCGTCGGTGGCCAGACGATACTGGTGACCGGCGCCGCCGGGGCGGTGGGCAACTATGCCGTGCAGATGGCGCGTAATGGCGGTGCAACTGTCATCGGCACGGTCAGTTCTGACGAGAAAGCGGCCCGCGCGATGGAAGACGGTGCGACCCACACCATCAACTACAGGACCGAGGACGTCGCCGCGCGGATCAAGGAACTGACCGACGGCAAGGGCGTCGACCGTGTGGTTGAGGTCGAGCTCGGCGGCAATATCGAGACGACGGTCAGGATTCTCAAGACCGGGGCCACCATCGCGGCCTATGCGTCCATGGCCGAGCCGGTGGTGCCGTATCCGTTCTACAAGCTGCTGGCGAAGGCCCCCACACTGCACATCATCGGCTGTTTCACCATGGCCGAGGCATTCAAGACGCAAAGTGTTGCGGACATCTCCCGCTGGATGGCGGCGGGGAAGCTGACCAGCCGGGTCGCGCGCGAGTTCCCGCTGGAAGATATCGCGGCGGCCCATGAGCTGGTCGAAGAAGGCAGCCAGGTGGGCGGTGTGGTCGTGACGATCGAGTAGGGTGCGGCTATGGGGCGTTCTTGATCGCCTGGATTGTCGTTTCGAGGGCCTGCAGGAAATTCGACCGGTCCTGTTTGGCAAATGCGCGGGGGCCACGCGTGGTCTCGCCGGCCGAACGCAGGTCCGTCATCAGGTCCCGCGTGGCCAGCGCCATGCCGATTGAGGCCTTGTCGAGCGCCTTACCGTTGGGTCGCAGCGCGCGGGCGTCCTTCTTGATGCAGCGGTCGGCAAGCGGGATGTCCTGGGTGATGACAATATCCCCCGGGCCGATACGCTCGGCGATCCAGTCATCGGCCACGTCCGCGCCGTCGGCAACGACTGTCTGGGACACGAGCGGATGCCCGTGGAACCCGAACATGCCGCTGTTCGAGACGAGATGGACGCGCAGCTGGTGCCGTTCAGCGACCCGCACGATCTCGTCCTTCACCGGGCAGGCGTCGGCATCGACATAGAGTTCGAGCATGAGCAATGTGACGCGCCGGGACTACTCCGCGGCCTTCGTCTCCGCCTGACCGACCGCCCGGTCCCAGTCGGTGATGTAGTCCCGGGTCAAGGGAACCGCGTCCTGGCGCTTGGCGATCTGGATCTGGAAGACCATCTGGCCCATCCGCCGGAAGGCGATCTCACAGCCGAGCAGATAGAACTCCCACATCCGGCAAAAACGCTCGTCATAAAGCGCCAGCGCCTTGTCGCGCTGATCCATGAAGCGGTCGTACCAGATGTGCAGCGTATCGGCGTAGTGCAAGCGCAGGATCTCGATATCCGTGACCCACAGGCCGGCCTTTTCGATGGCCGTGAGGGTCTCGGACAGGGATGGCGTGTAGCCGCCGGGGAAGATGTACTTGCGCAGCCACGGGTTGGTGTTGCCCGGTGGTTCCATCCGTCCGATCGAATGAAGCAGGAAGACACCGTCATCCGAGAGCAGTTGCCTGGCCTTTCGGAAATACTCCGTGAAATGGCCTGCACCCACATGTTCGAACATGCCGACCGAGACGATCCGGTCAAAGGTCTCCGGTTCGTCGCGATAATCCTGGAGCTTGAAACGGACCCGGTCGGAAAGTCCGGCGTCTGCCGCGCGCTGCTGGCTGACCTTGTGTTGTTCCTTGGAGAGGGTCACGCCCGTGACGTCGGCCCCTGTGGTCTGCGCAAGATAGAGCGCCATGCCGCCCCACCCCGACCCGATGTCGAGCACCTTCATACCCGGGCGGTCGAGCAGAAGCTTGGCGGCGATATGACGCTTCTTGTCGTGTTGGGCCCGCTCAAGATCCGTGTGGGGTTCATTGAAATAGGCGCAGGAATATTGCCGGTCCTGATCCAGGAACAAGTCATACAGATCATCGGACAGGTCGTAGTGATGGGCGACATTCTTCTGTGCCTTGCCGACCGGATTATATTGCTGGATGTGCCGGAACAGCCGGCTCATGACCGCGGTCAAACTCGAAAACCAATGGTCCTCGAAGATTTCGATATTGCGGCCGATGAGATCGATCAGGTCGTAGAGGTTGCCTTCTTCGATTATCAGCGTGCCGTCCATATAGGCTTCGCCGACTGCGAGACGCGGGTTTATCAGCAACCGTCGTTCGGTTGCGCGGTCCTGTAGGCGAACCTTGACGCGGGGCGAAGCACCGTTTCCGAAACGGTGCGTTTTTCCCCCTGCATCTATAAGGCTGAAATCGCCCTCACCGATGATCCCGTCGAGAAACCGCGCGAGAAGCATCGCATCCCCCGTTTTGCAAAATAATTACGACGCGGTGAAAATCTAGCAAAACCTGCATCGCGGGGCAAAACACGGATTTGCGTTCAGGAGGTGACCTCTTCCGCCTCGCCGTCAGCACCCGATTCCGGGCTGTCTTCGCCGGCGGATTGATCGTCGGTTTCCGAAGCTTCGCCCGCGACGCGTTCGGCGACCTCTTCCTCGACCATGCCCTCGATAGCCTCGGCTTCGGCGGCCTTGTCGTCGGCCACGGCGAGCGCTTCGTCGGCAAGCGCAACGGCATTCTCGGCCGCTTCGGCGTCCTCGGCGATCTGCGTGATCGACTGGCCATGCTCGCGCTGGGTCGCGGCTTCGTCCTCGGTACGGGCGATGTTGATCGTCAGCTCGACAGAAACTTCCGGATGCAGGGAAATGCGGATCGGATGAAGACCCAGCTCCTTGATGGCCCGGTCGAGCAGAACCTGGCCGCGCCCGACCGTGACACCGTTTTCGGTGACAACGTCGGAGATATCGCGTGCGCTGACCGAGCCATAGAGCTGGCCGCTGTCGCCCGCCTGGCGGATCAGGGTCACATCGAGGACCTCGATCTTGCCGGCCACGGCTTCGGCTTCCTCGCGCCGCTTGAGGTTTTCTGCCTCGAGCTGCGTGCGTTGGGATTCGAAATGCTCCCGATTACCATCGGTGGCGCGCAATGCCTTTTTCTGCGGCAGCAGGAAATTGCGTGCGTAGCCGGATTTCACGGTGACAACGTCACCCATCTGGCCGAGTTTTTCGATACGTTCGAGAAGAATTACATCCATGTCATACCTCCTGGCCGGGTCGCACCAATCCGGTGCGCCGGCGAAGACCGAGTATCTGGTCTGCCATACCGATCAGTGCGACAGGCACACTCAACGGCGGGAAGACGATTAGAAAGCCGTAGAAAACGGCAAGGATTACGAAAGTGATTGGTGTGCGCCGCGCAATCGCGTGAAACGTGCCGACCCCGACGAGGAACATCGGCACGAAAATGGCAATCGCCGCATTCTGGCCGAGATAGGCGTAGTTGCCGTCTCCCCACCAAACGAACAGCAAGGCCACAAGGAAAGCCACCGGCACCCAAAGCGGGGTCCGGAGTTCTTCCATGCGCGGCGTGGGCCGCCCCAATGCGCCGCGGTTGTGGAGCAGGGCGATGGCCCCGGCGGTGGAGACCGTGAGCAACAACAGCCACACCACCATCACCGCGCCCGGGAAGAACGGCGCCATCATGCTGGACATCGACCGGATCCGGAACAGACCGAACTCGGGGAAAAGCCCCGTCAACGCCGGTTCCAGAAATGTTCGGGTTAAAACCGCAAGATCCGTGTCGCCCTTGATCACCATCAAACCGATAATGACCATGACGGCAATGGCTGCCGCGAGTAGCCAGGCCATGACTGTCAATGGCGGTTGCCACTCGATATAGCCCAACGACGACGTGCGTGAGCGTCCCAGCATGTGCACGGCAAACACAATCGGTGCGGCAAACAACACGGCGAACAGAATTGACGGTTCCGGCCCCAGCGCAAGCGCCAGGACAATACCCGTGATCACCACAAGCCCGGTGAGGCCTGCACCCGCCGCCGCGATCACACCGATTCCCAACCCGGCGGCCATCAAGGGGATGCCGGTCAGGGTCAGGGGTGCGGCCGCGCCGATGCCGAACGCGAACGGCACCGCAAACAGCAGTGCAGCCAGCGCACCAGCGCTGAGCGTTAAGGCATAGGGTCGGACGGCGTTGATCATCGTCATGTTCCGAACGGATACTTGTGAGGCACCCGGCCTGCCTGTCGTCAGTCGACGACGTAGGGAAGCAACGCCAGGAACCGTGCGCGCTTGATGGCGCGCGACAGCTCACGCTGTTTCTTGGCGGAGACAGCGGTGATCCGGCTCGGCACGATCTTGCCGCGTTCGGAAATGTACCGGGACAGCAATTTGGTGTCCTTGTAGTCGATCCGTGGCGAATTCGCGCCCGAGAACGGGCATGTCTTGCGACGACGGAAGAAGGGGCGTCGGCCGCCTCCGCCGCCACCGCCGGTGCGGGGTCCCATGGCCATTATTCTTTCTCCCCTTCGCTTGCAGCGGCGGCCGTATCGTCGGCCGGTGCTTCGGTTGCCGGTGTTTCGGCAGCAGGCGCCGCCGGTGCGGCTTCCGCCGCCGGCTTCGCATCTTCGCTCTTGGCGGCAGGCTTGCTGTCCCCGTCATCGTCATCGTCGCGGCGCGAACCGCGTTCCTTGCGGCCCTGCATCATGACCGACGGGGCTTCCTCATGCTCGTCGACCCGCAGCGTGAGATAGCGAAGAACGTCGTCATGGATGCGCTGCTGACGCTCCAGTTCGAGGACGACATCCGACGGGACATCGAGGTTCATCATGACGTAGTGACCCTTGCGGTTCTTCTTGATTCGGTAGGCGAGGTTGCGGAGGCCCCATGATTCGGAGGCCACGACCTTCCCGCCACCGGTTTCAACGACCCCGGTAAAGGTTTCGATCAGTTGATCGACCTGCGTGCCGGAAATATCCTGGCGCGCAATAAAGACGTGTTCGTAGAGTGGCATATTCTGCGACTCCCCTTGGCTGTTAGCTGACCACCGACGATCGCCCCTTTCGGGCCGCGTCCGCATGGTCATAGCCGGCCTGCAATGGCGAGACCGGCAAGGAGTTGACGCCGGATGTCTCCCGGCGCCGCTTGAGGCGCGGGAATACACCACAAGCGCCCTGTTGGCGCAAGCGATAGATCAATGTCTTGCCCGCGCGTATCGGGTTGCGTTGCCTTGCGGCTCGGCGGTGGCGGCGATATGAAGGTCGGGCACCGTGAAATAATGAAAGTTACAGATATGAATCGCGCATTCGTCTTTCCCGGACAGGGAAGCCAGGAAGTGGGCATGGGGCAGGGCCTTGCGGCGGCCTTTCCGGCCGCCCGGCTTGTTTTTGAGGAAGTCGACGACGCGCTGGAGGCGCATCTCAGCCGGATCATCTTCGAAGGTCCGCAAGACGAACTCACATTGACCCGGAACGCCCAGCCGGCGCTGATGGCCATGAGCATGGCGGTCGTGCGCGTCCTCGAGGAAGAGGGCGGGGTGAAGGTCTCCGAGGCGGCGTCGTATGTTGCCGGCCACAGCCTCGGTGAATATTCCGCGCTGGCCGCGTCGGGGGCGTTGAGTATCGCCGACACGGCGCGGCTCCTGCAGACCCGCGGCGAGGCCATGCAGGCCGCCGTTCCCGTAGGCGTGGGTGCCATGGCGGCGATTCTCGGACCCAGCCTGGAAGAAGTGGAGGCGATCGCGGCCGAAGCGGCCGGGGATCAGGTCTGTGATGTGGCCAATGATAATTCGGACGGGCAGGTCGTGGTCAGCGGCAACACGGAAGCCGTTGAGCGCGCCGTGGAAATTGCCAAGGAGCGCGGCGCGCGCCGCGCCATCCTGCTGCCGGTGAGTGCGCCGTTCCACTGTTCGCTGCTCGATCCGGCCGCGGATGTCATGACCTATGCATTGGCGAGCGCCGCAATTTCCGTGCCGAACCCGCCCGTGATTGCCAACGTCACGGCGACACCGGTTTCGGAACCCGATGAGATTCGCAGCCTCCTGATCGAGCAGGTCACCAGCCGGGTGCGCTGGCGCGAAGGGGTGCTGGCCATGCGTGAGCTCGGGGTTGAGGAATTGTGTGAACTCGGTGCCGGCAAGGTTTTGTCGGGTCTGACCCGACGGATCGACCGGGAGATGACGAGCCGCGCGATCGGAACACCGGATGATATCGAAGCCTTTATCGGCGCGCTTTAGGGGGGCGATATGTTTGAGCTGAATGAAAAGACCGCACTTGTCACCGGTGCGACCGGGGGTATCGGCGATGCGATTGCCCGGGCACTGCATGCGCGCGGTGCGAATGTGGTGATCAGTGGAACGCGTGCGGAACGGTTGGAGGCATTGGCCGCCGATCTGGGGCCCAATTGTCACATCGCGGCGGCGGACTTGTCCGACCCGGCCGCGCCCGACGCCCTGGTCGCGGCCGCCACCGAAGCGGCGGGCGGGGTCGATATCCTGATCAACAATGCCGGCCTGACCCGCGACAATCTTGCCATGCGGATGAAAGACGAGGAGTGGCAGCAGGTGCTCGACGTAAATCTTTCGGCGTCGTTCCGTCTGAGCCGCGCTGTCCTGCGGGGCATGATGAAGGCGCGGTGGGGCCGTATCGTGACGATCACCTCGGTGGTCGGCGCGACGGGCAATCCCGGGCAGGTGAACTATGCGGCATCGAAGGCCGGGTTGACCGGGATGACGAAGGCACTTGCGCAGGAAGTTGCCAGCCGGGGTATCACCGTCAATTGCATCGCCCCGGGGTTTATCGAGACACCGATGACCGACGCCCTGTCCGATGACCAGAAGGCAACACTGCTCGAGCGAATCCCCACGGGCCGGCTTGGGCTGCCCGCGGACATTTCGGCCAGCGCCGCGTATCTGGTGAGTAACGAGGCGGGATATGTCACCGGGCAGACGCTGCATGTAAACGGCGGGATGGCGATGCTGTGATGATGGGACCAGGAGCTGTGATCCCGCATGCGCTTGACGTTAAGGACGAACGCCGGTAAACGCCGCCACTGAGTAGCGTCGGGATTACCGCCTATGGCGAGACGCGTGACGCTGTGATAGGGATGAACGGTTGATTTCGGGGGTACTCGGACACCGAATCGTCTTAAATCAGTACCGTATCAACGGTGTCGAAGACGACACTGAGAAACCAAGGAAGCAAGGGCAGGCAGACATGAGCGATATCGCTGACCGCGTGCAGAAAATTGTTGTCGAACATCTGGGTGTCGACGAGGGCAAAGTTTCAGAGGGCGCGAGCTTCATCGATGACCTCGGCGCCGACAGTCTCGACACCGTCGAGCTCGTGATGGCGTTCGAAGAAGAATTCGGATGTGAAATTCCCGACGATGCCGCTGAGAAAATTCTCACGGTCGGGGACGCAGTCAAGTTCCTCGAATCCGCGGCAGACTGAACCACCGATTGAACCATGCGCGCGTTGCGCAGTTCGTTCGTCTGTGAGTTTCAACTGACCGTGCAACCGCGCATCGGAATCCAATGAGACGTGTCGTCGTAACCGGAATGGGTTTGGTCACGCCGTTAGGCGTGGGCCTCGATCATAATTGGGGCCGTTTGACCAACGGTGACTCCGGTGCCGTGGGGATTCAGAAATTTGACGTGTCCGACTTGCCGGCCAAGATCGCCGCACAAGTACCGCGCGGCGATGGCTCGGACGGCACGTTCAACCCCGACAATTATGTTTCGGCGAAGGATCAGCGCCGGATCGATGAGTTCATCATCTACGGGGTCTCCGCCGCGGTCGAGGCGGTCGAGGATTCGGGCTGGAAGCCGGACGATGTGGAGGGTCAGGAACGCACGGGCGTCATGATCGGGTCGGGCATCGGCGGCCTGCAGACCATATACGAAGGCTCAACCCTCCTGAACGCCGAAAGTCCGCGCAAGGTGGGGCCGTTCTTTATCCCGTCTGCGCTGATCAACCTTGCGTCGGGTCAAGTATCGATCAAATACGGGTTCAAGGGGCCGAACCACGCTGTCGTGACGGCCTGTTCAACCGGCGCTCACGCGATCGGTGATGCCGCGCGTCTGATCATGTGGGATGATGCCGATGTCATGGTGGCGGGCGGTGCCGAGGCGGCAATTTGCCGTATCGGGATTGCCGGCTTCGCGGCCTGCCGGGCGTTGTCGACCGGCTATAATGACACGCCCGAGGCGGCTTCCCGGCCCTATGACAAGGGCCGTGACGGCTTTGTCATGGGTGAAGGGGCCGGCGTGGTCGTGCTCGAGGAGTACGAGCACGCCAAGGCGCGTGGCGCCAGGATATATGCCGAGATCATCGGCTATGGCATGTCCGGCGATGCACATCACATCACGGCGCCGGCGGAAGACGGCAATGGCGGGTTCCGGTCCATGCAGGCCGCGATCAAGCGCGCCAAGCTCAATCCCGATGATATCGACTATGTGAACGCGCACGGCACATCGACTCCGCTGGGCGACGAGATTGAGCTGGGCGCGGTGAAGCGCCTGTTTGGCGATCATGCCTATTCGTTGGCCATGTCCTCGACCAAGTCCGCAATCGGTCATCTGCTCGGTGCGGCCGGTGCGGTGGAGGCGATCTACTCGATCATGGCAATCAACAACAATACCGTGCCGCCGACGATCAATCTCGACGATCCGTCGGATGCCTGCGACATCGACCTGGTTCCCCATGTCGCCAAGGAAAAGCCGGTGCGCAACGTCCTGAGTAATTCCTTCGGGTTCGGCGGCACAAACGCGAGCCTGGTGTTCACCGAAGTCTGACGGCCGGCACGCCGGCCCGTGCGAATCCGGGCGGCGCGGCTATCATGCCGTCGCGATGAGCGACACTCCTCCATCTGAAACGCCCCGCGAAGGGCCAGCTGCCGAAAGGTCTGGCGAGAGACCCGCCCGGCGCCCGCGCCGTGGCCTTGGCTGGCTCGTTTCCATGTTTGTGTTTGTGCTGATCGCGGGCGCGACCCTGGCCGGTGGCGGCACGGTCATGTTGCACCGGGCCTACAGCGACCCCGGGCCCCTGGCGGCCGACACGTCCGTGGTCATACCGCGCGGTGCGTCCGGGCAGGCGATCGCTTCTATCCTGGTTGAATCGGGTGTTGCGGCGGACACGCGTCTGTTCGCCATCGCCGTTCGCTTTCTGGCGCCGGACCGCCCGCTGCGCGCCGGGGAGTATTCGTTTTCGGCCGGGGTCAGCCTTCGTGATGCGGTGGCCAAGCTGCAGGCGGGCGACACCGTCGTGCGCCGTTTGACGGTCGCGGAAGGCCTGACAACCCGTGAAATTCTCGCGCTCGTCATGGCGGCCGAGGGGCTGATGGGCCCCACTCCCGAACCCTTCGAAATCGGCGAGGGGGCGATGCTGCCGGAGACCTATCATTTCAGTCTGGGTGATACGCGCGCGGAGCTGGTCGCCCGTATGATCGCCGCCCGGGATGCAGCACTCGCCCGCCTCTGGCAGACGCGGCAACCGGACCTTCCCCTGGCATCGCCCGAGGCGGCCCTCATTTTGGCCTCTATCGTTGAGCGCGAGACCGCCGTTCCCGGGGAGCGCGCACGGGTGGCGGGCGTATTTATCAATCGTCTGAGAAGGGGCATGCGACTGCAGTCCGATCCGACGGTCGCTTACGGACTGTTCGGAGAGAACGGTGCGCTCGATCGGCCGTTGCGCCGCACCGATCTGGGTGTCGATCATCCCTACAATACCTACGTTCATCGCGGCCTGCCGCCCGGGCCGATCGCCAATCCGGGGCTCGCCAGCATCGCGGCGGTTCTCAATCCGGCGGCAACCAAAGACCTTTATTTCGTCGCCGACGGCACCGGCGGCCATGCGTTCGCGCGGACATTGGCGGAACATAACCGCAATGTCGCGCGCTGGCGGCGCATTCAACGTGAGCAACGCGCGCGGTAGAGCGCATCGTGCTGGGTGGTTATTCGGTCGGATTCAGATTTTCTGGTCGGGTTGCGCCATGACTTGTTTGAGGACGCGCCAATAGCCGCCGACGTCGGTGAAGCCGCCGTCGACGGTCATGTCATGGCCTGTGATGTAGCTCGAATCATCGCAAGCCAGAAACAGCACGACTTTGGCGATTTCCTCCGGGCTGGCGCCCCGTTCCATGGGTGTCTGTTCGGCCAGCGCCTCGACGAAGTCGACGGATTCCGCCACCAGCGGCGTGTGCACCAGTCCCGGATGCACGGCGTTCACGCGAATATTCCAATCCACGAGTTCCATCGCTGCGCTTTTGGTGATCCCGCGTATGCCCCACTTGCTGGCGCTGTAGGCGGTCGCGAAATGTCCCGTCAGGCCTGCGATGGAGCCGGTGTTCACGATGCCACCGCCGCCGCTGTCGCGAATCAGCGGGGCGGCCGAACGGATGCCAAGGAACGGCCCCGTCAGGTTGATCGACAGCAACCGGTTCCAATCCTCGAGATTGGTGTTGGTGACCGAGCCCCCACGCAGCGGAACTCCCGCGTTGTTGACCAGAATATTCAGGCCGCCGAAATCCGTCGCGATGCCGTCGATCGCGCCTGCCCATTCGTCCTCGCTGGCCACATCGAGATGCCGGTATTCCGCTGTGCCACCGCCGTCGCGAATGACCTGGGCCTGGGCTTCGCCCGCGTCGTCGGCAATATCGGCGAGGATGACCTGCGCGCCGGCCTGGGCGAACAGGTTGGCTTCCGCAGCACCTTGTCCGCTGCTTGCCCCGGTCACGAGCGCCGTTTTTCCGGCGAGTTTCTGATCCATGAAAATGTCCTCGGTTTACAGGAATGCGAGCATGCGAATGCCCAGATAGAGTGGCAGAGGAAATGCGATTCGCGATTTTCCGGCAGCCAGTCCCCGCACGATCCGGCGCGCGGCCTGGTCGGCATCCATCAGCATCGGCATGCGAAAATTGTTGGCGTCGGTCATTGGCGACCGCACAAACCCCGGGCAAATCACACTGATACCGACAGCGCTGCGGCGGTATGCGCGTCGTAATCCTTCGCCATAGAAGCGAACCGCGGCTTTGCTGGCGCAATAGGCTGGCGCCGCGCCAAAGGCCCGGAAACCGGCGAGGCTCGACATGATGGCGATCTGCCCGGCATCGCGCGCGAGCATGCGGGCGAGGACGGGTTCGACGGAATTGACCACCCCATCGACGTTGGTGGCGAATATCTCGGCATCGCTGGCGTCGGGCGCACTGCCCAGCTTGATTGTTCCGGCAGAGATACCGGCATTCGCGACGACCAGATCCAGCGGGCAGTTCGCATCCGCATGCTTGAGCCACGCCGTCATCGAGACCGGGTCCGTGACGTCGGTTCGGCGCGTTTCACACCGGGCGCCCTTTGCCCGGCATGCGTCGGCGACCGCGTCGAGGCGCGCGATGTTGCGCCCGCCGAGTGACAGCGATCGATCCGGCGCGGCATAGGCAACGGCCAGAGCCGCGCCGATCCCGCTGGAGGCGCCCGTAATCAGTACATGACCGGGATTATCGAACGGCGGCACCGGGCTTCCTGCGGTTGCGCACCGGGTTGTTGGTGATCCGGTGCCAAGTTATAAGGCAAAGCATGATAGCAGCACTGCCGCGCGCCGGGTTGAGTCACCTCCTACCGGTCTTCTCCACGCTATGACCCTTCAAAGCATGACCGGTTTCGCCCGCACGGCCGGGCAGGATGATCTCTACGCGTGGACGTGGGAGGGACGCAGCGTTAACGCGCGCGGTCTCGATGTGCGCTGTCGTGTTCCGAACGGCTATGAGGCTGTCGAACAGGCGGTTCGTGCGGCAGCGGCCAAAATGTTCCAGCGCGGCAACATCACCGTCGGTGTGTCCCTCGAAAGGGTCGGCCAGACGAGTACCCGTTTCCGGATCAACCGGGACCTTCTGGACCAGGTGCAGACGCTGCGCGCGGAATTGGGCGACGCGATTGCCGATACGCCGCCGACCATCGACGGCCTGCTGTCCATACGCGGCATGCTCGAGCCGGTTGATGTCGTGGAGGACGAGGACATGCGCGCTGCGCGCGAGACCGCGATGGTCGCGTCGGGGCAGGACATGCTGACGGCGCTGGCGGGCGCACGGGCCGGCGAAGGACAACGTCTCGACGAGATTATGACGGGCCATCTGGATGTCCTCACAAGCCTGACGCAGGAGGCCGCCGGTGCGACCGCGACTCAGCCCGCGGCGATCCGCGAACGTCTCTCTGTGCTTGTCGAGGAGCTTTTGGGGGCCGACCCGAAATTGCCCGAGGAACGGTTGGCACAAGAGGCGGCGGTGTTGGTTGGCAAGGCCGATATTCGCGAAGAACTGGACCGCCTCGCCGTACATGTCGCGGCCGTGCGTGAGTTGCTGGACGATGGTGCGGCCGTCGGACGGCGGCTCGATTTCCTGTGCCAGGAGCTAAACCGGGAAGCGAACACGCTGTGTTCCAAATCGGCGGATGTCGAGTTGACGCGGATCGGCCTGGCGATGAAGGCGACCATCGAGCAGTTTCGCGAGCAGGTGCAGAATGTCGAATAGGACGCAATATGGTCGATGAAACGACCGGTGGGCTGGAGATCAGGCGGCGCGGGCTGATGCTTGTCCTCTCCTCGCCTTCGGGCGCGGGCAAGACGTCAATCTCGCGCGCCGTTCTGGAGCGGGATTCGGGAATATCCCTGTCGATTTCCGTGACCACCCGGCCGCGCCGGCCGGGCGAGGTCGACGGTGAACACTATGTCTTTGTTGACCGGACGGAATTCGATCTGATGGTGAATCGTCAGGAGCTGTTGGAGTACGCCAAGGTCTTCGACCACTATTATGGGACGCCACGCGGCCCCGTCGACGACGCCCTCAGTTCAGGCCGTGATGTGCTTTTCGACATCGACTGGCAGGGCACCCAGCAGGTGGCGGAGCGCGCCCGCGACGACCTGGTGAGCGTCTTCATCCTGCCGCCAACGACGGCCGAACTCGAACGGCGGCTGCAAACCCGGGCCCAGGACAGCCATGAGGTGATCGCCGATCGCATGGCGAAGGCCGCAGACGAGATCACGCACTGGTCCGAGTATGACTATGTGGTGGTCAATGAAAGCTTTGAAGACAGTGTCGCGAAGGTGATGGCCATACTTGACGCCGAGCGCCTTCGGCGGCCCCGGCAAGAAGGCTTGTCAGACCTCGTGCGTCTGCTGCGGCAGGGCCAGTAGACAAAACGCCGAGCGGGTAGTCCGGCAAACCCGCAAGCTGCCGCTCATTTGGAGCTGCGAAGTGCTACCTCTTCATCCAGCAGCACCGCGAGCTTGCGGATCGAATCCTGCTGGCAGAAGGGAAGACCCAGCCGTGCATATTCGGGTTCATGCACCCGATGACGAAAGCCGGGGACGGCGGGGTCGTGGGCCGGTCTGGTTGCCTTTGCCTCAGACGAATTTTCGCGTTTCAGGAATTTCAGCATTCGCGAACATTGGCATCGCAGAGTTCAGCGCGCAAGCGGACGCGCGCCCAGAACACGCGCAATCGCGCAGAATTGTTCGACGCTGAGATCCTCCGCCCGGGCGTCTTCGGGCACATTTGCCGCGGCGAGAATGTCTGCCCCACCGATCTGGGCGAGGGCACGGCGAAGCATCTTGCGCCGTTGGCCAAAGGCCGCGCGCGTGACGATTTCAAGGTCTTCCCGGCGCGCGGGCGCGAGCGGAGTCGAACGGATATCGAGGCCGATCACGCTGGAGGTAACATTGGGAGGCGGCACGAAGGCCGATGCGGGTATGTCAAAATGGGTTCTCGGTTCCGTCAGCCAGCGCGCGAGGACGGAAAGCCGGCCGTAGGATTTACTGCCCTGGGTCGCGACGATGCGGGCGGCCACTTCTTTCTGAAACATCAACGTAAAGCCGAGGAAGGCCTCTGATTGCATGAGCCAGTTGATGAGCAATTGTGTGCCGACATTATAGGGGAGATTTGCCACGATCCGCCGGGGATGGGGGGTAATCTCGGTCAGGTCGGTCTTCAGGGCGTCGGCGGAGATGACGGTCAGGCGTCCCGCGGCCCGCTCGGCCAGTTCGCGCAATGCCGCAACCGCGCGCGGGTCGCGCTCGATGGCGAAGACATGCCGGGCGTTGGATTCGAGCAGCGCCCGCGTCAAACCTCCCGGGCCGGCGCCGATTTCGATCACGTTGATGCCCGTCAGATCGCCCGCGACGGATACAATTCGCCGTGTCAGATTCAGGTCGAACAGAAAATGCTGTCCGAGTGATTTCTGGGCCGCGATCTCGAAGCGCCCCACGATTTCTCGCAAGGGCGGCAGCGCGTCGGCGTTAAACACGCAGATCGACGAACGCAGACCGTCGCAGGTCGCGCAAGTAGCGCCGTGAAAGCATGTCGACGCGCTCGCGTTCGAGTGTTCTGCGAATGACGTCGCGGTCCGGTCCGATGTTTTCCTGACGCTCGCAGATCATGAGCACCTGCACGCCGGACGGCAGGCGGATTGGCGCGCTTGCCTGGCCGACATCGAGCTGGGCTGCGAGCGCGCGCAAATCGGCGTTCAGATCCTTGAGTTTGAACGTGGACGGTGTCGCGGGCTGCGGGGTTCCGGCCTCGGTAGCCGCGGCTGCAAAATCATCGCAACCCCGCACACTCGACGAGATGGCCCGTGCGGTCTGCATATGCGCGTCGATGGCAGCGGGCGCGTCATCCGCAGCGACTTGCAGCAGCATTTGACGCAATGCGACGGTGCGATCATTCGGGTCCGGCGGTTCGTTTGTGCGTTGGTCGATCAATATGATGATCTGTATGCCATCGGGCACCTTGATCGGCTCGGATATTTCCAGACGATCCAGGTTGGCAATTACATTGTCGATCGCGGGGTCCAGTTCGCCCGGCTGAACCCAGCCGATATCCCCGCCGGTTGCCGCGGTCGCACTCTTGGAGAATTGCTGGGCCACGGACCGAAAATCAGCACCATCGCGCAGCTGTTTCACGAGCCGATCTGCCAGGACTTCGACATCGCCCACATCGGCAGGATTGTCGACGGGCAGAAGAATCTCTCCGACCCGGTATTCGGTTACGCCTGCGGTGGCCTCGATGCGCGCAACGACGTCATCGATTTCTTCATCGCCGATCTCGATGGTTGGGATAACCGTGCGTGCGAGAAGTTTCTGCCAGGAAAGGTTTGACCGAATTTGAGTCAGCGCCGCGTCCAGAGAAATACCCTGGCTTCCGAGGAAGGATTCGAAGCCGCCGGCCGAGAGCCCGTTCGATGATTCGATTTGTTCCAATGCAGAGTCTATTTCACGCTGGGTAACACGGATATTCAATCGCTCCGCTTCCTGATTTTGCAGGGCTTCGTCGATCAGTTCCCGTAGCACCTGAGGCGCGATGCGGCGTTGTGTTTCGGCGTTATTCGGCAGGCCGGACGAGGAGATCAGAAGGCGCATGCGTTGCTGCACGTCAAAGATCGATATGACTTTCTCGTTGACCACTGCGGCGATGCGTTGCACGTCCTGCGCGGAGGCAGGTGTCGTCACCGTCACGCTCGCCGCGAAGCACGCCGCTGCCATGCACGCCGCCCCGAGCAGCCGCCTCAGGGGCGTGCGTACGCACGTCGAGGGTGCGGCGCGTGTCTGGTGAACTGCCTGTTTCATCTAGAAGACCGAAGAGCCAATCTGTCCAAGGCTTTTGAACGTAATTCTGAACGTCAGGGATTCAACCCGCGGGATATCCCGATCGGATGTGAACGTCCGGCCATATACTAGCTCGAAGTTCATACAATCGCACTCGTAGACGAGCGAGGCGCCATAAGAAAGCGTTCCGCCCTCCGCCGTAAGGTCGCGCCGGGTTTGCATCTGCGCCGACCATTGATCGGTCAGTTTGGATTTCAGCGATGCCGTGACCTCTTCGCGATCGGGAAACCCGCTGGTGCGATCGAAAAACACATAGTTGAGATCGGCGGCCAGCGCGGGTGGGCCTACCGTCGTCGAGATTTCGGTCCGTCGTGCGCGCAGGGAATCATGATCGAACCGGGTCTTGTAAAGCAGGTTCCAGAACCGGTTGGGCGTGATCTGCAGGTTGGCGACGATATCCGAGAGTTGATCCTCGAGCCCGGTTCCCAGTGGATAGGGGCTGGGTTTGCGGAACCGGAAGGATTGGCCAACCGTCAGCGTGGAGGCGCCGCCCCGTGAACCAAATACCCCCGTGCGGATGCCGTAGACCACGCGCTGCCCGCCCTCGACACGGTCGGTGCCCGAGAACCGGTTGGCGTCGAACAGGTTGGTCTCGTCGAAGGCGATACTCTGGCTGTCTTCGTCGGGAATACGCTCCGGGTTGCCGCCGTTGGGTGCGACAACAAGCGCCATGATGGGCTCGAAAGTCTGACTGTTCGGCCCCGAGCGGCGAACCCATGGATAACGCCAGCTCACCACGGCCTGGGGGAATATGCGTCCGACCACCGCATCTTCACGGCCGTTGTTCGTTTCCACATCGTCGACGTTATAAAGATCGCCCTGGACCGAGGTCCGAAAACTGGTGATCGAGCCCAGGCTGTCGGTGTGGGATATTTGCCAGCCGGGGGTGAGGCTGATCCGCTGGGTCGACGCGCCTTCTTCGCGGGTGAGCGCACGCATATTCGCGTCGAGCGTTGTCATGCCGCCGAAACTGCCGGGCGGGCTGATGTAGCGATAGTCGAGATTCGGGGCAACGATCGGGGTTTCGTTCTGGATGTCTCCGTCGCGCAGACCCTGGAAATACAGCGCCTCGGCGACGGCGTAGGACCGTGACCCGAAGCCTTCCACATAGAGCCGGTTGGTGAGCGTGTCACCGCCCTGGAATCCGTAACGTCCAAGATAGGTGTCGTCGCTGGCGAGGCGGATATCCGCCCCCCAGCGCCACAGCTCATCGATGGAAAACCGCGTTTCGGAATCGATGTGGCCGCGCAGCCGGGTCTCTCCGGTCTGGGCGTCATCCCGCGTGAACGACGCGCGGGTGCGATTCTCGCCGCTGGCGAATCTTTGCCGGTATTCACCGGTCACGACAGGGAACTGGTCGGTTGAGATGATCGGGTCGAACGTCAGATCGCTTTCGTCCGAGATCGCCCAGAAATACGGGACCTGGATCGATGAACCCAGCAGACTGGAGGCCCCGAACGTCGGGGTCAGGACGCCCGACTTGCGTTCGACGGTCGGGTCCGGGTGGCTGAGATACGGTGTGTAGGCGACGGGAAGCCCGAGCAGTTCCAGTGTGGCATCGCGATAGACGACTTCCTGGGCTTCGGCGTCATGCACGACCCGGCGCGCCTTGATTTGCCAAAGGGGTTCTTCATCGAAGCCGAGGCAGTTGCGGCAAGGCGAATAGACCGCGCGCGTCAACTCGGTCTCCACGCCGCCACGGCGCTGCGCGCTGACCGCCGCGAGGCGCGAATCGTCGTTCAGGAGCATCCGGAATCCGCGCAGGAACCCTTCGCGCATGTCTGAGGTGAGTTCGGCAAATTCGGCGAACAGCACCTCGCCCGTCGGTTCAAGCAGCACCACGTTGCCGGTTGCGGTGACGATATCGTCGCGCTGGTTATATGTGACCGCATCGGCGTTCAGTATTCGTTCACCCTGAACGATCTCCACATTGCCGCGCGCCGTCGCGGTTCCGAGCTCCTCATCGAATGACAAATCATCCGCCGTCATCAGAACCGGTTGTTCGGAATCCACCTGTTGGCCGATGGCCTGCGTGCCGGTTGCCACCGCCGCGAACAGACTGACCGCAATCCAGAGCGCGCGTATCGACATCATCCGTCTTCCTGATGGAGGAGGAAGGCGATGCCAATCAAAAGGCTGACGCCGGCCGGAGTCCAGGCCGCCAGGATCACGGGCACGCTTGCGCCGAGGCCCAGCGCCTGGATGACGTTCGTCAGCAGAAACAGGAAGAACCCGGCCAGGACTCCGGCGCCGACCAGAACAATGGTGCCGCCGCGCCGGGTCAGACGCAGAGAGAATACGGCTGCGATCAGAACCATTGCGGCCAGCAGGAACGGCTCCGCCAGGAGTGTGTGCAGTTGGAGCTGGTGTGCCACGGGCGAGAATCCGGTTTCTTCGAGTACCCGTATAAACCGCGGCAAATTCCATAATGCAACGGTGTCGGGGCTCGCGAAGCTTTCCTGAATCTTGTCGGGCGTCAGGTCGGTCGCGAGATCCTGTTTGGCCACGAAGACGCCGGCGCGTCCCGGCCGGGTCAACCAAGCCTCGGACAATTCCCACCGCCCATTCAGCAACAAGGCGCTCTCGGCGTCGATCCGGCCGGTAAACTTGTCGTCGTCGGCGAACTCGAAAACGATCACCTGCTCCAGGCGAAGTTCGTCGGGTTGGACGCGCTCGGCGTGAATCACCGTCTGGCTCGCGCCGTCATGGCCATTCTGGCGAAGCCATATGCCTTCCGCAGATACCGCCAGCAGGGATGAGCGCCCCGTGAAATACCTGCCTTCGAGTTCTTCGAACTGCGAAAGCAAAACGGCGGAAAGGGGATTGATGACCGAGATGTTGATGATGCCGAGCGCCACGGCGGCGATGATGGCGGGGGTCAGGAACTGCCAGACCGAAACGCCGGCCGCACGCAGGACAACCAGTTCGTGGTTCCGGGTCAGGCGCAGGAAGGTGAATATGCCGCCGAACATGACCGCGAATGGCACGGCTTCCTGGGCAAGAAAAGGCGTCCGCAGCAATGCCATGCTGGTGATGACGCTGAATGTCGCTTCGGACCGTCCGCTGCCGCGGCGCAGCAGCTCGACGGCATCGATCAGCAGGATGACTGCGACGATCGTGGCGAACATGATCACGAACCAGATCAGGAACTGGCGCAGGATGTAGAAGGATATGGTGCGCGAAGCGATCACGGGCGTGGCGGCCTAGGCATCTGCGGCGACCGTGGGTCGATGGCGCGGATTGCGCACCAGCCAATAGATCGAGAAGAGGATCGCACCGACCGGCAGCGCATAGCTGAACGGAATGATGGCCAACGAACGCCGCGAGACGTTGAACAATCCCAGCGCGGCGACCTGGAGGGCGAAAATCAGCGCAATGGCGAGCAATATCCGGCTGGCTTGGCCCCGGCGGTTCAGGTCGCCGGAAAGTAGCACGGCCATGGCGACGGCGGCGAAGGCCAGGATATGCAGAGGGCTGGTGAGACGCCGGTGGCCTTCGGCGATGAGTTGGCCCGAATAGGTGCGGTCGTGCAGCCCGTCGCCCGGCCACAGAAGCGAACCCAGAAAGCGTTCCTCGGGTTCGCGCCATCGGGTGGAAACATCCTGGCTGAGAAGGCTGAGATCGAGCGAATACTGGTCAAAGTTGAACAAGGTCAGGCGGCCGGACTCCCGATCGACTTCCTGCTGGCTGCCGTTGAACAGAACCACCCGGGTTCCCTGGCCTGTCTGGCTCGCGGTGCCGCGCTCCGCCGTGTAGGTCACAGGGCGTTCGGGGTCGCGGGAATCATGGGCAAAGATGCCGCGCAGTTCGCCCTCGCCGGAGCGCTCACGCACGTAGATGGTCAGACCGCTGACCGGCGTATTGAAACGCTGTTCCTGGAGCAGGACGCTCCCGTAGCTGTTGCGATAGTTGAACTGCTGCAGCTTGAAGGCATGCGTTGATGCGGGAACCAGGTAAAGCTGCAGGGCATATCCGACGAGGACGCCGAGAACGCCCAGCACAAGGCCGGGCCGCGCGAGGGAAATCTGGCCGATACCCGCGGCGCGCATGACAACGAGTTCGCTGTCATTCGTAAGCTTGTTATAGACCACAAGGATAGCGGCGAAGATCGCGATCGGCAGAACCACGGCCATGAATTTCGGCAGGTTGAGGGCGGTCATTTCGAACAGGACCGCGACCGGCAGGCCGCGATTGACGATGAAGTCGATCAGCCGAAGCGACCCGAACAACGAAATCAGCAATACAAGTGCGCCGGCGACGAACAGCGTGGCGAATGCCAGTTGCCGGAATATGTATCCGCTGATCGACGTCATGGATGCTCCCGGTTTGACGTTTCCCCGGAAACGTCTCTCAAGTTGCTGATTCGTAAAACAAAGACCTGCCTGTCGAATTGTTTGTAACAGATCGTTCGGCCGGGAAAAACACTTCCGGGGGCGGTGGTGCATGTCTTGCGCCCGGTTCATGGGTACTCTAAATCTCGATAGGCTTTCGGCGGCGTGTCGCGGCCTGTGTCCCGCTTATTTATGGAATGGATTGTCATGAAAATTTCGTTCGCCGAACCGAAGCTTCCCACCAAGGGCCTCCTCGTATTTCTGGTCGACGCGGATGCGCGGCTGGGAACCAGCGCCAGGGCCGTCGACAAGGCGACGAAGGGCGCG
The DNA here is from genome assembly GCA_039980135.1 of Alphaproteobacteria bacterium. Lineage (NCBI taxonomy): Bacteria > Pseudomonadati > Pseudomonadota > Alphaproteobacteria > Alphaproteobacteria bacterium. The sequence continues at coordinate 108,049 of JBDXCV010000002.1, forward strand.
CTGTCGCGCGCGCTGGAGGCCGCGAGTTTTGCGGGCAAGAAGGGCGAAAGATTGTCGGTTCTCGCGCCGCAGGGCCGTGAAAAGTTGACGATTTTGATGATCGGCGCCGGCACCGCGAAGGATGTAGACGCGCTGCGTGCCCAGGAAATCGGCGCCCAGATATACAAGGCGGTCGGGGCCGTGTCGGGTTCCGCGGCGACGGTCATCGCGGAGCTGTCCGGTGCCAAGGTGCGTGGCGGTGAACTGGCTGCAAGCATCGCAACGGGCGCGCGTCTGCGGTCCTACAAATACGACAAATACCTGACCGGTTCGAAGGATAGCAGCGGTGCGGACGGCCTCGCGCGTCTTCAAATCATGGTGAAGGGCGCGACGGATGCGCGCCGCCGCTATGCGGTGTTTGCGCCGGTGGCCGACGGTGTGGATATGGCCCGTGATCTTGTGTCCGAGCCGAGCAACGTGAAATCACCCAAATGGATGGCTGCGCAGTGCCGCAAGCTGACCAAGCTGGGGGTCAAGGTCGAGGTGCTGGGTGAGGCGCAGATGCGCAAGCTCGGCATGAAGGCCTTGCTGGCCGTTGGCCAGGGCAGTGTTCGCGAATCCCAGCTCGTGGTGATGCGTTGGAACGGCGCTGGCAAAGACGACGAGACCGTGTCCTTCATCGGCAAGGGTGTGACCTTCGATACCGGCGGGATTTCGATCAAGCCGGCCGGTGGCATGGAAGACATGATCTGGGACATGGGTGGCGCGGGTACGGTCATCGGTGCCATGCGCGCCATCGCGGGCCGCAAGGCCAAGGCGAATGTCATCGGCGTCGTTGGCCTGGTCGAAAACATGCCCGACGGCAATGCCCAGCGCCCCGGCGATATCGTGACATCGATGTCGGGCCAGACGATCGAGGTGATCAACACCGACGCCGAAGGCCGGCTCGTTCTGGCGGACGCGCTTTGGTACACGCAAAAACGCTTCAAGCCCGACGTGATGATCGACTTCGCGACCCTGACCGGGGCGATCATGGTGGCGCTCGGGCGCGAATATGCGGGTCTTTACGCCAATGACGACGGTCTGGCGCAACGCATCGTGTCTTCGAGCCAGGGGGTGGGAGAGAAAGTCTGGCGCATGCCGCTCGACGAAGCCTTCGACCGGCAGATCAATACGCCGCGCGCCGACATGAAGAATGTCGGGCCGCGCTGGGGGGGCAGCATCACGGCTGCGCAGTTCCTGCAGCGTTATGCCAACGACGTGCCCTGGGCGCATATGGATATTGCCGGTGTCGCATGGTCCGACAAGGAGCAGCCCCTGATGGCGCGGGGTGCGACCGGTTTTGCCGTCCGTACGCTCGATCAGTTCGTGCGCGACAATTACGAAAAATAGGCCCGATCGCACCGTGACGGAAATTCGGTTCTATCATCTGACGCGCCGCACTCTGAACGAGGTGCTGCCGGTCATGCTTGAGCGGACTGTTGTTCGTGATGGGCGGCGCGCCGTCGTGATCGCGGGCTCGCCCGAGCGGGTCGAAGACCTGAACGCGCATCTGTGGACCTACAATGACCGTGTCTTCCTGCCCCATGGGAGCAAGGCCGACGGGCATGGTGCATTGCAGCCGGTGTGGCTGACCGACCAGGATGAAAACCCCAATGACGCGCGGGTCTTGTTTCTGGCCGACGGCGCGCAGTCGGCCGACCCCGGAAGCTTCGATCTCGTTTGCGAGCTGTTCGACGGGCGTGACGAAGCCATCGTGAGTGCGGCGAGGGCGCGCTGGCAGTTGTACAAAGATGCGGGGCACGATCTGACTTACTGGCAGCAAACCGAACGTGGCGGCTGGGAGCAGAAGGCGACCGGTTAGTTGAATTTGGCTTGCCGAATGTTCAGCGCGGCGATCGGTGCCTTGTCGCCGCCGCCTGTGCTGGATATAAGGCGCCAACATTTCCATTCCTGACCGGAGCAAATTCATGGCCCTCGAGCGCACGTTCTCGATCATCAAACCCGACGCAACGAAGCGGAACATCACCGGCAAGATCATTGCCAAGTTCGAGGACGCCGGATTGCGTGTTGTGGCGCAACGCCGCATTCACCTCAGTCGCGAGCAGGCCGAAGCCTTCTACGGGGTCCATCGCGAACGCCCGTTCTTCAATGACCTGGTCGCGTTCATGACGTCCGGGCCGGTGGTTGTGCAGGTTCTGGAAGGTGAGGACGCCATCGCGCGAAATCGCGAGATCATGGGAGCAACCAATCCCGCCGATGCGGCAGACGGCACGATCCGCAAGGAATTCGCGGAATCGATCGAAGCAAATTCCGTGCATGGCTCGGATGCGCCCGAGACGGCCGCCGAAGAGATCGCCTTCTTCTTCGACGAGAATGAAATCGTCGGCTGATTGCAGCGCCTGTTCAGGCGCGTGATGGGCTCTCTAGACGAGCGTCCACCACATGAGCAGCAGGATGATCGTGACCGCGATTCCCGAGTAGGACATCAGTTTCAGAAAACCGCCCCAGGTTTTCCAACGACGGTCGAGATTCATAATTTCGTCGGACATGTTCACTCGCATGTTTTGATGAAGCCTTGACGCGAGTTCTATACGCGACCGCCGGGGGCGTCAAAGCCCTTCGGCGCAGGCGCCTGCGCTTTATCCCGCCGGCGGCGAAATGAGGGGGGCCACATCGTCGGCCGACATTTCAACGATCGCGCGCTCGTCGACGATTTTCACGCGATTTTCGGCCAGCAGCCGGACGGCAAGCGGGTAACACATGTGTTCTGCCTCGAGGATACGCGCGGCGAGCGTGTCTTCGTCGTCGCCCGGCATGACCGGGACGGCGGCCTGGACCAGAATCGGCCCGGCGTCCATTTCCGGGCGCACGATGTGAACGGTACAGCCGCTCAGCCGTACGCCCGCCGCGATGGCCTGCGCATGTGCGTCGATGCCCTTGAAGGCGGGCAGGAGCGAGGGGTGAATGTTGACCACCCGGTCGCGCCAAGCCTCCACAAACCAGCTTGACAGGAGCCGCATGAAGCCGGCCAGGCAGACAAGTTCCGCCCCCGATGATTTGAGGTGCTTGTCGATAGCCCGGTCGAAGCTTTCGCGGTCCGGGTATTCGCCATGCGCGACCACCGCGGTCTGTATGCCGGCCGCCTCGGCATGATCGAGCCCCGGGGCATCGGGCCTGTTGGACACGACCAGCACGATCTCGGCGGGAAAACCCGGTGCGGCGCAGGCGGCGATCAAGGCCTGGAGGTTGGAGCCCCGGCCGGAAATCAGAACGCCGATCTTCAGGCGGCTCATGCGCTCCCGCCAAGCGCCGCCGCGAATTCGGATATCCCGATTTCGCCGTCGGCATCAGGCACGATCGTGCCGATGATCCGGGCGTCTTCACCCGCGGCGTTGAGGGCGTCGACGATGTCGCCGGCGCCCGCCGCACCGGCCAGCGCGATCATGCCGATGCCGCAGTTGAAGGTTCGCGCCATCTCCATGTCATCGACGCCGCCGGCCTGGCGAAGCCATTCGAAAACAGGTGGTGCCGACCAACTCGTGCCGTCGAGCGCGGCGCCGAAACCATCGGGCAGCGCGCGCGGGATATTCTCAAGCAGGCCGCCGCCGGTGATGTGCGCAAAACCCTTGAGCGCGGGCAGGCCGGTGACGGCGAGACAGGCGCGGACGTAAATGCGTGTCGGCGTGAGAAGCGCGGCGCCGAGTTCCTGGCCCGCATCAAAAGGCGCAGGTGCCGTCAATTCTGCGCCCGCACGTTCGACGATTTTCCGCACCAGGGAATAACCGTTCGAGTGAACGCCGCTGGAGGCGAGACCAATGACAAGGTCGCCGGCTTCAATCGGACGGTCCGCGCGCGGGAATGCCGTGCCGCGTTCCATGGCGCCGACGGAAAACCCGGCGAGGTCGAACTCGCCGCTGGCATAAAGCCCTGGCATCTCCGCGGTTTCGCCACCAATCAGAGCGCAGCCGGCCGCCTTGCAGCCTTCCGCGATACCGGTCACGACCGCGGTGGCCACCGCCGGGTCGAGCCCGCCGGTGGCGAAATAGTCCAGAAAGAACAGCGGTTCCGCGCCTTGCACGACAAGATCGTTGACGCACATGGCAACCAGATCAATCCCGAGCGTATCGAAACGGCCGGTTTCGAAGGCGAGTTTCAGCTTGGTGCCCACGCCGTCGGTTGCTGCAACGAGAATGGGGTCCTCGAACCCCGCCGCCTTGGGATCGAACAGGGCGCCAAAACCGCCCAGCCCGTCCATCGAGCCGGCGCGTTGCGTTGCCGCAGCCAGCGGTTTGATGGTCTCGACGAGGGCGTTGCCGGCCGCGATATCCACGCCGGCATCTTTGTAGGAAAGCCCCAGTGTTCGTCTCCTCGCGCGCATTGCGCATCATTCGTGCTATTGCTTTGCCACATTCGCGGCGCAGTGTTCCTGTAGACCGCGAATCATGCCCCGTCGGCTCGTCAGAATAGGTGTTTCAAGGTCATTTGCAATGTGTCGCGCGCTGCAAAAATTCAGTCTCGTTCTCGCCGTGTGGCTGCTTGCGGCGGGTGCCGTTTCCATCGCCGGATCGTCTGCGCTCATGGCGCAGCAATCCGCGCTCGAGGATATCTTCGTTGTTCGCAACGTGGCGTTGGATGAAAGCGCCGAGACCGCGAGCGCGGCGCGTACGCGCGCGCTTGCCAACGGTCAGCGCGAGGCGTTCGCGCGGCTCGAGGCGCGGCTGACGCGCAGCGTACATCGCGGCCTGGCGTCGGTCGTCGATGCCGACACGCTGCGTTTCCTCGTCGATGCTATCCAGATCGATGACGAGAAGACGTCGGATGTACGCTACCTCGCGAATCTGACGGTCACTTTCAAGCCCGATGCCGTGCGTAGCCTGTTCCGCCAGTCCGGGGTGCCTTTTGCCGAGCTGCGCAGCCGGCCGCTGACGATCATCCCTGTCCTCGCGACCCGGACCCGCTATCTTCTTTGGGACGATCCGAACGCGTGGCGCGAGGCGTGGCGGAACCATCCCGAGGGCACGGGCCTCGTGCCCATGCTGGCGCCGATTGGGGATCTTGCCGACCTGACGGGGCTGACGGTGGAGCAGGCGGTTGACGGTGATGCGGATGTGCTGGCGCGCTTTGCCGAACGCTATGGCGCGCGCGGTGTGGTTGTCACGATTGCGAATATTTTCGAGCCCGAGCCCGGCTTTCTGCGCAGTGACATCTACAGCGTGCCCGTCGGCCTGCCGGAAATGAGCGTGTTCAGTATTTCCGTTGTCGGGCAGGAGGCCGAGACCGAGGCCAGTGTATTCGCGCGCGCGGTCGGCGAGGTCCGTGAAATCATCGAGGATGAATGGAAGGCGTCGAGCGCGCTTGCCGCCGGGGACATTGCGCAATTGCGCGCCGCGGTGTCGATCACAGATTTGGAAAACTGGATCGATATTCGCGCCCGCATCACGCGGGTGCCGGCGGTCACCGATATTCGGATCATCGCCCTTACGGCCACCTCGGCGGAGATTGTAATCAGTCACCGGGGCGATGAGGCTCGGCTCGTCCGGGCGTTTGAACGATTCGACCTGATTCTCGAGGGCACCGACCCCGGTCAGGGCGACGCCGGTCCGTCGCGCGGACCTCAGGCAGGCCTTCAGGCGCTGGTGACCCACGTCGTGCGTCTCGCAGCCAACTGAGTCAGTCAATCCGTGGGTAAACAACTCGTTTTGGATCTGGGGCATCGAACCGCCCGGGGGAGATCGGATTTTCTCGTCTCCGGCAGCAATGCCGAAGCCGTTGAATGGGTCGACCGCTGGCCGGAATGGCCCGCGCGCGCGCTCGCGATCTGGGGGCCGGCGGCGTCGGGTAAGACCCATCTGGGACATGTCTGGTGCGGGGTCAGTGGCGGCACCCTGATCGGTCCCGACGACGTGCGCATGTCCGACGGATCGGAACTGCGGGCCCGCAACATGTATCTCTGCGTAGACGATGCCGATCAGCTTGCGGGCGATCGGGACAGCGAGGAAGCGCTGCTGCATCTGTACAACTATGTGCTGGAGACCGACGGCGCGCTGTTGCTCGCGGGGCGCGAGGCGCCGGCGCGCTGGAACGTCGGCCTGGCCGACCTGGCATCGCGGCTGAAGGCGCTGTCGGGGGCCGGTATTTCCGCGCCCGACGATGACCTGCTGGCGGCGTTGATGGTCAAGCTGTTTCGCGACCGGCAGTTGCGGGTCGGCGAGGATGTGGTGCTCTACCTGATGGCACGAATGGAGCGTTCCTTCGCCGCCGTTGCCGAGATTGTCGCTGCGATCGACGCGGCTGCGCTGGAGCGCGGCCGCCCGGTGACGGTACCGCTCGCGCGTGAGATTCTTGGCGATTTCGCCTGACGTCAGCCTGTCACCGAACCGTCACGAATTGCGGACATGATGTGATTTCGCTAGCCTAGCAGGCTGTTTGGTGCGCATGTATCTGTAATTCCTAACAAAAATGTGGTCTCCGTGGTCGCTGAAGACACTGAAATTTTACCCGATCCCGCATTTGGAATCGGCCCTGAGTCTCCCGAACGGTTCATCAACCGCGAACTTTCGTGGCTGGCATTCAATGAGCGTGTGCTCGAAGAGGCCGAGAACCCCGAGCATCCGTTGCTTGAGCGGGTACGGTTTTTGTCGATCTCCGCATCGAATCTGGACGAGTTCTACATGGTCCGGGTCGCGGGCCTCAAAGGGCAGGTCGAGGCCGGAATATCCACGCTCTCCCAGGAAGGCCTGACGCCGAGCGAGCAACTGGTCGCAATCAATGCGCGCGCCGGCGCGCTGATGGCGGCGCAGCAGAAAACCTGGCTCACGCTGGTTGATGAATTGCGCGCCAGCGATATTGCCGTTGTCGATCCCGACGATCTCACGCGCGACGAGGCGGCGTGGCTCGAAGATCGCTTCATGACCACGATTTTCCCGGTGCTCACACCGCTTGCCGTCGATCCGGCCCACCCGTTTCCGTTCATTCCGAACTTCGGACTGGCCGAGGCGCTGGAGCTTTACCGGCCGAGCGATAACCGACTGATGATCGGCCTCTTGCCGTTGCCCGGGCAGATCGAGCGTTTCATTCGCCTGCCGGGTGAACGGCCGCGTTTCATCCTGTTGGAAAAATGCGTCACCATGTTCCTCAACCGGATTTTCCCGGGTTTCGAACTGCGCGGCATGGGCACATTCCGGGTCATTCGCGACAGCGATATCGAGATACTGGAGGAGGCGGAAGATCTGGTCCGTCTCTTCGAATCCGCGCTCAAGCGCCGCCGCCGGGGTTCGGTCATCCGATTGACCGTGGATTCCGAGATGCCCGACGAACTGCGCCGTTTCGTAACCGAAGAGATCGGTGTCGACGAAGAGGATGTGTTCGTCCTCGACGGGATGCCGGGCCTCGACCGAACGAAGGAACTCATCGTCGACGACCGGCGCGACCTGTTGTTCGATTCGTTCAATGCACGATTCCCCGAGCGCATCCGCGATTTCGCCGGTGATTGTTTCGCGGCGATCCGGGCCAAGGACATCACGGTCCATCACCCGTTCGAATCCTTCGATGTTGTCGTGCAGTTCCTGCGGCAGGCCGCGCGCGACCCCCAGGTGGTCGCGATCAAGCAGACGCTCTATCGGACATCGGAAGACTCGCCCATCGTCAGCGCCCTGATCGAGGCCGCCGAAGCGGGCAAATCGGTCACGGCGCTGGTCGAGCTCAAGGCGCGTTTCGACGAAGAGGCCAACATCCGCTGGGCCCGCGAACTCGAGCGGGCGGGGGTGCAGATCGTCTACGGCTTCATCGATCTCAAGACCCATGCCAAGATCAGCCTCGTGCATCGCCGCGAGGGCAGTGACCTGCGGACCTACGCCCATTTCGGGACCGGGAACTATCATCCGATCACGGCTCGCATTTACACCGATATCAGCTATCTGACCCAGGATCCCAAGCTGTGTCAGGACGCGTCGCGGGTGTTCAACTACATGACCGGTTACGCCCGGCCGGAAGGACTGGACAAGGTGGCGGTCGCGCCCGTCAATCTTCGCGAGACCCTGATGGCCTGCATCGAGGAGGAGATCGAGCACGCCCAGGCCGGCCGGCCCGCCGAGATCTGGGCGAAGTTCAACAGCCTCGTCGACGGGGATATCATCGACGCGCTATATCGGGCCTCCCAGGCCGGCGTGATGATTCGCCTCGTCATCCGCGGCATTTGTTGCCTGCGCCCCGGTGTGCCGGGCCTGAGCGAGAATATCGAGGTGAAGAGCATCATCGGCCGCTTCCTCGAGCATTCGCGGATCATGGCCTTCGGATCGGGCGCGGAACTCCCGTCGCCGCAAGCCAAGCTCTACATCTCTTCGGCCGACTGGATGCCGCGCAATCTCGACCGCCGGGTGGAGATTCTGGTGCCCATCGAGAGCGGTACGGTGCATCAGCAGATTCTCGACCAGATCATGGTTGCGAATCTGCTGGATCGCGCCCAAAGCTGGGACATGGAGCCGGATGGCACGTATATCCGGACCGACACGAGTGGCGAGCAGGACCCATTCAACGCGCACAACTATTTCATGACCAATCCCAGCCTGTCTGGTCGTGGCAGCGCGCTGAAGAAACCCGGCAGCGCGCCGCAACTGCTTGCGCATCCCGACTAGGCACTTCTCGGCCCGCCGCTTCCAGCGTTAACAATGCATAGCCGCGCGTCGTCCAGCGGTGGTCCGGCGGCGGTCATCGACATCGGGTCGAATTCGATCCGGCTCGTTGTGTTCCGTGATCGCTCGCGCGCCGCGCCGGTGGTGTTCAACGAGCGGGTGACGTGCGGGATTGGCCGGGAACTCGCGGCGACGGGCCGTCTCCACGCCGATGGCGTGGCCCAGGCACTGGCGAACCTGCCCCGCTTTGCCGCGATCGTACGCAGCATGAAAATCGACGACACGATGCTGGTGGCCACGGCGGCCACCCGCGAGGCCGAGGATGGTGCGGAATTTCTCGCCCGGGTCGAGGGCATTTTCGGGCACAAGGTCGCCCAGCTGGACGGCGATCAGGAAGCCCAACTCGCCGCCAGCGGCGTCATCAGTGGACTCCCCGACGCGCACGGCGTGGCGGCGGATCTGGGCGGCGGCAGCCTGGAACTTGCGGGCATATCCGGTGGCAAGGTCGGCGAGCATGGCAGCCTGCCGCTGGGGCCGTTGCGTCTGGCGGCGTCCGGGCTGGACGGTGACGAACTGGAGGGCTACATCGACGAGGTACTGGCACGGTTCGCCTGGGTCGGTGGCGCATTGGACGGGGGTGCGATTTATGCGGTCGGCGGTGCCTGGCGTGCTCTGGCGCGGTTGCACATGGTGCAGACCAAATACCCCCTGCGGGTGATCCACAATTATCAGATGTCGGGCCGGGACACCGCCGATTTCTGTGGCGTTGTTGCGGGACTTGGCGTGGAGAGCTTGTCGCGAATCAGGGTGGTACCGCGCGCGCGCGTCGCCACCCTTTCCACGGCCGCACTGGTGCTGGAGCGCCTGATCCGGACATCGAAAGCCGGCACGGTGGTTTTTTCCGCCAACGGCATCCGCGAAGGTTCCCAGTTTGATGCGCTCGATGCAGACACGCGCGCGGCGGACCCGCTGATCGTCGCGTGTGAGCATCTCGCCGCGCGCGAGAGCCGTGCACTGGGAACGGGCACGGCGCTGTTCGACTGGGTTTCGCCTCTGTTTGAGGGGGAGGACAATGATTTGCGCCGCCTGCGCAGGGCGGCGTGCCTGTTGGCCGATATCGGCTGGCATGAACATCCGGACTATCGGGCCGAGCAGGTCTATTTCCGGATCCTGCGGCTGCCGTTGGTCGCTCTCAATCATGTGCACAAGACCATGATCGCGCTGGCGGTGTTCCGGCGTTACAGCGGCTCCAAGCGCGGTGCGACCCTGCGGGTCGCCAACGCCCTGTTGGGGCCCGATGAAACCGATTGGGCGCGCCGTCTGGGTTCAGCCCTGCGGCTGGCCGAGACCTTTACCGGCGGGAACACCGGATTGCTCAAGGGGGCGAACCTGAAGCTTGATGCCAGGCAGCTCACGCTGACCCTCGGACCCGGGCAGGCCGACCTCTTCGGAGACTTGGTGCGCACCCGCTTCGGCGCGCTGGCGAAGGCATTCGGGGTGTCCGGGGTGATCGAGGGTGAAGGGCTGCGCGAGGTGGTCGGGAAGGGCTAGGCAGCGGATGCCGCGCGTCCGGCAGGCGGGCTATTCGGCCGCTTCTTCGTTTTCGTCGCTGTCCGGCGTGACCTCGACGATCCGCACCTTGCCGTAACCGGCGGCGAGCGCGATTTCTCCCGCCTTCAGGCGCAGGGCGTCATTGCCGAAGATTTCCCGGCGCCAGCCCTTGAGTGCCGCCACATCGGCATTGTCGTCGGCCGCGATGGCTTCCAAATCGGCGACGGTCGCGATGAGTTTCTGGGCGACCTGGTTGGTATCGCATTTGAACTTGAGCAGAACCTTCAGCAGGTCCATCAGCGCGCCCGCGCCCGGTGGCAGGTCCACCGGTTCGGGGATCGTCGGCGCGTGCCCGGGCGCAACGGCCCGGCCTTCGGCGATGGCCGCCATCAGCCCCTGGCCGAGCCGGCCGCTGGCGAAATTCTTGGGGATGCCGCGCACGCGCTGCAGGGCATGTTCGTCTTCGGGCGGGCGGGCCGCGATCTGGGCCAGCACATCGTCGCGCATCAACCGGTTTCGCGGCAGATCACGCGCCATGGCCTCGCGGTCACGCCACGCGGCGACGGCCTGCAGCATGCCCAGATATTTCGGCTGGTTGCGCTTGGGCTTGAGGCGCCGCCAGCCTTCTTCCGGCACAACCTCATACAAAGCGGGATCTGCGAGCTTGACCATCTCTTCCTCGACCCAGGCGAGGCGGCCGTTCTCCTCGATCCGGCGGCGCAGCTTCTCATAGGCCGGGCGCAGATGGGTCACGTCGGCCAGCGCATAGTCCATCTGGGCGTCGGTCAGGGGCCGGTGTGACCAGTCGGTGAAGCGGCTGCCCTTGTCGGGGCGGACCTTCGTCAGCTTGGCGATCAGCGTCTCGTAGCCGACCTGGTCACCGAACCCCGCGACCATGGCCGCGATCTGCGTGTCGAACAGGGGCACGGGCGTCACACCGCCCTCGTGGTGGAAAATCTCGATGTCCTGCTTGGCCGCATGCATCACCTTGAGCACGTTTTCGTCGGCGATCAGGTCATAGAGCGGCGTCAGGTCGATGCCGTCGGCCAGCGGGTCGATGATCGCCTCGTCCTCGGGCCCCGCGACCTGCACCAGGCAGAGGATCGGCCAGAACGTGCTCTCGCGCATGAACTCGGTGTCGACGGTGATGTATTCGGCGGTGGACAGCGCGTCGCAGAAGGCCGCGAGCGCGTCGGTGTCTGAAATAACGTTCATGGGGGGCGGTTCTACAGGGTTTCTCGCGGGTGGGGAAGATGTGAAGCGGGCGGGTTTGAAACCCGCCCCTACATCATCCACTTGTTGTACCCGGTCATTTGGTCAATCCGCTTTCGACCGTAGGGGCGGGTTTCAAACCCGCCCGGGGACGCCCCGGAATGCCCGCTGTGGCCTTGACAGGCGCGGGCGATCCGTGGCCATTGGCGCGACAGGCGGCCCGCGAGCCAAAAGGGGCCGATTTCCAGCTTTTCACCAGCTTCTTCGGGACGAAACATGCATCCCTACCGAACCCATACCTGCGGCGAACTGCGCGACGAGAATGCGGGCGATACCGTCCGCCTGTCGGGCTGGATCCACCGCAAGCGCGACCATGGCAACCTGCTGTTCGTCGATCTGCGCGACCAGTACGGCATCACCCAGTGCGTGATCGACACATCGAGCCCGATCTTCGAGACCGTCGAGGGCGCGCGGCTGGAATCCGTGATCTCCGTGACCGGCCCGGTCGTGGCCCGCTCCGAAGAGACCGTCAACGCGACCATCCCGACCGGCTCGGTCGAGGTCGGCATCGACGAGGTGAATGTCGAGAACGCCGCAGACCAGCTGCCCCTGCAGGTGAATTCCGACGAGGACACGGGCGAGGAAATCCGCCTGCGCTACCGTTACCTGGACCTGCGCCGCGAGAAGGTGGCGCGCAACATCCTGCTGCGCAACGATGTCATCGCGTCGATCCGCCGCCGCATGATCGAGGCCGACTTCAAGGAATTCCAGACTCCGATCCTGACCGCGTCATCGCCCGAGGGCGCGCGCGACTATCTGGTGCCTTCGCGCCTGCACCCGGGCAAGTTCTACGCGTTGCCCCAGGCGCCGCAGCAGTTCAAGCAGCTGCTGATGGTGGCGGGCTTCGACAAGTATTTCCAGATCGCGCCCTGCTTCCGCGATGAGGACGCGCGGGCCGACCGGTCGCCGGGAGAGTTCTACCAGCTCGATTTCGAGATGGCCTACGCCACCCAGGATGACGTGTTCAACGCCATCGAGCCGGTGATCGCGGGCGTGTTCGAGGAGTTCGCGGGCTTCAACCGGGACGCGCCCTGGTCGGTCACCCCGACGCCGTTCCCGCGTATTGCCTATGCGGACTCGATGCTGAAATACGGCAACGACAAGCCCGATCTGCGCAACCCCATCGAGATCGCCGACGTGGCCGAGGTGTTCGCCGGCTCGGACTTCGAGATTTTCGCCGGCCTGGTGGAAAAGGGCGGCACCGTGCGCGCCATCCCCGCGCCGGGCGGCGGTGCGCAGCCGCGCAGCTGGTTCGACAAGCTCAACGACTGGTCGCGCGACGAGGGCGCGCCGGGCCTCGGCTACATCATCCTGGAGAATGGCGAGGGCAAGGGCCCGATCGCCAAGTTCGTGGCCGGTGAACGCCTCGAGAAGCTCAAGGAACTGGCGGGCCTGAAGGACGGCGACGCGGTGTTCTTCTCCGCCGGCGACCCGGGCGAGGCCGCCGACCTGGCCGGCAAGGCGCGGACCAGGATCGGCGAGGATCTCGACCTGATCCCGACCGGCCGCTACGACTTCTGCTGGATCGTCGATTACCCGATGTATGAGAAGGACAAGGACACGGGCAAGATCGAGTTCTCCCACAATCCGTTCTCCATGCCACAGGGCGAGATGGCGGCGCTCGACGCGGACGACCCGCTCGACGTGCTGGCCTACCAGTATGACATCGTGTGTAACGGTGTGGAGCTATCCTCCGGCGCGATCCGGAACCACCGCCCCGACATCATGCTCAAGGCCTTCGAGATCGCGGGCTACGACCGCGAGACCGTGGAGCGCGAGTTCGCCGGCATGTTCAACGCCTTCCGCTACGGCGCCCCGCCCCATGGCGGGTCGGCCCCGGGCATCGACCGCATCGTCATGCTGATCGCCGACGAGCCCAACATCCGCGAGGTCATCGCCTTCCCGATGAACCAACGCGCCGAGGATTTGATGATGGGCGCGCCCGCCGAGGTGGACGACACGCGCCTGCGCGAGCTGCACCTGAAGAAGGTGCTGCCGAAGGGCGAGAAGTAGGCAAGTACCGTTAGTCTTCCCGCTGCCAGCTTTGGCGGTAAAACTCATTCGATTGATTATCTGAGTCTTTTGGCAATCTTTGGTTGTCAATGTATTCTCACGTCAGAGACTCAACGAATTTGGTTCGCGTTTGAAAGCTGGGGGGCACCGTGACAATTACTGAGGATACCAAGGCGTCTGCAAATCCGACCAAGGCGTTCTTTGTGCGAATGATTACCCGCGACATTAGTCTTGAAGACTGCATTCTTGATCTAATTGACAACAGTATTGACGGAGCCTGGCGATCCGAAGGAAGCAGGCCAATTGGCCTTGCCCTGGACGGCGATCTTTCTGCCTATACGATTGATATTACGGCGTCGCCAACGCAATTCACCATTACAGATAATTGTGGCGGTATGAGCCTAAATGACGCGGTCGAGTATGCATTTAGCTTTGGGCGTCGGCCTCAAGAGGAAGCTGATGAGTATAGTATCGGTGTATACGGAATCGGAATGAAACGTGCCGTTTTTAAGTTGGGAACTGACATTCGAATACGCAGTACTTTCGCGGACAATGATGGAACAAGACAATCGTTCGCGGTCCCAATTAGTGTTGAAAAATGGTTGGAAAGCGACGATCCGCCTTGGGATTTTGATCTTGAGGAGGACGAACAATTAGCCGAGAACGGCGTGAGAATCGATGCCAATATTCTCACCTCCAGCGCGGCCAACGCATTCTCCAATCCCGCATTTCTTCAGAATTTGAGTAGAACGATCGCGAGGGACTATTCGCTCCACCTCAGCCAAGGGCTATCTATTCTACTGAACGGAAAGAAGATAGCTGGTTGGCAGATTGAACTGCTTGCCAGCGAAGAGTATGTGCCCGTTCGTATCTCATATGAAGACAAAGAAAACGACGACGAAGTGTCGATTGAGATAATTGGAGGCATGTCAGCCCCACCGCCGGAGGATAGTGATCCTGAAGAGGATGAGCGCGGAGATAGAAGGGATGGCTGGTATGTCGTTTGCAACGGACGGATCGTACTTGCCGCTGACAAAACTGAAGTTTCAGGCTGGGGGTCGGATGATTGGCCACAGTGGCATCGTCAGTATTCGGGCTTTTTGGGGATCATCCTTTTTTCTGCATCGAATGCGGCAGCATTACCGCTAACCACGACCAAAAGAAGCATCGATAGTTCTTCGGAAGTTTATCGACGATCAAAACCGCACATGCGGGAAATATCAAAAAGTTGGATTAATTATACTAATCAGAAAAAGCAGTCTCTTGATGAGGCCAAAGCTAAAGAGGCACAGACGACGCCCGTTTCAATCCGTTCAATTACGGAGAACAAGAAGGTCACTCTGCCCAGTTTCACCGCCCGGCCGGTAGAGCGCGTTGCAAATATCAATTACTCGGTCCCGCTTAAGGACTTAAAGCTACTAGCGAAAGCGTTTGGCCGAATTAGCATGTCATACAGAGACGTCGGAATAAAATCGTTCGAGTACTCGCTCGATGATTTGGTTGGAGAGGATTGATGGCGTCTTTCGATTCAATCAACTACAGCCTACGGCCAAGTAAAACTATTCAAAGACAACTGGTTTTTGATGGTATTCGAATGCTTAAAATTCATTTGAACTTGGATCAACAAGTGTTCGTTGGATTTGGTTCCATCTGGTTCACGGACTTTGTCATGGCGCACAATCAGCTTCTGATTAAGGACATGTACTCGATCGAAAGCGACGATATTGGGTTTCGTCGTGCTCTGTTTAATGCACCGTATTCAACGGTGTCTGTGTGCCATGGACATTCTTCGGCTATTTTGCCTGAACTGAATGAGATACCAGAAATTCGTGGCCGTCCCTGGCTAGTTTGGCTCGATTACGACTATCTTTTTGATGAGTCTGTCCGCGACGATATTCGAACGGTTATTGAGCGCGCTCCTGAAAATACGATCCTCCTCATAACGTTCAACGGTGTTGAAGGAAAATACGGCGTATCAGCAGATAGGCCCGATCGATTGCGGGAAATATTTGGTGATTTGGTGCCAGACGACCTTTCGCGACGCGCGTGTAAAGGCGAGAGAATGCAGGAAACGTTGGCAGAATTCGCACTAGGCGCGATGGCATCTTTGACGTCGGAGCTATCTCGGCCTGGAGGCTTTACACCGGCATTTCGAGTAATCTATCGGGACACGACTCCGATGGTTACTGTGGGTGGCGTTCTGCCTGCTCTCGGCGCTGCTGCGATCAGCGACGATTTCGTAGGGAAAGAAGAATGGCCTTGCCTAATTGACGAGCCCATTATTGCGCCACACTTAACTGTTCGCGAAGCGACAGTCCTTCAGTCGCTGCTGCCAAGTGATAGTAATCTATCACGGGATGCTGTTCGGGAACTGGGCTTCGATCTAGAGCCTGAACAAATACAGGCATTCCAAAAATATTATAAGCAATATCCAGCATTCGCCCAAATTGTTACTTAGTTGCGAACGGATTATTTACTATGCCAATATTGAATTTGGGTTCGGTATATGTGCTCATCCCATGAATTGAATAAGAATCCTCGCATTGTCGACCTGTTTTGTGGCGCCGGCGGGTTTTCGTTGGGTGCGCATATGGCAGGGTTTGAAGTTGCTGCTGCTTATGACATCGATCCCATTCTGACATCGTCGTTCAGGAAGAATTTCGTGTCGACTAACCTGTTGCTTAAGGACATATCTATACTTCGCGGCGATGAGGTTCGAAAGTCAGCGGGCGGGACCGTAGATGGAATTATTGGCGGGCCTCCGTGCCAAGGATTTAGTGATATTGGTCGACGTCTAACTGACGATCCACGGAGAGAGCTTCTTGGGCACTTTTTTCGAGTGGTTAGAGAAGTCAGACCGGCATTTTTTATTATGGAGAATGTACCTGGTCTCCAGTACACGGACGCGCGTGGAGTTCTAGAAATTGCGCTGAAACAAGTGGAAGAATTTTACGAAATTTTCGGGCCGAATATTTTAGATGCATCAGATTTTGGCGCGGCTACGAAGCGTTCTCGCTTGTTCGTGATTGGTATGCACAAGGGCCGAGCTGATCCTATGCAGATGAGGGATATTGTGGAGCACAAAGCTGTGCCTTCCTCAGTTGAAGCGGCGATCAGCGATCTTCTTCATTCTGTTGAAATTGGTGAGCAGGATGGATTCGATTGGTGGCGAATTGAGAAAAAGGGTAGGCCGACTGACTATGCGCGACTACTTCGATCAGTTGATAGGGAATTTACGGGACATAGGAAAACATCCCACTCGCAAAAAGTGATTAACCGATTCAACGAGGTTCCTCAGGGCGGGAAGGACATAGTTGGCCGACATCCTAGATTGGCCTGGAATGGGCTTTGCCCAACGTTGAGGGCAGGAACAGGTGCAGATAGGGGCTCGTATCAATCAGTTCGCCCGATACATCCTACAGAGGACAGAGTCATAACTGTTAGAGAAGCTGCGCGACTTCAGGGGTTTCCGGATATCCACCTTTTCCATCCAACGATTTGGCATTCGTTTAGAATGATTGGAAACAGCGTATCTCCAATAATCGCGAAGGCTATTTTGCAGGCAGTACGATCAAAGTTTGATACTGCAGAAATGCAACTTGTTGCTGCCGAGTAGACTAATTGGCAAAGATATCCTCGGAATTATTTTTCTCGTTTTATGGTCCCTTCCAAATGAACATCACCCTCAACGAAATCGACTTCCGCTACGAGCTCGACGGGCCGGAAGGCGCGCCGTGGATCGTGTTTTCGAACTCCCTGACCACCGACGTCACCATGTGGGACACGGAAGTGGCGCAGCTTGCTGATCGCTACCGCATCCTGCGCTACGACACGCGCGGCCACGGCCAGTCCTCGGGCCCGGAAGGGCCCTACAGCTTTGAATTGCTGGTCGGTGACATCATCGCGCTGATGGATGCGCTCGGTGTGGACAAGGCCCATTATGTGGGTCTGTCGCTCGGCGGCATGGCCGGTCTTGGCATGGCCATAGAGCATGGCGATCGCCTGCTCAGCCTCGCGGCGTGCGACGCGCGACCTTACGCCGACCCGGAGTGGGCGGCGCCCTGGGTCGATCGCATTGCGCTCGCCCGTGACAAGGGCATGGAGGCGCTGGTGGAGCCCACCGTCGCGCGCTGGTTCACCGAAGACTTCCAGGCCGAGGCGGCGAACGCGCCGGTGCTCGACCATGTGCGCCGGATGATCCGCGAGACCTCCGTCGAGGGCTATACCGGCTGCGCGGGGGCGCTCCAGGGTCTCAACTATCTGCCCCGGCTGGGTGAGATTTCCGTGCCGAGCCTGTTCATGACCGGCAAGTCCGACGGCAGCACGCCGCCGGCGGCCTCACAGCAGATGCACGCCGCGGTGCCGGGCTCCCAATGCGTGATTCTGGACCCGGCCTCGCACATCTCGAACCTCGAGAACCCGGCGGCATTCGACGCGGCGCTGTTTGCTCATATCGAGGCGGCGGACGCCTGACGTGAGGCGACTTAGGCCGCATAATTCTCGTCATGCCCGCGCAGGCGGGCATCCATAAACGCTGACGCATGACCGGGCATGGTCCCGTGTCTATGGGTTCCCGCCTTCGCGGGAACGACGACCGAGAGATAAAACAAGCAGCCGCAACGCGTCGACATTCGCGATGGCGGGACGAGAGATGCCCGGATCAAGTCCGAGCATGACGAGACCATGGTGCTGGCTTATTATCGTTCAACGGAACGCAATTTCCGCCACAGGAGGCACCCATGACCGGCGCACCCCGGCTCCGCCATCTCGGCATCTTCACCAACGACATGGACGCGATGCTGGCGTTCTACACCGATGTCATGGGCCTGACGGTCACCGACCGGGGCGAGTATGGCGATCCGGTGCAGCGGATTGTGTTTCTGTCGAGCGACCCGGGCGAACATCATGAGTTCGTGCTCGCCGACCCCCCGTCGGGGGACCGCGAGACCGTCCATGTGCAGCAGATGTCGTTCCTGCTCGATAATCTCGACGATCTGCGCGTGATCCACGACAAGATCGTCGCGGCGGGGATCAGCATCGACCGGACGACCACCCACGGCAACGCCTGGTCGGTCTATTTCCACGATCCCGGCGGCAACCGGGTCGAGTGCTACGTCCACACGCCCTGGTACATCCCCCAGCCCCACGCCCACCCGTTCGATCTGTCCCGGTCCAACGCGGAAATCATGGCCGAGACCGAGGCCCATTGCCGCGAGGACGGGGGCTTCATGATGGCGGCCGACCGGGAGCGGAAGATGGCCGCGATGATGGCGGCGAACTAGGGCAACAAACCCGTTTCGTCATGCCCCGACGTCTTCCACCACGTCATGCCCGGACTTGATCCGGGCATCTCATGCGCAAGCCGCGATTATCTAAAACTTTCCCAATTCTTAACGCTCCTCTAAGCCTGCCTGCGTGAGGCTGTCCCTGCGAAGCCGCGCGGTTTTTCCGCGCCAACAGGAAACAGGGGAGACGGGTCCATGACCGATCGGGTCACAGGCTGGCTGGCCGCAATTGCGGGCGCAGGCGCCGTTCTGGCAGCCATGATGGCGATGAGCACATCGGTCGCGGTTGCGCAGCAGACGGCAACCGACAATCCGCAACAGGCGCGCATGGCCCCGCCGGACATGCTGTCGACGGCTGCGCCCGGCGCCGCGGCGGGCGCCTATGATGCCCGCACCCTGGATGCCTTCGCCCGGGCGACGCGGATCGTCGGCGCGCTGCGCAACGAATACACACCCAAAATCGCGGCGGCCAACATCGCCGGGCGGCCGGACCGCGCCGAGGCCCTGTTCGACGAGATGCGCGCGCGCATGCATGACGCCATCGACGCCACGGGCCTGACCATCGAGACCTATGAGGCCATTGCGTCACGGGCCGAGCATGACCGGGCCCTGCGGGCACGGATCGAGGCGATCATGACGGGCGCCCGCCCGCCCGCCGATCCCGGCCTGGGGGTCCGGGCGCCCCAGCGCGCGCCGGTCACGCCGGTCTCGCGCGAGCCGGACGAGACCGAAGACGAGGCCGCGCTCGCGGCGGCAAGAGGCGAGATCGAGAGCCTGCATCGGCGGCTCGATACCGAGCGTTCGCGCGCCCGGGTGGCCCAGGAGCGTGCCGCGGAGGACGCGGCGGCACTGCGCCTGTCGCTCGAAGGGGCCATCGAGCGCCTCACACGGCAAATCGAGGCGCAGGTGACGGACCGGGCGCCGGACGAACAGGTTCGCGCCGAGGTCGAGGCGTTGCGGATGGCGGCGATGCGCGGTGAGCTTGCCCGCGCTGCGCTGATGCGCGAGATCCGGGTTCTGGTGCGGCAGTTCGCGTCGGCAGGGGCGGCGATGGCGGCGCTGGAGATGGATATGTCGGCGGAGCCGGCACCCGATATCGTGCCGCTCGTCCGGCTGGAGGCCCGTCCGGTGTTGCTGGCGGGGAGCGTGCCGACATTGGCGCGCGACCTGACGGCGGTGCAGTCGCGCGACGGGTTGCGGGCGCGGCTGGAGGCGGAGCAGACCCGCAATCTGACCCTGCGTGCGCGCCATGCGGCAGAGCGCGTCGCGTTGCGCCGCGAGATAGAGCGGATCGGCCGTGACCTGGCGGCCGCGACGATGGCGCTCGAGGAGATATCGCGAGCGGGATTGCAACCCGCGTCCACGGAAAATGCCAGCCCGTTGGTTGCGGTTGCCGACCCAGGCCCGGCCCGCGTTGCCGGGGCGTCCACGATCGCGGCCGCGGATCAAACCTCCGACCCCATGCATGATCGGGAAATCTATCCGGAAACGATGCAGCTGAACGTGCCCCAGGACCAGATCGATGCCGGGCCGGTCGAACTCGCACAGCCCGAACGCGTACGGGCCGAACTTCCGCGACCCGAACTCCCGCGACCCGAGCTCGATGTCCCGCAAACGGTGGCGCCGGCGCTGGAGGCGCCGATGGTGCCGGCCGCGCCGGTGATCGGGAACGGCGCGTTGCAGGCGGGAATCAGGGCCTATGAAACCAGAAACTATACCCGCGCCTACGAAGTCTGGCAGCCGCTCGCCGAGGCGGGCGAGGCGAGCGCCCAGTTCCACCTGGGCGCCCTCTATTTCGAGGGGCGCGGCGTTCCCCGGGACCTGACGCAGGCGCGGCGCTGGCTGCAACGGGCGCTGGATCAGGGGCAGGAACGGGCGCGGTTTCTGCTCGGCCGGGTCGAGACCCAGCTGGCCCGGGCCGGATAGACGAAAGGCGCGCGGGGGATTGTAGTTCATCTCTCTGCCGCAATTGTCTCTATACTCCCCGACATGCGGTGGGCATGGGCGAAAATCCTGACATTGATTGGCGCGGCGATCGCGACGCTGGGCGCGGCGTCCGCGGCGCAGGGCCCCGCGTTCGTGCAGGTCTATCTGCAGCGCCTCGGGGGCCATATCGACGAGGCCCGGCGCACGCTGGGCGAACTGTCCGATGGCGACGCGGCGCGGATCGTCGGTGACGGCCCGTCCCACGACCGGCTTGTTGGCGCTTTCGCCGAACGCCTCGGCGATCTCGAGGCATCCCGCAGCCTGATCGAGAGCGCCTCGCCATTGTGGCGCCCTGTTGCTCTGGCACTGCACGGCGACCGGGACATCGCGTCTGCGGCGGCCGAATCCTTTACCCCCGCATTACCGCTGGATGTGACGAGCCTGCTCTATGCCGTCGCCGGCCTGGTTGTCGGTCTGCTGGTTTGGGAAATTTGTCAGTGGCCTGTGAAGGCGAAGCTGCGCCGGCGCAAGGCGCGCCAGCAACGGCTCGAAAATTCGCGTGGCAGCTAGCGTGGTCGCACGAAGATGGCGCCGGCGTGAACCAGAACGAAGCCGAGGAATGCCGCGATCCAAAAGGCCGCCGAGACCATCAGATGCACCGTGTAGGTCTCATCGTGGAACGGTGCGCCGACGCGTATGAGGGCTGCAAGCGTGATTGCGATGAAGACCAGCGTGGCGATCGTCCCCGCCGTCAGTGAGCGCCCGGAATGGCCGCGGATCGCCCGGCTCATCACAGCCAGTGTCATGGTGGCGATCGCGCCGACGGTGAGGGCGTGAATGCCCGCGCTTGGCGGGACATGTGCGGGCCAGAAGATGCTCGCCGCGATGAGCGCAAGGGCGAGCGCGACCCAGCCATAGCCGATATGCAGCACCGCGAGGAGCGGCTCACGCCAGGTCGAAAGGCCCCGCCAGCGCGCGAGCCGGACGGCATGCAGGGCCGCGGCGATAGCGAGAAGGCCGCCCGTCACGGGTGATTCCGGCGCAAGAACCCACACCAGCAGGGAGATGACGCCCATGCCCAGCGCGGCCTTGTCGAAGGCGCCGAACGGTGCGGGCAACCGCTTGTCCGCCGCCTTGGCCAGCCAGTTGCGGGTGAAGCTGGGCACGACACGGCCACCGATCAGCGTGATCAGGGCCGCGAACAACGCCAGCGCCAGCCGGGTGCCGATTGGTTCGGGGTCAATTCCGGCGATCGTCTGGCCGGCATAGCCCGCATGGCTCAGCGCGTTGGCCAGGGCCAGGACCCCGATGGCCGCGACGAGCGGCAGGTTGCGCCAGTTCTTGCCGGCCGTGATTTCCCGCAACACGACGGCAAGGAACATGAGCAGGAAAGCGAGGTCGATCACCGCCGTTGCGGTTGGGCCGAGAGCGTCGGAGAACCAGATCGCCAGGCGCCCCGCGACCCAAAGCCCGGCCAGCCCGGCGAGCGGCCAGCCCTGCAACGGGAGCCGTCCCGTCCAGTTGGGAATCGCCGTCAGCATGAACCCGGCCACGACGGCCGCGCCATAGCCGAAGAGCATCTCGTGCGTGTGCCAGTTGAGGGGTGCGAGCGCGCCGGGGCTTTCGAGGATGCCGAGGAAGGCGTGCATCCAGATCAGCAGTGCGGCGACCGCCCACAGGCCCGCGAGCAGAAAGAAGGGCCGGAAGCCCTGGGACAGGACCGGCCAGCCCTGCCAGGTCCGGTAGCGCGGGACGGGTTCGTGGTCGGATTCGGACATCGGTGATCTCTGAACCTGTTGCCGGTCGGAAACGGTCGTTGGTTGTCTGCGGTCATCGTACCGCGCGCCGCCAGCCGCCATACGCGACGAATGGTCGCCGGGATGCTGGCGTTGGAACAATCGGCACATGTAACATGCGTCGCAAACAACAATTCGCCTGGGGGAAAGCATCATGCGCGCGGCATTCTATGACCGGCTGGGTTCGGCAAGAGACGTTCTGACCGTCGGCGAACAGCCGACACCGGAGCCGGGCCCGGGCGAGGTGCGCGTGAAGCTCGCTACCTCCGGCGTGAATCCGTCCGACTGGAAGGCCCGCGCGCGCGGGCGCGGGGGTGTTATCCCGTTTCCCCTGATCATTCCCCAAAGCGACGGCGCCGGAACCATCGATGCCGTCGGCGACGGCGTGGATAGCGGCCGGGTCGGACACGATGTCTGGCTGATGAACGGCCAGTGGCAGCGCCCGTTCGGGACGGCGGCGGAATATATCTGCATGCCGGAGAAATACGTGATCGACCTGCCCGCGGGCACGGATATGGCCGACGCGGCCTGTTTCGGCATTCCGTTCCTTACCGCCCATCGGGCCGTGATGTTCGATGGCGATGTCGCCGGTCAGACGATCCTCGTGCAGGGCGGGGCCGGTGCCGTCGGCGATCATGCGGTACAGGTCGCCAAGGCGAACGGCGCGCGGGTGATCACCACGGTCAGCTCCGACGAAAAGGCGGCGTATGTGCGCAACGCGGGTGCCGACGAGGCGGTGAACTACCGGACCGAGGACGTACCGGCGCGCATTCTCGAGCTGACTGACGGCAAGGGTGTGGACCGCATCGTCGAGCTGAACCTGTCGGCGAATGCGCCGAGTTACGGCCAGATACTCGCGCCGCGCGGGACCGTGATCATCTATGGCACGGTCGATGCCATGGCGAGCGTCCCGGCCCAGGACTTCATCGTGAAGGGCGCCAATCTCAAATGGTTCATCGTCTATTCGATCACCGATGCCGAACGGGACGAAGGCGTCGCGGCGCTGAACAAGATGCTTGCCGACGGGACCCTGAATACGACCATTGCGGCACGTTTCCCGCTTGCGGAAATCGCCGCCGCCCACGAGATGGTCGAAGCCGCCAAACATATCGGCAATGTGGTGCTCGATATCGGCTAGCCGTCCAGCCGGGGCCGTCCGCGCTCAGGTGACGCCATTGTGGCCGAGCAACCTGCCGCTACGCCACCAATGACCGTTCGCGACACATATGGGCCGGCAACGACAGCTATGCTCGCCTGCAAGACGATGTATTCGAAATTCATCATAACTAATTGATTTATAAGGTAATTAATTTCCTTAATTGACGTCGCGCGTGGACATCATAATGTACTGATTTTATTGAATTTAATAAGTTAACGGCACGGATGGTCCGATTTTCATAAGCCAATAATATCAATGAATTTAATATTTTAGAGGCATCTGCTAATTTTTCACTATGCAACGCGAGTCGCGCCGGGTCAGTATCCCGTCACGAGGATTGGGAGCTTGCGATGCGAAAAAACCTGGCCATGATTGGATTGCCGCTTTTGTTGGGCGGATGTGGATTGCCACCGGCGCTTTCGGCGGCGTCCTGGGCGCTTGACGGGGTCAGTTATCTGGCCTCGGGCAAGAGTGTCACGGACCACGCCATATCCGAGGTCGCGCAACAGGATTGTGCCCTGTTCAGGGCCGTCCAGGGCCGCGAGATTTGTGAGGCGGAAACGGACGATTTGCAGACCGCGGAAGGCCCGCAAACCCCGGACGCGGTAGATCCGGCCGGCGATGACCCCTGGAATGGCGATGATGCCGAATTGTTGGATGATCCCTTTGTGGTCCCGGTTGAAGTGGCTGGATTCGTTGAAGGTTTCGGTCCGGGCACGGTGGTGGTGAGTGACCGAATGACTGCACAACCGACGGCCGCGGCGTTCGTGCCGGCGGCCGCACAATGGCTTGAGACGCCTGCCTCGGCCGGCCGTTTCGCCGACGCGGCACCGAAATCCCGCCCGGCCTATCAGAACACCCCGATCTACGATATTGCGCTTTCGAGGCCACAGCCGCCGCAGCGGCCGCAATCCGATAAACCGGCCTCTGCCCTGTCCCATGCCGTTTCCCATCCCATGTCCCATGCCGTGTCCGTGGTGGGCAGCTTCAGATCCTTCGAGAACGCCACGAAACTGGCCGGCCGGTACGCGTCCCTGGGCGCCGAAGTGCGTTCGATGCGCATTGACGGTCGGGTCTGGCACCGCGTCCTGGTAGATGCGCCGTTGTCGGCAGTCCGGCCGTTGGGTGCGGAGGATGCCTGGGTTTTGCGGGTTTGCAACGCCGACGGCACCCTGCCGCCTTGCGGTTCTGTGACATTCAGCAATGCCGCGGTGGCCGCGCCGAACGGCGCCGTTCGGACGGTGCAGGTCAACTAACCGAATTCAACACGCTGTGTTGCGTGAATCCGCCGGTATTTTCCGGTTACAATGGATTCATGATGACTTTCCGGATCAAGACCCTTCGATACGCACTTGCCGGCGGATTGCTGGCGGCAGTGCTGCTTCCCGATACCGCCGGGGCGGTGGTGATCCATGCGTCACACCGCGCCTTCTATGAAATTCGCATCGGCCGCGTGGACGCGGGCTCTCAAATCGTCGACGCGCGCGGCCGCATGGTGGCGGAGTGGAGCCGCGCCTGTGACGGCTGGGCGTCCAGCCAACGCCTCGTCGTCAGCATGGCGCCCGGCGAGGGCGAACCCATAAACTCCGAAGTCGTGATGACGAGTTTCGAGGCGCTGGACGGCACCCTGTTCAGCTTTGATACCGAAACCCGGATCGGCGGTGAGACGGTCGAGGCAGCGAAAGGAGCGGCCGAACGGGCCGGGCCCGGCAAGGCCGGTCGCGCGATCTACAACGTGCCGCGTGGCATTGCGGTGGACCTGCCCGCCGATACGGTCTTTCCGTTCGAGCATACGATTGCCGTGATCGAAGCCGCGGAACAGGGACAGTCACGGGCATTCAGCCATTATTTCGATGGTTCCCAGCCCGAAAACGCGCCGATGGCGGCGAATTCACTCATTCTAGGAAAGGCACGAGACGCCGCCCGTGGCGGTGAGAATAATTTCGGCGCATTGAGCGCGCATAAATGGTGGCCTGTTCGATTGGCGATGTTCGCCAGCAGCTCAGGCAAGGGGCTCAACGAGGAACCGGAATTCGAGATGACCCAGATTCTTCAGTCCAATGGGGTCGTGCGCCGGTTCGAGTTCGACTATGGCAAGTTTTCCCTGGTCGCGGCGCTGGTCGAAATCGAAGAGATTGAACCGCCCCGCTGCAACTAGCGTTTCGTTTCAGATCGCCGGTGCGGGACTCAGCGCTTGGCGCCGGGTGTTTCGCGTTTCTTGCCGCGAATGGAGCGCCCTTTTCCGATCGCGTCGCGACCCAGTTTACCGCGGACCTGATCGATGACCGCTTCCACCTTCTTGCGGTGATCGGCGTCGGGGTCGGCGAGGTCCGGCGGGTCGGCCTCGAGTGGGTCTGCGAAATTCGATAATCCGACGCCAATCAGCCGGAACGTGCTGCCCGACGGGGCGGCACCGATCGCCCGATCGAGCAGCGGCACCGCCGCGCGATACAGCGTCTCGGCCAGCTGGGTCGGTGCGGGCAGCGCGTGGGACCGGGTCAGAGTCCTGAATTTGGATGATTTCAGCTTGAGCGTGACAGTCCGACCGGCCAGGTCGCGCGCTTTCATGCGGTCGGTGACCTTCTCGCAAAGCGGCCAGAGGCGCGTTCTGAGCGTTTCGGGGTCGGCGATGTCTTGCGAGAATGTGGTCTCGCTCGACAGGTTTTTGGGCAGCGAATGGGGTGTCACGGCCCTTGAGTCCTCGCCGTGGCTGAACCGGGCCAGGCGTTGGCCGATGGCGCCGTAGCGTTTCATCAGGCGGGCTTCGTCGTGGGCGCGTATCTGGCCGATGGTGTGCAACCCGTCCGCGGTCAGTTTTCGGTGCAGGGCCTTGCCCACCCCCCAAATCCGCGTCACCGGCAGCGTGTCGAGAAAATTCAGCGCCTCGCCCTGGCCAATGACCGCGAAACCGCGTGGTTTGTCGATGTCGGAGGCCAGCTTCGCCAGGAACTTGTTGTAGCTGAGGCCGACCGACGCGGTAACGCCGATCTCACGTTCGATCTGGTTGATCAGGCGGATCAACGACTTTGCCGGGCTCGCCTGGTGCAGCTTCTGGGTCCCGGTCAGATCGAGGAATGCCTCGTCGATTGAGAGCGGTTCGACCAACGGCGTGATCTCGCGCATCAGTTCGCGGATTTGCCGCCCGACGGCGCTGTATTTTTCCATGTCCGGGCGGATCACCGTCGCGTCGGGACAGAGCTTGAGTGCCTGGAACATCGGCATCGCCGAATGCACACCCTTGATACGGGCGATGTAGCAGGCTGCGGAAACGACGCCGCGCTGTCGGCCGCCAACTATGACCGGCTTGTCGCGCAGGGACGGGTCGTCGCGTTTCTCGACGCTGGCGTAGAACGCGTCGCAGTCGATATGTGCGATCGACAATGTGTCGAGTTCGAGGTGCGTCAGAATCCGCGGCCCAGCGCAGGCCGGACAATGTCGGGAATCGGGAGGTACCGTTGCCGCACAATCGCGGCAGAGGCCCGTGCGCGCGCCCTGGCTGCTTTCGGTCATGCCGGGACACCGATGGCAGGCCAGAGCCACGCAGCGCCCCGTACGCCGCTGGAATCGCCGTGCCGTGCCTGGCGGATCGGGGTTGAGATCGAATCGGAGAAGATATGGCCGCCGATCAGGTCGGGGAGATGCGCATAGAGACACGCGATGTTCGACAGGCCGCCGCCGAGGACGATCACATCGGGGTCGATGATGTTGATGATCATCGCGAGGCCGCGCGCCAGCCGGTCTTCAAGCCGCGCGAGGGAGGCCGTGGCGGCTGCGTCGCCCGCGGCGGATGCGGCCACGATGTCCGCGGCTGCCAAGTTATTCCCGGACTGTTCCGCGTGATCGCGTTCGAAGCCCGGTCCGGAGACGAATGTCTCGATGCAGCCGCGTCGACCGCAGAAGCAGTCGCGTCCGGGAAATTCGTCCGCGGTCATCCAGGGCAGGGGCGTGTGTCCCCATTCGCCGGCGATGGCGTTGCCGCCGGCGATGATGTGGCCCCGGTTCACAAGACCACCCCCCACGCCGGTTCCGACGATCACACCGAAGACGGTCTCCGCGCCCTGTGCTGCACCGTCCGTCGCTTCCGATATCGCAAAACAATTCGCATCGTTTGCCACCCGCACCCGCCGGTCGAGATGGTTTGCGAGGTCCCGGTCAAAAGGCCGGCCGATCAGCCAGGTCGAGTTTGCATTCTTGATCAGCCCCGTGGCCGGAGAGATCGTTCCGGGTATGCCGATCCCGACCGGTGTCGCGGTTTCGGGTGCGGGATCAATCTGCACGATGAGATCTGCGATAGCCGCGAGGGTTGCCGCGTAGTCGTCGCGCGGCGCCACCACGCGTGCGCGCGCGACCTCCGTGCCGGAATCGTCGAGCACGATTCCTTCGATTTTCGTGCCGCCGAGGTCAATTCCGATGCGCATGTCGATGGTGGTCGAGGCTAGCAGTGGACTTTTGGCCCATTATTATCCATTTTCTTCGGCGAGTCCGCGCCAGGTCGGGGGAACGGACGGCTCATGGGGATGACTATGGGAGTGTTGCCCGGCATTTGTACGCATAAACAATGTCAGGCTGGGCATGTCCAAGACCGTTCTCATCGTCGAAGACAATGAACTGAACATGAAGCTCTTCCATGATTTGCTGGAAGCGCAGGGGTATGAAACGCTCCAGACCAAGGATGGTCGCGAAGCTCTGAAGCTCGCGCGCGAACATCGACCGGACCTCGTTCTGATGGATATCCAGTTGCCGGAAGTCTCGGGACTCGAAGTCACGAAGTGGATCAAGGAGGACGAAAACCTCCGTGATATTCCGGTGATCGCCGTGACGGCATTTGCCATGAAGGGCGATGAGGAAAAAATACGCCAGGGCGGCTGCGAGGCCTATATCGCCAAGCCGATCTCGGTCTCGGAATTTCTGGAAACGGTGCAGAAATTTATCGACGCCTGACGCGGCCATTGCGCGTCGCAGCCATAATCTGTCCATGAAAAAAAGCCGCCCGATGGGCGGCTTTTGCGTTTTGACCTCCCGGCATGGCCGGGCGCGCCAATTCGCTATTTCATCTTTTCTTCCTTGAACGTCACATGCTTGCGCACGACCGGGTCGTATTTGCGCATCTCGAGCTTCTCCGGCTTCTGTCGCGGGTTCTTCTTCGTGACGTAGTAATAACCGGTGTCCGCCGAACTGACGAGTTTCACAAGGATGGTAGCGGGTTTCGCCATGGTCTTTGTCCTGTGGCTTGAAATCTGGCCGGGAAGATACCGTGCAACCCGCGCAAGTCAAGCGGTGAAGGCATTTATCGCTGTGCGACTGCCGTGTTGGCCTGGTGCAGCAGGGACGCATAGAGACCCTGATCCGCTAGTATCGCGCTCGCCAGTGCAACGTCGACATCCGGTGAGCCTCCATCGGACGGGCAAATCTGGCGCAGCCCGATCCGGTCGGCGGTGTCGGTATTGCCCGTCGCGCGCCAGTTTCCGAGCTGCCCGGCAAGCACATTTTCCCCGTCGCGCACGGCCGGTACCAGTGCCGCGGCAGATTTCAGATCCCCCCCGCCATGGGTGCACACCGTCGGCAGCACCCCCAGGTCATGAATGCGATACCCGGAAGGTGCGAGAATCCGCGACCAGGTAAGCGTGATTTCGCCATTGTTGGGCAGACGCAACACGGATTGTACCGTGCCCTTGCCGAATGAATTGGTGCCGATCACGATCGCTCGGCCCTGATCCTGCATCGCGGCGGTGACAACCTCGGCCGCGGACGCCGAGTTTCCGTTGATCAGGATCACGACCGGGCGTTTGGCGGTCTCATCGCCCTGCGATGCCGCGAATGCCTGATGGCTTCCGGGATGGCGGCCGCGGGTCGCGATGATGTTGCCGGTTTCCAGGAAAATGTCCGCGACATCGATGGAAACATCGAGCCGACCGCCCGGGTTCGAGCGGAGGTCAAGGACGAAACCGTTCGGCGGGCCGTCAGGACTGCGCATCTGGAGTTGCACGTTTCGCCGCAGGTCCTTCGCGGAGTCCGCGTTGAAGCCGATCAACCGGATGATCGCGATACCATTCTCGCGCCGCGTCTCGACAGTCTCGGGAACCACATGCTGTCGCGCCAGAGAGATTCTGATGGGCGCGGCGGCCCCAACACGCGCCACGGTGAAGGTCACGGCACTGTTGATTGGCCCCCGCAGGGCCTCGACCAAGCGGCGTTGGGTCCAGCCGTCGATCGGCTCCCCCTCGACATGCGTGATCCGGTCCTGCTCGCGCACCCCGGCCTTGGCCGCCGGGCCGCCATGGTTGACCGACAGGATCAACGCGTCCGCTTCTTCTTTGGCAATGGTGATTCCGATGCCGCCAAATCCGTCGCGAAAGGCGCGTTTCTCGGTGGCGGTTTCGGCATCGTCGTAGCGGGAAAATTTGTCCAGCGGTGACAGGATACCGTCGAACACGGCCTTGAATATCGTTTCTGCCCGCGCGTCCGCCAGGGCGGGTGAGGCCGACCGCGCCACCGCGATTGCATCGACGGTTGCCTGGCTCCAGGCCTCGGGGTCGTCGTTGCCCGGCGCGGTCAGGCGACCGACCGTCCGGTTCTGATAGCGTATTTCGATGCTTCGGTTGGCCGGACGCACATCGAGATTGGGATCGATCTGATGTAACCCGGCCAGTCCGCTGATGCTCAGATCGCGCAGCGAGACATCGGTGATATAGCGGTCGTTGATGAAGCTATAGCCGGTGTCGAACATATCGCGGCTGTAGAGTTCCGAATACTCCGGCGTGCCCTTCGGACCGATCTGGCCGCATGCGGCCAACACGAGCAGGGCTGAAACCAAAGCGGTCCGCCGAGCCGATGCAAAATATCTCATCAAGTCATTCATATACTTCACATATCGCGCGCATGGCGCCCGGGTAAAGGGCGGATGTTGATCGCCCATAAGGTATCGCAAACGAGTACCAATTGGTTAACGCCGCCGCTGTCGCTTTTTATGGCGTTTGTCGGGGCGCTTGCGGCCGGACCGGCCTTTCCGCGGGGCGCCTTGCTTTTTCTCGTTTGAAGACGCGCCACCGTCCATCAGGTCGAAAATGGATGAGCCGCGCAAGCCGTCGGCCTCCGCCACCCGAATTTCGACGGCATCGCCCAGCCGATAGGTCCCGCCACCCGGCGATTCGATTGACTGGGTGCGCGCATCGAAGCGGGGGCGGCCGCCCGGGAGCCGCGATGCTGGGATGAAGCCCTCCGCGCCTTTGTCGTCGATCGCAACAAACAGGCCCGAGCGGGTGACCCCGCGAATGGTGCCGGTGAAGTTGGCGCCGATATGGCCGGCCAGAAACGCGGCGGTATAGCGGTCATTCGCGTCGCGCTCCGCAACGATCGCGCGGCGCTCGGTTTTCGAAATATGAGCGCCGAGTTCCTCGAACCGGTTGGCCTGGTCGTCATCGAGGCCACCATCGCCCAGCCCCAGTCCCCGGATCAGCGCGCGATGGACCAGCAAGTCGGCATAGCGCCGGATCGGCGAAGTGAAGTGGGCGTAGTCGCGCAAACCGAGCCCGAAATGACCGAGATTGTCGGGGCTGTAGGCGGCCTGCATCTGCGCACGCAGGATGAGCTCGTTGACGGAGCGTTCATGTGCCTCGCCGCGGACCCGGGAAAGGATGCCGTTGAAATCGCCCGGCCGCGATATCCCGCCGCGGGGGATCTTGATGCCAAATCCGTTCAGGGCCTCGCGCAGGTCCTCCAGCTTTTCGAGCGACGGTTCGTCATGGACGCGGAACATCACGGGCTGTCCGCGCTTTCCAAGTTCACGCGCGGCGGCCACGTTCGCGGCGATCATGAATTCCTCGATAAGCCGGTGACTGTCGAGGCGGATCACCGGCACGATATCCGTGACCTGACCCTCGTCATCGAGGACGACCCGGCGTTCGGGCAAATCGAGATCAAGTGCCCCCCGGACACGGCGGGCTTCGGATAGAGCCTGATAGGCGCCGTAGAGGTTGGCGAGATGGCCCGGCTGGATGATGTCGGTGTCGGCATCGCGGGCGGCCTGGACTTCTTCATAGGTCAGGCGCGCCGCCGAGCGCATCAGGCCGCGGCGAAACTTGAACGAACGGAGGCTGCCGTCGGGGCCGACCCAGAGGTCGGCCGCCATGCAGGCGCGGTCTTCGTCGGGGCGGAGCGAACACAGGCCGTTCGAAAGCGCCTCGGGCAACATGGGGACGACCCGATCCGGAAAATAGGCGGAGTTGCCGCGTTGGTAGGCCTCACGGTCGAGCGCGCTATCCGGTGTGACATAGGCGGCGACATCCGCGATCGCGACGATGATGTGCCAGCCGCCGTCCGAGCTTCGGGTCGTGTCGGGCTCGGCGAAGACGGCATCATCGAAATCGCGCGCATCGGCGCCGTCGATCGTGATCAATGGCAGGTCACGCAGATCCACCCGGTCACCCAGAACGGGCGGTTGTGCGTTTTCCGCATCGGCGACCACGGCATCGGGGAACCGGTCCGGTATGCCGGCGCGGTGGATCGCTATCCGGCTGATGGCACCGGGGGCATCGCCGGCGCCGATATTCTCGACGATGCGTGCCTGGGTCATGCCCTGACGCCGGGCCGGCAGGGTTTCGATCACCACCAGGTCCCCGTCCGCCGCCGGGGCGTTGCCTGTCGGGGTGACGGCGAGTTCGTCGCGCCGGCCCCGATCAAGCGAGAGAATGCGGCCGCCGTCCTGCCCCGTGCGGTATTGGCCGATGATGGTTTCGGCCTCGCTCTCAGCCGCGCGCAGCGGCTTGGCGGTGTAGCGGTTGTTGCCATGCGGCGACAGGCGGGCCAGGAACCGGTCGCCGAGGCCCGGGGCCGCCATGTTGCGTGGCGCACGCAGGACCTCGATCTCGGGCAGAGGCGCGTTGGCGGCATGTTCGACGGGCCGGACCCGCAACTCGCCGTCCGAATCGACTTCGACGACTTCAAGCATCGCGACCGGTGGCAGGGCGTCGGCGGGCCGCCATCGCCGTCCCTGAACGCGTTCGATGCGACCGGCGTCTTCAAGTTCGCGCAGGCGGTGGCGAAGTTCCGTACGCTGGCTGCCCTTCAATCCGAACGTGCGGGCGATTTCGCGGGTGGGCTGGGCGTCGGCCGCCGCCCTGAGGAGGTCCAGAATCGCATCGGCATCGGGCAGGGTGCCCGCGTCCGTTTCGCTGGAATTGCGCCTGGCCAAGCCGGTTTGCTAGTCCGCGCTGGGCGCGGCGTCTGCTTCTTTGGCGGCGGCTTTCTTGGCGGCAGGCTTCTTCGCCGCGGTCTTCTTTGCGGCCGCCTTTTTCCTGGCGGGCTTTTTCGCCGGCTTCTTTTTGGCCGGCGCGGCCTTGGCTTTCGCGGCCCGGGCGGCGATGAGTTCCACGGCGACCTCGAGGGTCATGTCCTGCGGGTCGACATCCTTGGGAATCGTCGCATTGATCTTGCCGTGTTTCACATAGGGGCCGTAGCGGCCGTCATGCACGGTGACGGGCTTCTCGTCGTCGGGATGGTTGCCGAGTTCCTTGAGGGGGGCGGCACGGCCTCGACGGCCCTTGCCCTTTTCGGCCAGCACCGTGACGGCACGGTTGAGGCCGACCGTCAGCACTTCGCGCGGATCGGGCAGTGAGGCGTAGACGGTGCCGTGCTTCACATAGGGGCCGTAGCGGCCGATGCCGGCCTGGATCACGACGGCATCTTCGGGGTGCGGGCCGATGTCGCGCGGCAGCGCGAGCAGGCCCAGCGCAAGCTCGAGGTCGATTTCATCGAGGGTATAGCCATCGGGGATCGAGGTCCGCTTCGGCTTGGTTGCTTTCTTGCCTTCGCCTTCGGGCTCACCCAGCTGTACGTACAGGCCGTACGGGCCCTTGCGCAGGGTCACATCCTTGCCGGATTCCGGGTCCTTGCCGAGTTCACGCGGGCCATTGGCCAGGTCGGCGGTCTCGTCATCGCCGCCATCGACTGCCAGCTTGCGGGTGTATTTGCACTCGGGGTAGTTCGAGCAACCGACGAATGGGCCATGTTTGCCGAGACGCAGGCCGAGCCGTCCCTCGCTGCAGGCCGGACAGACGCGTGCATCGGTGCCGTCATCGCGGGTCGGGAAGAAATGCGGTCCAAGTTCTTCATCGAGTGTATCCAGAACCGAACGAACACGAAGCTCCGCGGTGCCCTCGATGGCGGCGGAGAAATCCTGCCAGAACTCGCGCAGGACGGCCTTCCAGTCGATTCGTCCGCCCGAAATATCGTCGAGGCGTTCTTCCATGCTGGCCGTGAAGTCGTACTGCACGTAGCGTTCGAAGAAGCTGCTCAGGAAACTGGTGACGAGGCGCCCCTGATCCTCAGGTATGAACCGCTTGCGGTCGAGCTGGACATAGTTGCGGTCCTGCAGGACCTGGATGATCGAGGCATAGGTGGACGGGCGCCCGATCCCCAGTTCTTCCATCGACTTGACCAGGCTCGCCTCGGAGTAACGCGGCGGCGGCTGGGTGAAATGCTGTTCCGGCGACACTTCGCGCACCGCGGCGGCCTCGCCCTCGTCGAGCGCCGGCAGACGGCGTTCGTCGTCGTTTTCGCCGCTCTCGCCGTCGCCGTTCGTCGGCTCGTCCTTGTCCTCGCGGTACAGCTTCAGGAAACCGTCAAACGCGATGGTCTGGCCGTTGGCGCGAAGCGCCAACTGCGCGTCGGACGAGCGCAGCTCCACGGCGACGCGGTCGATCTGGGCTTCGGCCATTTCCGAGGCCATCGTGCGGCGCCAGATCAACTCGTAGAGGCGGAAGAGATCGCTATCGAGGGTGTTCTTCAGGCTGGCTGGGCGGCGGAACAGATCGGTCGGACGCACCGCTTCATGGGCCTCCTGGGCATTCTTCGCCTTGGTCCGGTAAACCCGCGGTTTTTCCGGCAGATAGTCGCCGCCGAAATCCTGATCGATCAAATCGCGGCACGAGGCGATGGCCTCCTGGCTCAGGGTGACGCTGTCGGTTCGCATATAGGTGATGAGGCCGACCGTCTCGCCGTCGATCTCGACGCCCTCGTAGAGACGCTGGGCGACCCGCATTGTCTGGGAGGTGCCGAATCCGAGCTTGCGCGAGGCCTCCTGTTGCAGGGTCGATGTCGTGAAGGGCGGCTGGGGATTGCGCCGGGTGCGCTTCTTCTCGATCGATGCAATCTTGAAGCTGGCGGCCTCGACGTCGCTTTTCGCGGCGTTGGCAGCGCCTTCGTCGGCGATATCGAACCGGTCGAGCTTCTGGCCGTTCCGCTCGACGAGGCGGGCCTGGTATGGCGCGTTCTGGGCGCTGGTCAACCCGACTTCGATGGACCAGTACTCACGGGCCTTGAAGGCCTCGATCTCGGCCTCTCGCTCGCAGATCAGGCGCAGCGCCACCGATTGCACGCGCCCGGCCGAGCGCGACCCGGGCAGCTTGCGCCAGAGTACCGGCGAGAGGTTGAAGCCGACCAGATAGTCCAGCGCGCGCCGTGCGAGATAGGCCTCGACGAGTTCGTTGTTCAGGCTGCGCGGATGATTGAAGGCATCCTGGACGGCACCCTTGGTGATCTCGTTGAACACCACGCGCTTGACGTCGATGCCGTCGAGCAGGCCGCGGTCGCGCAGCAACTGCTCGATATGCCAGGAGATCGCCTCGCCCTCGCGATCCGGGTCGGTTGCGAGATAGAGGGTGTCGGCGCCGTCGAGGGCATCGACGATGGCGCTGACCTGTTTTTCGGAGCGGGCGTCGATGGCCCAGTCCATGTCGAAATCCTCATCCGGCCGGACCGAGCCGTCTTTCGGCGGCAGGTCGCGCACATGTCCATAGGATGCCAGCACGGTGTAGGCATCACCGAGATACTTGTTGATGGTCTTGGCCTTGGAGGGCGATTCGACGACGACAACGTTCATGCAGGGAGGATTCCGCTTAATCTTCGTTGGCTAACAAGGACGTTTGCATGCGATCCACAATTCGTCAGCAGGCCGCAACACGGTTGCCCGGATGCCGTTCCAAACGTCCCGCCAATTCGAGTTCGAGCAGGATCGTCCGGACGACAGGGGCGGTTAATTGGCACCGCCGCACGATTTCGTCAACCGCGACGGGCTCGGGCGACAAACATGAAATCACGGATTCACGGTTGTCGGTCCCCGAATAATCGAGATCGAGAACCACTGCGCGGGTGCGCGGCGACACGGCTTCGTCATGTGACGTCGCCGGCGAGACCATGGGCCGGACGGCCTCCAGCACGTCCTCGGCATCGCGGACCAGGACGGCGCCTTCACGGATCAGATGGTTGGCGCCGAAAGCGCGCGGATCGAGCGGAGAACCGGGGACGGCGAGCACCGCGCGGCCCTGTTCGCCGGCCAGGCGGGCGGTGATGAGAGAGCCTGATCGTTGCGCCGCTTCGACCACGATGACGGCCAGGGACAATCCCGACACGATACGGTTGCGGCGGGGAAAATGGCGTGCCTGGGGATTCAGACCCGGTGGCATCTCGCTGACGATGGCGCCGGTCTCGATAATATTTTGGTAGAGGTCGTCGTTTTCCGGCGGATAGACCACATCGATCCCGCCCGCCATGACGGCGATCGTCGTGCCATTTCCGGAAATCGCACCGGCATGCGCGGCCGTGTCGATGCCGCGCGCCAGGCCCGAAACGATTGCGACAGCCGGGTCGGCGGAGAGTTCCGAGGCGAGTAGTTCGGCGATCCGTCGCCCATTGGCCGAGACGTTGCGGGCACCGACGATGGCGATCCCGGTTCTGGCGAGCGACGCGGTGTTGCCGCGCACAAAGATTACAGGTGGTGCGTCGTCGATGGCGGCAAGCGCGGTTGGATAGTCGGGTTCACCGAGGGTCACGGCCTGCGCATTCAGTTCGTCGAGCCGCGCCAGTTCGGCATCCGCGTCGGCGGCGGTTGTTATGTTGAGGTTTCGTTTGCCCGCGCGTCCGGCGAAATCGGGCAGCGCTTCGATCGCGTCCTCGGCGGAGCCGAAATGCTCCATCAATTCGCGCCAGGTGACCGGGCCGATGCTTTCGGTCCGGATCAGGCGCAGCCGGTCGCGGCGCTCGGTTGTTGAAATCGTCTCGTCATTCACACGCGCGAGGATGGCCCGTGCAAAGATGAGCGGTCAACTCGCTGTGCCGGTCGGATTACTCCGCAGACGACATCATGGTCGACAGATAGCTGTTGCGGTCGCGCAGGAACGTCATCAGCCGGTCATGATAATCTTTTGCGACCGCCGTTCGAACCGAAGGCCGGCCTGTAAGTGCAGCCCGTAGGGACTGAGTTCTCGGCAGATTGTCGAAGAAACCGAACTCGCCAATGACATCGAACGTGTCGAAATATCGGAACACCGGACCAAGTGCCGCATCGACCAACGAGAACGTATCCCCGTCGAACCAGGGTCCGTCGCGCAGATGCGCCTCCATTTGTGTGAACTTTGCCATCAGACGCAGACGGCTCTCATCCAGTATTTCCGCGCTCGGCGCACGGTAAAACGTGGCTATGTCATTGAGTGCCGCCGAGCTGAATTCTATCCATGACCGGTGCTGGGCGCGCCTGAGCGGATCGCGCGGGTGGAGCGGTTGAGGCTGGGTTTCCTCCAGAAATTCGACGATTACGGCGGATTCAAAAATTGTTGTGTCGTCGACCCGCAACAATGGCACCTTTCCCAGCGGCGAGATGGCCTTGAACCAGTCGGGCTTGTGACCCAGATCGACATCCACGCGTTCGAACGGGACATTTTTCTCGGTCAGTGCAATCACCGCCCGTTGCACATATGGACAGAGATGGTGAGACACCAGTTTCAACGATTTCCGTGACATCGGGAGGTCTCCATGAAATAGTTTATGCAAATGCATGTATTAAACAGATACATGTAAATACATGTTTCTAAGTCAAGGATTGCGTATGGCGACATCGCCCGACGAGTTGACGGTACGCAGCTGGACACAACTGGCGCGTACATCGCGGATCGTCACGGAATCAATCGAAACCGACCTCCGGGCAGCGGGATTGCCTCCGCTTGGTTGGTATGACGTGTTGCTGGAGCTTCAGCGAGCCGAAGACCAAACGTTACGTCCGTTCGAACTCGAAGAACATCTTTTGTTGGCTCAGTACAATCTGTCACGCCTGATCGATCGTATTGCCGCCGAGGGATATGTGCGCAAGCAACCGGTCGCATCGGATCGGCGGGGACACGAAATCGTCCTGCTTCCGTCGGGCGCGGCGATGCGCGAACGCATGTGGCCGGTATATGCAGCCGCAATCGAACGGCACATCGGGAGCCGTTTGGACAAAGACGAGGCGGCAACTCTCGTCCAGATTCTGGGTCTTTTGTTGCCGCAGGGCGGCGCGGCGGACTGAATTAGGGCGTGTCGCGCGATTTTAGTCGAATGCGGGATTCTTCGCCCTTGAGGAGCCGGCGGATGTTGCCGGCGTGGCGGATCCAGACCAGCAGGGCCAGGAAGATAGCGATCCCGCCCGCCTGGGGTTCGCCGAGCCACCAGGCATAGGCCGGCGCGAGCGCGACGGCGACGAGCGCCGAAAGCGAAGAATAGCGGAACACAAGCGCGACGATGAGCCAGGTCGCCAATGCCGCGAGCCCGAGCGGCCATGTCAGGCCGAGCAGCACGCCCAGGGTCGTTGCCACACCCTTGCCGCCGCGAAAACCCAGCCAGACGGGGAACAGATGGCCGAGGACGACCGCGAGCGCGGTGAAGAAGCTGACGTCGGGGCCGAAAAAAACGTAGGGCAGGAGGACGGCGACATAGCCCTTGGTCCCGTCCAGGAACAGGGTGGCGGCGGCGAGCTTCTTGCTGCCCGTGCGCAAGACATTGGTTGCGCCGATATTGCCGGAGCCGATCCGGCGAAGATCGCCCTTACCGGCGAGTTTGGCCAAGATCAGGCCGAACGGGATGCTGCCGAGTATGTAGGCCCCGACGATCGGCGGTAGGAACCGCTGCCAGCCATAGATCAGGTTCTTCCAGTCGGGGACAGAGAATGTCGCCTGGAAGATGCTCCAGTAGAAGATGATCGGACTGGCGCCGTCTTCGACCATGCGTTGATTCCGCGGTTGGGTTTACGACGCAGTAGTATAGATGGTTCGGCCGTCGACGATGGTGCGGATCACGCGCCCTTGAACGAGCCTGCCATCGAAGGGCGAATTCTTCGATTTGGAGGTAAAGCTGTCCGGCTCGATCCGGGAGGGTCGTTCCGGGTCAAAAATCACAATATCGGCCGCCCCGCCCACATGCAGCCGGCCGACGGGCAGTTTCAGGAGTTCGGCCGGGCGGGCGGTGACCTTGCTCAGCGCCGCCGCGAGATCGAGATGGCCGTTGTGGACCAGCTCCAGGGTCAGGGCGAGGAGGCTCTCGAGCCCGGCAGCGCCGAATTCCGCCTGTTCGAACGGCAGGCGTTTCGATTCCTGATCCTGGGGAAAGTGATCCGACGCGATACAGTCGATGGTGCCGTCGGCGAGCCCGTCGACGACCGCCTGCCGGTCGTCCTCGGTGCGCAACGGCGGCGACAGCTTGGCGAAGGTCCGGTATTCGCCCACCGCCAGCTCGTTCAGCGCAAAATAGGGCGGTGCCGTGTCGCAGGTCACCCTGAGGCCGTCGGCCTTGGCGGCGCGGATCTTCGCGACGGATTCCGCGGTGGAGATATGGGCGGCGTGGTATCGCCCGCCGGTCATTTTCACGAGCGCGAGGTCACGGTCGATCATGATCGTTTCGGCCTCGCGCGGAATGCCGGGAAGGCCCAGCCGCGTCGCGAGCTCGCCCGACTGCATGACCCCGCCGTTTGAGAGGCTCGCTTCGTCGGGATGCTGCACGATCAGCGCGTCGAAGGCCTGCGCGTATTTGAGGGCCCGCGACAGGGTCTTCGCATTCGCGACGGCACTGCGACCATTGGTGAAGGCCACCGCGCCGGCCTGCTTCAGCAGGCCCATCTCGACGATTTCGTCGCTGTCGGCGTTGCGCGTCACCGTCGCGTAGGCGAATACCTTGACGAGTTTGACGTCGCGCGCGCGCCGGGCAACGAATTCGAGGACCGAGGCATCATCGATCGCAGGATCGGTGTCGGGCAGGGTGACAACGGCGGTGACGCCGCCGGCGGCTGCCGCGCGGCTGCCGCTCTCGATGTCTTCCTTATGCTCGTTGCCGGGTTCGCAGAAATCGACCCGCATATCCACGAGACCCGGGGTCAGCACCGCGCCCTCGCAATCGACGATCTCGGTGCCCGCAGGCATGCCCGTGGCAAAAATATCCGGTCCGATCGCCATGATCCGCGTGCCGTCGGTCAGGACCCCGCCCCCGGTGCTGGCGGGCGTATCAAGGCCCGACGCCGGGTCGATCACCCTGGCGTTGGTATAGGCGACTTTACCGGTCATGGGGTGGCCACGAGCCTTTCGCGCGTCAGGACATCGAGACATGCCATGCGAACCGCGACACCCATCTCCACCTGTTCGCGGATCAGGGAGCGGTCGATATCGTCGGCGACATCGGAATCGATTTCCACGCCCCGGTTCATCGGCCCCGGGTGCATGATCAGCGCGTCCGGCTTGGCGTGCTGCAGCTTGTCATAGTCGAGGCCGTAGAACTCGAAATATTCATGTACGGACGGCACGAAGGAGCCCTCCATGCGCTCGCGCTGGAGACGCAGCATCATCACGATGTCGCAGCCTTCCAGGCCCGCGCGCATGTCGTGGAAGACCTCGACCCCCAACCGTTCCATCGCCGCCGGGATCAGGGTCGGCGGGGCGATAACCCGCACCCGTGCGCCCATCGTTTGCAACAGGTAGATGTTCGAGCGCGCCACCCGGCTGTGGGCGACATCGCCGCACAGGGCGACCAGAAGCCCTTGCAGGGTGCCTTTGCGCCGCCGGATGGTCAGCGCGTCGAGCAGCGCCTGGGTCGGGTGTTCGTGGCTGCCGTCGCCGCCATTGATGACGGCACAGTTCACCTTTTCCGACAGGAGCTTCACCGCGCCCGCATTGGAGTGCCGGACGACGAGCGCATCGGCGTGCATGGCGTTCAGGGTCATCGCCGTATCGACGATTGTCTCGCCCTTTTTTATCGAGGAATTGGCGACCGCGATGTTGATGACATCCGCGCCCAACCGCATGCCCGCCAGTTCGAAACTGGTGCGGGTCCGTGTCGAGTCTTCGAAGAACAGATTGATCAGAATCTTGTCGCGCATCAGGTCGAATTTGGGGCCGCGCGCGCGGTTATGTTCCGCGTAGCGGTTCGACAGATCGAGCAGGTAGGTGATCTCGTCCGGCGACAGATCCTGGATGCCCAATAGATGACGATGTGGAAACGGGAATTCCGCTGGCTGATCTTGAGCGGAGAGGCCTGTGGTGGCTGCAGTCATTAAAGCGGGAATATAGGGACGGGACTCACGATATTGCAAGGCGTTGTTATGCACCGATGCCGGAAGCCCGCCACGGACGCTGCGGATTTCTGGCGACGCAACCCCGGCTCTGCTAGAAGGCGAGGACGGAACCGGGCGGCCATGATGCGGCCAAGGGGGGAGACCGGGCGATGAAAGCGGTGATACTGGCTGGCGGGCGCGGGACGCGTCTTGCCGAGGAAACGGAGCTTCGACCCAAGCCGATGATCGAGATCGGCGGGCGTCCGATCCTGTGGCACATCATGAAGATCTACGGGCATCACGGGATCACCGACTTCGTGATCTGCCTCGGCTACAAGGGCTACCTGGTCAAGGAGTATTTCGCGAACTATGTGCTGCATTCCTCCGATGTCACGGTCGATCTCGCGACGAATGAAATTCGCTATCACAACATGACCGCCGAACCCTGGACGGTCACCCTGGTCGACACCGGCGACGACACCCAGACCGGCGGGCGTATCGCGCGCGTGGCCGAACATCTGGATGGTGAGCCGTTCTGCCTGACCTACGGTGACGGCGTCGCGGATATAGACGTGGCCGCCAGCGTCGCCTTCCACAAGGAACAGGGCGCACGTTGCACCATGACGGCCGTGCGCCCACCGGGACGCTTCGGGGCGGCCGAAATTGAACGTGGCAAGGTGACGCGTTTCGCGGAGAAACCGCGCGGCGATGGCGGCACCATCAATGGCGGCTTCTTCGTCTGCGAGGCGAGTGTGCTCGACCTGATTGACGGCGACTCCACCGTTTGGGAACAGGCACCCCTCAACAGCATGGCCGAGGCCGGGGAGCTCGGAGCCTGGCGCCATGACGGGTTCTGGCAGCCGATGGATACCCTGCGGGAGAAAAATCAGCTCGAGGCGCTGTGGGACGCGGGCGACGCGCCCTGGAAGGTCTGGGATTGAACGCCTGCCGGCGGCGCTTAGGTTCCTGTCAGGAGTGTAGTCCATGGAAGTAAACGCCGATTTCTCCCAGCGAGTCGTGATCGATACCAATGCGCTGGATTGGATACCGTCGCCGCTCGCCGGCGTGGACCGGCGCATGCTCGACCGGGTCGGCGACGAGGTGGCCCGGGCGACGAGTATCGTGCGCTATGCGCCGGGCAGCGCGTTCTCGCCCCATACACATTCCGGCGGCGAAGAGTTTTTCGTCCTGGACGGGACCTTCTCCGACGAGCATGGCGATTACGGTCCGGGCTTCTATGTGCGCAACCCGGTGGGTTCGGCGCACACGCCATCGAGCGACGGGGGCTGCACCATTTTGGTCAAACTCCGGCAGATGGACCCCGACGATCAGGACTTCGTGCGCATCGACACGGCGAACGGTGACTGGCAGGTGACGGAACGGGATGGGGTCGAGATGCTGCCGCTCCACGAATATGGCGACGAGCGGGTCATGATGTTTCGTTTGGCACCCGGCGCGTCTGTGCCCCTGCACGGCCATGCCGGCGGCGAGGAGTTGCTGGTTGTTGAGGGCGAACTGGCCGACGAGCATGGGCGTTATCCGCAAGGTACCTGGCTGCGCAGCCCGCCGGGCACCCGCCATGCGCCGTTCAGCGATGCGGGCTGCGTAATCTATGTGAAGCTCGGCCATCTGGCCGAGGTGCGTGGATTGAACATCGACGCCTAGTGCGAGTTACGCGCTGCTGAATCGGTCGTGGTAGCGCTCGGTCTCGCGCTGGACATCGTCCAGTCGTCGTCCGAGGAAAGTGGCCGGGATGTTGACCGGCGACTGGGAAATCCCGGCCAGCGCGCGCACCATCCAGCGCCGGTGGGGCGGCACACGGGAAATCACCGCGCCGGGATCATGGGGCACCACGCCGATCAGCCGTGCCAGATAGGTGCGCCGCGGCGCGATCCGTTCGATCTCCGACCAGTTCATCCAGCCGACCGCGAAGGGTGAGGCGTTGTCGAACAGTCCGTCCCGATTTAGCACCACCACCGGCGCGTTCGAGATCAGGCGGTAGGTGGCGTAGATCCCGCTCGCGCCGAAGGCGATGAGCCCGCCGGCCCCGACCAGCTGTGCATAGATGTCCGGGGTCAACAGGAAGAACACAGCCGCGACGGCGAACATGGCAGAACCGAAGACGGTCGCGAGGGTCTTCGACCGGGTCGGGTAGACGATTATTTCCGGGAAGTCGTTTTTCTTCACGCTCATGGCCGCGGGTTTCCAAACTTGCGGTGATAATGGGCCAGAATGCCGAGCAGGTGGTCGCGGTTGATATTCAGGCGCCAGGTGTTGAGCTTGATGATGTTCTTCGCGAAGGCGGAATCGAACCAGATCAACCCACGGCGCAGCGGGTGCATCCGCGCCATGATGGCCTTCTTGTCGTCGACCAGCACCCAGACCACCTGCTTGTGGGGCATGCCGCGCACGTCGCGGATCTCTCCCCAGCTGATCGTGCCCATGTTGAAACATTCTGAGGGATCGGAGATGCCCGTTTCGTCGACCCTGAACTGTGGTTGTCCGTATAGCCGCGCATGCAGGCCCAGCAGTATCCAGACGGTCGCGACCAGGCCACCGCCGCCGCAGATCACCAGGGGCAGGGCGGTTATGTCCTGTCCGCTCGCGCCCGTCAGAATGCGGAACACGACCCAATAGGCGCCGCCTGTCATGGCGCATATGAACAGCATCGTTGTGGCGAATTTCGACCCCGACGGGCCAATCGTGATTTCGGGGAATTCTTCGATATCGGGCTTGTCGCTCATCAGCTGTTCCGCAGGTAATCGAGATAATTCTGGAGAATGATCGAGGCGGCCATCTTGTCGATGACCTCGCCGCGGCGTTTTCGGTTCATGTCGGCCTGATCGATCAGCACCCGCTCGGCCTCGGCGGTGGTCAGGCGCTCATCCCAGAAGGTGATCGGAAGATCGACCTTGCCGGCCATGTTGTTGGCGAAGGCGCGGGTGGACTGGGCGCGGGGGCCTTCCGAGCCGTCCATGTTGCGCGGCAGGCCGAGGACCAGGCCGCCGACCTCTTTCTCGGCAATCAACGTCAGAAGCTTTTCCGCATCGGCGGTGAATTTGGTGCGGCGCAGGGTCTCCAGCGGTGAGGACACCATGAGCATCGAATCCGATACCGCGAGACCGATGGTCTTGGTGCCGAGGTCAAAGCCGAGCAAGCGTCCGCGTGGCGCCAGGGCGGATTTCATCTCGTTGGGTTCGACGATCAGCATGCAAACTGTTTAGGCGTCGCACGGTGGCGTGTCTATCGTCCGTCCAGCCTTGGAGACGCTGCGCCCGCTGTTATCCACCGGCTGGCTGTCGGTCGACAACTTGTCGTTAACCATTGCGATGATACGTTGAAAATCAGGAGTTTCTTAAGTAACCTGCCAGTGTCTCGGGGGAGGCGCTTTAAGCCATTTGGTTTGGAAATCTGCCGTTATGCGGTCCCTGAGGACGTTGCCTGACCTATTCTTGTCACACAGCCTGACCGGCTTTGTTCGGCTGGGCCGCTTCGGTATTCCGGTCGGCTTCGCGCTGATCGCCGCGCCGGTGTTTCTGGCCGTCGGTTTTCTGGTCCTACGCGCAGAACAGGACACAGCGACAAATGCGCTTGTTCGGGCCACGGAGGTTCAGAATGCGGGCATCGCACGGACGCTTGCGAATGCTCATGCAGAGCCGATCTCTTATCTGCTTGCCTTCGATATCGGCGATGCGCCGGAGTTATTGCCCATCGGGCTGCGGCGTTCGGGTCTGACGCCGCTCATCGAAGCGAGCATACGTGACACGAATGTCGTGGACGTCAGACTCTACGACAAAGCCGGCATCACCCTGTTCTCGCTTGATCAGAGTCAGTTGGGCCAGGACATCTCGGCCTGTGAGTGCTTTCGCG
Source organism: Alphaproteobacteria bacterium (assembly GCA_039980135.1). Classification (NCBI taxonomy): domain Bacteria; kingdom Pseudomonadati; phylum Pseudomonadota; class Alphaproteobacteria; species Alphaproteobacteria bacterium. Next base: position 152,874 of record JBDXCV010000002.1, read on the forward strand.
AGGTGATGCAGGACGGTACATACAGCGAGCTTATACATGTTGGTCCCGAGGGCCATCTTCATGAAAACTCCCCTCATTCGCACGGTTCGACCGAGTTTGATCATCTCTCGACCATGCTTCGCCTGAATGTGCTGACTCCCCATTTGGTCGCAACGGAAAGTGTGCTCGAGCTGCGGTCGGATGTGACGGGCCTCGTCGCACCGATCATTGCAGCTCAGCGGGAAACCAGAATGGAAGTCGGTATTCCGCTCGTGGCGCTTTATATTCTCATGGTGGCGCTGGTCACATTCGGCCATGCGACGGTTGTCCGGCGGGATCGGCAGGCGGCGATGTTCGCAGCGCGTGCCGCCCAGAGCGAGGCGTCGGACCGGGCGAAGTCCGAATTCCTGTCGCTGATGAGTCACGAGCTGCGCACGCCCCTGAACGCCATCGTCGGGTTCTCCCAGCTGATCTCGGACTACAGCCGCAACCGGTCCGATGAAGAAGCGGTTGGGTGGGCTGACGCGGTCCATGACAGCGGCCTGCACATGACCCGGGTGGTGTCCTCCATTCTGGATATCACGGCCCTTGAGCTCGGCGAGTTCGAACTCGATCGCGAGATTTTGTGCCTGCCCGATATTGTCGATGCCGCCGCAAAGGCGGTTCAGCCGGCCTTCGATACGGGGCTTGTTACCTTGACGGTTCAACACGACGGACATCGGAAAGCCGTTCATGGCGACGCGCAGAAGCTGTGTGAGGTGTTCGAGAATTTGCTTTCGAATGCGGCGCGCTTCACACCGGCGGGCGGTACGGTGGATGTCACGCTCGATTCCAACCGTGACGGGTTCGTGTCGGTAAAAATCCGCGATACCGGTGCGGGCATGACCAAAACCCAGATAGAGCAAGCGCGCCTGCCCTTCCAGACGAACTGGAGCGGCCTGTCCCGTGAAGCCGACGGTGCAGGTCTGGGGCTGACGATCGCCGACCGGGTCGTGAAACTGCTCGGCGGCAGTCTCGGCATCGAGAGTGTCGAGCATGAAGGCACGCTGGTCACGGTCTCCTTGCCCGTTATCAGGCCCGACAACGCGAATGACGCCGAAGTGGATCCGATCCCATTGCATCGCTTGGATAATCCGAAAACCGCCGATCCCGCTGGTGACCTGTTCGGTCGGAAAATCGTTGCCTGACAGGATTGCCGCGTTTCCGTCGCGGTGATAGCTTCCGCGCCGTTTCCGAACTTTAACCCTCCGGTCTTTCATGGCGCTCGATACCGACACCGTTCGTCGCATTGCGCGGCTCGCCCGCATCCACGTCGAAGACGCGGCGCTGGCGCCGCTTGCCGACGAGCTCAACAACATCCTCGGCTGGATCGAACAGCTCGACGAGGTCGACACGGACGGTGTCGATCCCATGACCAGCGTGGTCGAGATGGTCCAGCGCCTGCGCGCCGACGAGATGAATGACGGCGATATTCAGGAGGACGTGCTGGCCAACGCGCCGGACCCGGCGGACGGGTTCTTTACCGTACCGAAGGTGGTCGAGTAATGAGCGCGTTGACCGACCTGACGATTGCCGCCGCGGGCGCGGGCCTCGACAAGGGTGACTTCACCGCCCGCGAGCTGACCGATGCGTATCTGGCCGCGATGGAAGATGCGCGCGCGCTCAACGCCTACACCGCCGAGACCCCGGAGCGGGCGCAGGCGATGGCCGACGCATCGGACGCGCGCCGTGCCAAGGGTGGTGTGGCGGGGCCGCTGGACGGTATCCCGCTGGCGATCAAGGATCTGTTCTGCACAGAGTGCGTGCTGTCCACGGCGGGCAGCCACATCCTCGACGGGTTCGAGCCACGCTACGAATCGACCGTCACCCGGAACCTCTGGGATGCGGGTGCGGTCATGCTCGGCAAGGTGAACATGGACGAGTTCGCCATGGGCTCGGCCAACGTTACCAGCCATTACGGGCCGGTGATCAATCCATGGAAGGCCGCCAGCGGCGACGCGGCGGGCAAGGATTTGGTGCCCGGCGGTTCGTCGGGCGGCTCGGCAGCGGCGGTTGCCGCACGGATCGCGGCGGGCGCGACCGGCACCGACACGGGCGGCTCGATCCGCCAGCCGGGTGCGTTCTGCGGCATCGTCGGCATGAAGCCGACCTACGGGCGCTGCTCGCGCTGGGGCGTGATCGCGTTTGCCAGTTCGCTCGATCAGGCGGGACCGCTGACCCACACGGTCGAGGATTCCGCACTCATGCTGACGGCCATGGCGAGCTTTGACCCGAAGGATTCGACCAGCGTGGACCAGCCGGTGCCCGACTTCGCCGCGGCGCTGACGGGCGATATCCGGGGGCTCCGGGTCGGCGTGCCTGCCGAGTACCGGATGGATGGCACCCCGCCCGAGATCGAAGCGCTCTGGCAGCAGGGCATCGACTGGCTGCGCGACGCGGGCGCAGACATCGTCGACATCTCGCTGCCCCACACGAAATATGCGCTGCCGGCTTATTACATCGTCGCACCGGCCGAAGCGTCCTCGAATCTGGCCCGCTATGACGGCGTGCGCTACGGGCTACGGATCGCGGGGGAAGATCTCGCCGACACCTATGAGCGGACCCGCGCCGAAGGCTTCGGCGCGGAGGTGCAGCGCCGGGTGATGATCGGGACCTATGTGCTCTCGGCCGGCTACTACGATGCCTATTACCTGAAGGCGCAGCGGGTGCGCACGCGTATCGCTGATGATTTCCGCGCCGCCTGGAGCAACTGCGATGTAATCCTCACCCCGACCACGCCGAGTGCGGCGTTCGCCATCGGCGAGAAGATGGATGACCCGATCGCCATGTATCTGAACGATATCTTCACCGTCCCGGCCTCGATGGCGGGGTTGCCGGCGATTTCGGTCCCGGCCGGTCTGTCGGGTGACGGGCTGCCGCTGGGGCTGCATTTGATCGCGCCCGCATTCGGCGAAGAGACGCTGTTTCGGGCCGCCGGCGTGCTCGAGAGTGCCGCAGCCTTCGACGCGCGTCCGTGAGTTAGACTGAGAAACGATATGAGCGACGCGACCGACACCGCCGACGAAAACATCCCCGAACATCTGGTGGCGCATTTCACGTCCCGGGTCGGCCACAACTCCGACGACCTGATCGAGGGCGAGACCGGGCCGTGGGAGATCGTCATCGGCATGGAGGTCCATGCCCAGGTGATTTCTGAATCCAAGCTCTTCTCCGGCGCGTCCACCGAATTCGGCGGTGAGCCCAACAGCCATGTGAGCCTCGTCGATGCGGCGATGCCGGGCATGCTGCCGGTGCTCAACATCGCCGCCGTCCGCCAGGCGGTGCGCACAGGGCTGGGCCTCGAGGCTGCGATCAACCTGCGTTCGGTGTTCGATCGTAAGAATTACTTCTACGCCGATTTGCCCCAGGGCTATCAGATCAGCCAGTTTTCCGATCCGATCGTGGGGGAGGGGCGCGTGTCCGTTGATCTGGAAGACGGCGAGAGCTTCGAGGTGGGCATCGTGCGCATTCACCTGGAGCAGGATGCGGGCAAGTCGATCCATGATCGCCACCCGACCCAGACCTATATCGATCTGAACCGCTCCGGTGTGGCGCTGATGGAGATCGTCTCCAAGCCCGACATCCGTTCCGGCGAGGAGGCGGCAGCCTATCTGGCGAAGCTGCGCTCGATCCTGCGTTATCTGGGCACGTGCGACGGCAATATGCAGGAAGGCTCCATGCGCGCCGACGTGAATGTCTCGGTGCGCCGGCCGGGCGAAGACCTCGGCACGCGCTGCGAGATCAAGAACGTCAATTCGCTGCGGTCCGTGCGCGAGGCCGTGGATTACGAGGCGCGGCGCCAGGTCGAGATCCTCGAAGAAGGCGGCGAGATCGATCAGGAGACGCGCCTGTTCGACGCCGACCGGGGCGAGACGCGCTCGATGCGTTCCAAGGAAGAGGCCCATGACTATCGTTACTTCCCCGACCCGGATTTGCTGCCGGTCGTGATCGAGCAGTCGTTCGTGGACGAGATCAAGGCGAGCCTGCCCGAGCTGCCCGACGCCAAGGCGGCGCGGTTCGCCTCGGAGTTCGGCCTGAATGCCTATGATGCTGGTGTACTCGTCGCCGAGCGGGAGACGGCGGAATTCTATGAAGCCGTGGTCGATCCGGATGGTGCCAGGCGCGACCCAAAGATCGCCGCCAACTGGATCTCGGGAGATTTCTTTCGGCGCCTGAACGCCGATGATCTGGAGATCGCCGACAGCCCGGTCTCGGCCAGCCAGCTCGGCGGGCTGCTCGACCTGATCGCCGACGGGACCATTTCCGGAAAGATCGCCAAGGATGTGTTCGATGAGATGTTCGACAGCGGCAACGATGCGGCGGACATCGTCGAAGCCAAGGGCCTCAAGCAGATTTCGGACTCGGGCGAGATCTCAGCCATCGTCGATCAGATTATCGCCGACAACCCCGCCCAGGCCGACGAGTATCGGGGCGGCAACACCAAGGTCGCAGGCTGGTTCACCGGCCAGGTGATGAAGGCGACCCAGGGCAAGGCGAACCCGCAGATGGTCAACCAGCTGCTGCAGGAAAAGCTGGGCGGCTAGGTCAGCCTGCGCGCGCCCCGTCGCTGAAAGTTGCGCTTTCTGCCGGCCCGCCTTCCGGCGTGAAGGTTCCTTCGCCGTGGGGCTTGCCGGCCCTGGTCGGCCCGACGAACCGGTCGCCGTTCTTCCAGATGTACAAGACATTGCCGACGGGAGCGCCGCTTTCGAAGTCACCTTCAATCCGGTCGCCGCTCGGAAACGCCATGATGCCGGCCCCATGCGGCCGATTTGCCCTGAACGCGCCCGTGTAGGTTATGCCGGGGCGCTGCAGAATGCCCTCGGGGGTGACATGATATGTCAGCGCCAGTTTCCCATGGCCTTCGCGCAGGCCATCGGCGAACGCGCCTTCGTATCGGCTCGCCGCGATGCGCGGTCGAATTGTCTCCGTCACCCCGTGACCGTGCCGTTCTCCGTCATGGAATGAACCTTTGTAGGTGCCGGCAACTTGGCCGCTGATATCGAAATACTCGACCGTGGCGTCGCCTTCCCGTTTGCCGTCGACCATGCGCCCTTCGAATATGCCGCGCAGCCGCCCGTCATGTGTCCAAACAAGGCTGCCTGGCCCCGATACTATCCGGGTCCCGTCCGATCTGGTGGCGCACGCGCCAGCCCATTCGGCGTTCGTGCCGCTGCTGCTGGTGTCGCCCGGTATCCAGACGCGGCACTGCTGTTTTCGGGTGGATATCCAGATACCCGCCTTGAGTGCACGCAAATCGACCTTGTCGCCGCTGTCCGCGTTGCGGACCACCTGTCCGGGTGAAACACCATCCGTGTTGCATCCGGCCAGCACGAGGATGCCGGCGCTGAGCGCGAATTGGCGAATCCGGCTTCGAAGGTCCATGCGTATTTCCCGCGTGCTTATGAAAATGTCGGAAGCGTTCTCGGTCAGTTTGCAGTAGTCCTGGGGTTCCACTCAACACTCTTGCGCGGGCCCGGCCTTGATTGAGGCCTGCTCGAAAGTCACGCTCTTCGGTATGAACACCGTCTTCGCCATTGTGCTGCCCATCTTCGGACTGATCGCCCTCGGGGTGATCGGCGGGAAGTCGCGTTTCTTCCCCGAGAGCGCGGTCAACGGGCTCAACAATTTCGTGTTGTATGTCGCCGTCCCGGCGCTGCTGTTCCGCACCATTTTGCGCGCCGAGCCGCTCGAGCATCTGAACATGGACGTGGCCTACGCCTATTATCTCGGCTCGTTTGCGATGCTGGGGGCGGCCATGCTGTTCGGGCGCGGCGTGTTCGGGCTGCGCGACGGGGAGCGGGCGTCGTTTGCCATGGGCACGATGTTTGCCAACACCTCCCTGCTGGGCATCCCGATCATTTTCGCCGCCTACGGCGAGGCGGGGCTGGTGCCCCTGATGGTCATCATCACCTTCCACTCGCTGGTCTTCTCGACGATCTTTTTTACCCTGCATGATCTGGGCAAAGCCGGTGCGGTCGGCTGGCGCGGGACGGCGCGGCTCGCCGGGCGTTCGATCATCACCAACCCGGTGATCATTTCGATCGCCGTGGGTTTCGTCTGGTCCGTTTTCGGTCTGGGGCTGCCGGGGCCCGTCTCGACGATCATCGACATGCTCGCGGATGCCACCATCCCCACCGCGTTGTTCGCGCTGGGGGCGGTGCTGGCCGGGTTCAAGGTGGCGGGCAACATCCCGCAGGCGGCGACCATGGCCGTGGCCAAGCTGATATTGCACCCGCTGGTCGTGTTCGTGGTCGCGCGCACCCTGTTCGACCTGTCGGACCTGGAGCTAACAGTCGTAACCATCACCGCCGCGCTGCCGGGTGGGTTGATGGTGTTCCTGATTGCCCAGTCCTACGGCGTGTATGTGGCGCGTGCCGCGTCAACTCTGGTGATTGGCACCGCGGGGTCGCTGATCACTGTGTCTGTTCTGCTGGCGTGGTTCGCATAGCGAACAAGTGTGCGACTTGTGTGCTTGATCCCACGGGGATGTGAACCAGATCACCTTCCATACGTCAGCGTATGGTCGTAAGGCAGCTTGTCTGACGTTCGGGCATTCGAACCATTGAACAGGGGACAGAAATCATGATCGGTGTCATCGGGGCCACAGGCTCCACCGGCCGCGCGCTTGTCGCGGCCCTCAAGGAAAAGGGCGCGGACTTCCGCTGCCTCGTGCGTGATCCGGCCGCGGCGGCCGAGAAACTCGGCGACGATGTCGCGCTGGTGCAGGCCGACCTCGCCGATGCGGCGAGCCTCGAGACGGGCCTCGCGGGCTGCGACAAGGTCTTTCTGCTGTCGGGCCATAGCCCGGTGATGGTCGCGCAGCAGATGAACGCCGTGAATGCGGCCAAGTCCGTGGGTGCGACCCACATCGTCAAGCTGTCCGGCGGCAGCTTCATCATCAAGGAAGACACGCCGGCCAAGATCGGCCGCGGCCATTGGGAGATCGAGGAAGCGATCAAGACCAGCGGTCTCGACTGGACGTTCCTGCGCCCCGGCTTCTTCATGCAGAACTTCCTGAACATGGCCGAGGCGATCAAGGCCATGGGCAAGGTGATGATGCCGCTGCCCGCCGATGTGGGACTCGGGATGATCGACGTGCGCGACACCGCGGACGCGGCGGCGGGAATCCTCACCACCGACGGCCATGCCGGCAAGGTCTATGAACTGTCCGGCTCGGATGTCAGCCCGGCGGAGGCCGTCTCCGCCATCGGATCTGTGATCGGCAAGGAGATCACCTTCGTCCAGGTACCCATGGAGGGCGCGATTGGCGCCATGAAGGAGCGCGGCATGCCCGACTGGCTGGTCGATCATCAGAGCACCCTGATGGGAATCGCCGCGAATGGCGACATGGCGAGCTATGGCAACGATTTGATCGAGACCCTGGCCGGCCACGCGCCGCGCACGCCGGCGGATTTTGCCCGTGACCACGCGGCGGCGTTCGGCGGCTGACGGATTTCGTCAATCGAACGACGAGGAGGGCGGGCGCCGAGCCCGCCCTTTTTGCTGCCGGTCGCTATTCTTGACTTGCGGGAGCGGGGTATTAGGTCTTATATAAGACTAATATGTGCACGAGACCATGACAATAAGGATGACGGAGGCCGCCATGAGTGCCGTTGAGACCCTTACCGGAACCGAAGACGCCGACCCGAATGCCGCGCCTTCCAAGTACCAGTTTCTGCTGATCCCGCCGTTCCGTCTCCCGAGCAAAACGAAATGGGGCTACCAGACCCTGCATCTGGACGGTGAGCTGCCGAAGAAAGAGCGCCTGATGAATGCCGACATGGTGCTGCCCTATCTCGGCGGCATCGACTGGGACCTGCACCCGGGCGCCGAGGCGACCTATGGCGACTGGCCGGTGGAAACCCGCGAGGAGTTCGCCTACGCCTCTGATGCGCGGCTCAAGAATATCCGCATTGCGATCGAGACCGGCAAATATAACGGCATCGTGCTGCTCGGCGGCGGCGAGCCGGGCTTCCTCGAAGCGCGCGAGATGTGCCGCAAGGCGGGGATCGTGTGCACGGGCAACGCCCATTCCCAGATGTATCTGGCGACGATCCTGGGCAACAAATATTCGGTGATCGACATCGCCGGCGTGCACAATGTCTACTATCGCGACCTGATCTATCAGCACCAGCTGCAGAATCGCTGTGCGTCAATCCGTAACATCGGCATGCGTCTGCCTCGCCCCGGTGCAGAGGACGGACCCCAGCTGCGCGCCGAGCGCGAGAAGGCGCTGGCGGGCGAGAAATCCCTGGCGGTCGACAATGCGGTCGAGCAGGCGGAAAAGGCGCTGATGGAAGACGGCGCTGAGGTGATTACCCTTGGCTGTTCCGGCACCTTCTGGCTCAAGCCGTTCATCGAGAAGGGGCTTGCGGAGCGGGGTTGGGAAGTGCCCGTGCTCGAGGGTTATTCGTCCTCGATCGCGCTGGCCAAGCTGATGATCGATCTGGGGGTGAACGCGTCCGGCATCACCTTCATGGAAGATCACCCCAAGCGGCTGCCCGAGAAGTTCATCGTCTGACGTGTAGAAGCTGACTCAAAATCTGTTTCTCGCAAGGGAGTGGGAGTTCAAGTCTCCCCGGGGGCACCAATGTTTTCGGTACGTACTGTTGAATCTCGTGCGCTTCCCGACATTTGTTAGATGTCAAAGTACGCGCGGATGAAGGTTTGGAATGCGGCGGCACTCCCGATTGTTGGAGGGCAAAGCTCGCATATTTAGAGGTGGCTCTAGATCTGAAGGGCTGATCTATTTGAGCGCGCCCCCGCCTCAAATCGCCGATATTTTTCTTAGTATCTCCTGAGACTGTCGGAGAAACCCGCTGAACTTCCGGGTTTCTCGGAAGTTCAGCGTTTACGATGGTCGATTAGCGTGCAGCCGTTTGGACACGCGTCGAGATGGTATACCGGTCAGCCGGATGGACGGCGATGACGTATTGGAATGGCTTGCCGTCCTGGCCGATGTACCAGCGTTGCATTTCGAGAGCCGGAGATCCTGGAGATGCGTCAAGGCGACGTGCCTCGTGATCGGCCAGCGCGATTGCCCGAACCTCCTGACGGAGCTCGATGATACGTTCACCATACCGTTCCTCGATTAGCTTGCCGATGAAACCACGATATTTCCCGATTTCTGCGGCAGCGCCGGCATATATGTCGGCGATATAGATCGTGTTCCACGCAAGTGGCTGCGCTGTTTGCGTGGTACCGGTAAGCCGCAGAGCTTCGGTTTTCACGAAACGCTGGCCGGCTGTGCAGCCGATCGTCACCGCCAGTTCCGGATCGATTTCGAGAGTGTGTTGGCTCACATCCACCAACCTTGTCTTGTCGGCGTATTGCAGCAGATCGTCGATCGAACTGAACTGTTGCTGGTAGAGACCAGTCGGTTCGCGCGCTAAGACGGTCGTGCCCTTGCCTTGCTGGCTCGCGACCAGCCCAAGCGATTGCAGACGGCGCAGCGCTTCTCGCACAGTGTGCCGACTGACTCCGAACCGCTGGCCAATTGCCGTTTCGCCGGGCAGATATTCACCTGGCGCGAACACGCCATCACTGATCTCTTCGGCAAGCCGGCGTGCGACCTGCTCGTAGCGTGGTGCGCCGCGCACTGCACCCGGCGCGAGGCTCATACGATACCTCCGGAATGCGTCTGTTCGATAGCAGGGCCCCGCTCTGCGATTAACGGGTTGTGGGGCACCTTGCACATTGCCAGCCAGAACTTTCTCTTATTGCGCATCGGACAAATCCAGCTGTCCGCGGTCATGAAGGGCAGGCCGGACACCAGCGACCGACAGACAACGTGTGCGGCCTATGCCTGATCGTGGCTGGCACCGAGATGCCCAGTTGCCAGATAGTCTAGATGAAACAGCACAGTATCGACAGCGCAACGTCGGCGTCGCGGTTATATCGACTTTGGAACATAGGTTATGACTTGACCGGTTGTCCGTACAAGTACAATCTGTATCCGTAATCTGTCTATCGGCGGTGGGATGACTGTCTGGGGTGCTGGAACTACTGGATAAGGAAATGGGGTGTGTTCGGTACACCTTGTGACGCTGCTGTTGCGGTGAGGCGCGCGTGCTGCCGCGACGATGACAATTCGGGTCAAACGAAACAACAATACTAAGGGAGTCATACGTTATGCCGATTTCAAAATTGCCGAAGTTAAGTTTGATTGCCACCGTAGCGGTTGCGATTGCGTCGGTTGCGACGACCATGAGCGCGTCTGCGGGCGAAAGATTTCGTATCTCGCTCGAGACTCCGCCCACACATCATCGAAACATTGCAATTCGGCAGTTTGTTGACCGGTTGTCCGAGACAGCTGGGGACCAACTCGATGTCGAACTCTTCGAGTCCGGCCAGCTGTTTGGCGGTGGTGATGTGCCGCGCGCACTCGCGCAAGGCACGCTTGAAATGGGTGCCCCGGGCATGTGGCAAAATGTTAAGTTCGTGTCGAACGCTGGTGTCATGCAGCTACCGATGTTCTACGGCGCAACGCGAGATCAAATTCATGCGGTGATGGACGGTGAACTCGGCGATGAGTTGGTCAAAGAAATCGAATCCAAAATGAAGGTCGTGATCATCGGACCTCAGTTGGACCATGGCTACGCCAACATATACACGGTCAACACGCCCATCCGTTCGTTTGACGATCTGAAAGGTCTGAAGCTGCGCGTTGTTGGCGGTTTCGCCAATACCCGTCGATACCAGGTGCTCGGCGCTGCGCCGGTTGGCGTGCCTTGGCCCGATACGCCACTGGCACTGACGCAAGGCACTGTGGAGGGGCTGTTCACGACCCACGTGACGGTGGCGAGCGCCAAACTCTGGGACGCCGGCATCAAGTATGCCTTCGAGGACCAGCAATGGTTCGCACAATATGTGCCGATGGTTAGTCGCAAGGTCTGGGACGATTTCGATGAAGCGACGAAAGCGGCCGTTATCGATGCCTGGGCAGAGACGATCAACGGTATGCGCGAGTTTACCGAAGCCAACCAGGGTCGGGCGCGTAAGCAGCTTGAAGGAAATGGTATCAATGTCGTCCAGGCGACACCTGAGCAGTTGAGCGCAATGCGCACACGGCTGCTCGCTGTACAGAACGAGATCGTCGAAAAAGGCAAGATGGATGCCGACTATGTGGCCCGCGTGAAGGCTGCGCTCGACGCCGAAATGAGCAAATAGCGCAGCGACTATATTTGCCGGTGCGGTTGCGCTTTCAGGCGCAACCGCACCGGTGGCAGTGCGAGGCAAACATGTCAAAGATCGAAGCATTGGTTGCGGCCCTACTGGCAACCGCGGGGCTGCTGTTGATCGCGTACGAAATGGCGGCACGGGTATTTGTGCCGGAATGGGCCGTCGACTGGGGCCAGGAGTTGACGATCTTTCTCATCGTCTGGGCGATGTTGTTAACGGGCGGTATCCTGGTGCGTGAGAATGCGCATATTCGGGTGGACCTCGTGTTGCGCGTCCTGACACCGCGCTGGCTTAGCGCAGTTGAAATCTTCAATTGCACTGTCGGCGTGGTCTTCTGCACGGCGATGGCTTGGTTTGGGTACGAAGTGGTGCAGTTTGCCATCGAATTTGGTGAACGTAGCGAGACTTCCCTGCAGATTCCGATGGCGTTCTATTTTTCTTGCTTGCCGGTCGCCATGGCTCTGATGGCATTGCGCTACGTTATTCGGCTCTTCCAGATGATACGTGATTTTGGCGCTCCTACACCAATCGACGAATTTCACCACCTCCCATCTGCAGACTGATCTGCGGCCCGGTTGCAGGCTGGAGCTGAAGGAGCCCCTCGATGCCATTTCTTACAGCTTTCGGCGTGCTCTTCGGCGCACTTGCTGCGGGGATGCCGATCTTCCTCGTGCTTGGCGCGACCTCGCTGTTGCTCTTCTGGATCGAAGGCGAGCCGCTGATTGGCGTGGCTCAGGTCGTTGTCAATCGGCTCAATTCGGCGGCGCTGATTGCCGTGCCGTTTTTCGTGATCGCGGCAACCTTCATGGCCAAGGGCGGCGTCGCACGGGCGCTTGTCGATTTTGCCAACGCCTGGGTTGGTCGCCTGCAGGGCGGTCTCGGCCTGGTCTGCGTTGTCGCAACCACAATCTTTGCTGCGATCAGCGGCTCCTCAGTCGCCACGGCGATGGCTATGGGCACGGTGCTGGTGCCGGCAATGATGCAGGCGCGCTACGAACGCCATTTTGCGCTCGGTGTTGTCGGGGCGTCGGGCACTCTCGGCATTCTGATTCCGCCGAGCCTCGGCATGATTATTTTTGCCTTGGTCGCCGACGAATCAGTGCCTCAGCTGTTCCTTGCTGGTGTCGTGCCGGGCCTGATTCAGGTTGCGCTATTTGTTGTAATTGTTCTCGTATACGCCCGCCGAAAGAACTATCCGGCTGGCGAACCGATGTCGCGTGACGAGTTCATCGCTGTCAATTTGCACGCATTGCCGGCGCTCACGCTGCCGGTCATTGTGCTGGGTGGTATCTATGGCGGTTTCGTGACCGTGACGGAGGCGGCCGGCCTTTCGGCGATCGTGGCGATAGCCCTCAGTGTCTTGGTCTACAAGGAATGCCGACCGGGTCAGATCCTCGAATTTATGGCGGACGGCGTCAAATCAGCTGGCTCGATCATCATTATTGTTGCGGGCGCAATGCTGTTCGGCCACTGGATTATTGAATCCGGCGCCCCGCACACTCTTGTGGATTGGGTTATCGATCAGGAAATCGAGGCTTGGCAGTTTCTGCTGTTCATGAACGTTATCATGCTGATCCTTGGCACGTTTCTTGAGGGCATTTCGATCATCCTGATCACCGTGCCGCTCGTTCTGCCATTGCTGCAAGCGCTCGGTATCAGTCCGATCCACTATGCGATCATCGTTACGGTTAACCTTGAGATAGGCCTGTTGACCCCGCCAATCGGGCTAAACCTGTTTGTTCTCTCGTCAATTTCAAAGGCGCCGGTCACTGAGGTGGTGCGTGGTGTCTTGCCGTTCTTCGTCGGTATGTTAGCCTTTTTGATGCTGATCACCTTTGTGCCGGTGTTGTCCACTTGGCTTCCCGGCCTCGTTTTCGGGCGATAGTTCCTAACAGAAAGCAGACTACTTCGTATGGCGGGTTGGTGATTGGCCGAAATAGTTCGCGTGTTGTTCGGATGTGAGCGGTTCACGGCGCTGTTTGTTGCTCAAGATCATAAGTCCTTCCTGCACCGCAGGCCGGTTGGCGATTGTGTTGTACCAACGCTTGAGATTGGGAAAATCGTTGAGGTTCTGTCGTTGAACCTTGTGGTTGATCATCCAGGGGAATGTTGCGATGTCGGCGATCGTGTAGTTGTCCCCGGCGAGGTAGGCCGAGTCGCGTAGTCGGCGGTCGATGACGCCATAAAGCCGAGCAGTCTCGTTGACATATCGGTCAATAGCGTAGGGAATCTTCTCTGGCGCATAGTGGTCGAAGTGGTGGTTCTGACCTAGCATGGGGCCCACGCCGCCGACCTGAAACATTAGCCATTGCAAGACATTGTAGTGGCCGCGTGGGTCCTCACTGGCGGATGGCAGTAGGCTTCCGTTTTTGTTTGCCAAATAGATCAGGATTGCACCTGACTCAAAAATCGATATCGGTACGCCATCCGGCCCGTCATCGTCGACGATCGCCGGAATCTTGCCGTTCGGGCAGATATCTAGGAAATCAGGCTGGTGTTGATCACCGGCACCGATGTCGATGGGCTGGATCGTATAGGCCAAATCGCATTCGGCCAGCATGATGTGCAGCTTTTTGCCGTTTGATGTCGGCCATGTGTAGGCATGAATCATTTTACGTTCGTCCTGCGGGGGCTAACCGGGTTGGGTGTCGTTGACTTCGGCGCCGTCAGGAATGTCGACCCATCGCTGCTTGCTGGAGACCCAGAGATGCCGCTCCGGTTGCAAGTCTTGCGTGTTGTCGAGAGTGCCTGGTTTTAGTGCGATGACCCCGGGCTTTTCAGGCTGGTTGTATATTCGGCTGCCGCATTCCGGGCAAAAAGCACAAAGTTTTTTGCGGCCGGATGGCGCTTTAAGACTGATTGTCTTCAACGCACCGGCCGTGAGTTGAAAACCAGCCGTCGGGACCTGCAGGCTGAGGCCAAAGGCGCTGCCAGACTGGCGCTGACAGTCAGTGCAGTGGCATGCGATCAGTTGCTTTGGCGATTCGGTCAGGACATAGCGGATATGGCCACATTGGCAGCCACCGGTTTGTTTCGCCGTGTCATTCATGGTGTTTCTCTATGTCGAAGCTTGCTGTTGATCGGGTGTCACTGGCGGGCGCGGGCTTCCGCGACTCGCCGAGCTACCATCGGTTTCCAGCCACCGAGGGCGATTGTTTCGAGCAGTTTCGATGGAAGCGGATCGTATTGAATCTCGGTCTCGTGTGTCAGATTTCGGAATAGGCCGCTCGCGAAATCGACCTCAAGGTTGTCGCCGTTCTCGCAAGCGGCTGTCACACCCGGGCATCTCGGCAGGAACGGCAGGCCCGCGTTGACTGCCATGCGAAAGCTGCTATGCGGGATCGACTCGACCACCAGACCAAGTCCGTTCGCCTGGATACCGATCAGCCCCTGGATGTGGGGGTTGCCCTGGGCAAAACGCTTGCCGGCGACAAGGATGTCTCCAGGTGCGACCTGCTTCTGCATTTCAGGGTCGTATCCTTCCATGAAATAGGGCCGCAAAACATCGGGGTCTGTCTCACGCTGCATGGCAAAACGCAGCGGCATCAGATCGCCGTCGACGCCGATATTGTCACCGACCTTCCAGCAGCGTCCGCGGTAAATCCAGTTCATGACTGAAGCAACTCTCGTGGATCGACGATCTTTCCGGCGATGGCCGACGCAGCAACCGTCAGTGAGGAAGCAAGGTAGATATCCGCAGTCTCTGAGCCGAGTCGGCCGTAGTCATTACGCGTGCCGGTGTTGATTGACACTTCGCCGTCGGCTGTCGGGCCGATGCGGCCGGCGGCGCAGGTGCCGCAGCCAGGTGCCGTCACCATCGCACCTGAATTCAGGAAGATTTCTGTCAGGCCTTCAGCCGACGCGCGAGCGGCGATCTCCAGCGTTCCGGGAGTGATAAACAGACGGACATGGTCCGAAATTCGACGTCCCTTCAGCAAGCGGGCAGCATCACGCAGATCTGTCAGTGTTCCGCCAGCGCAACTGCCGATTGATGCGTGATCGATCGGCGTGCCGGCGACTGCAGAGACGCCGACCACATTGTCCGGCGTGGGCGGGGCGGCGACCTGCGGTTCGAGTAGGCCAAGGTCAATATCGTAGCTCGCAAGAAACTTCGCATCGTCGTCGCTGCGCATCTCGTTGAGTGGGCCCTCAACGCGGTCGCGCAGATAGTCGAATGTCACCGCATCGGTCTCCACGACCGATGATTTGGCGCCGATTTCGAGCGGCGTATTGCAGAGGATCATGCGCTGGTCGATGCTGAGATCAGCGAGCGCTGGTCCACCATACTCGACCACCGAGTAGTCGATAATGTCGGGGTCAAGATCGCCAATCAGGCGTTGTGCTATATCGCGAATCGCGATGCCGTCGGGCAGCGATCCGGTCAGGTTCACCCGGACAGTTTCCGGGACTCGGCACCAGCAATTGCCAAGTGCGATGACCTCGCTGATTTCAAAAGCCATGGCGAACGCAAGACAGCCAACTGCACCGAAATTCGTCACATGTGGGTCATAAGCAAGAACGAAGCCGCCCGGTTTGATGAAGCCCTTCTCGACCGGGAGGATATGGCCGTGGCCTGGTTCTGACGTGTCGAAGTGGTGCCGGATACCGTATTTCTTGGCGATGGCACGCGCCTGTTTCTGACGCAATGCCGCTTGCGGACTAACTGCCACTGGCTCGTGGCAGGTCGACATGATCATGTGCTCGGGATCGTGGACGCGGTCGATGCCCAGATCTTGTAGGGCACGGTCGAAATTCACGATATACCAGTCATGTACGGTAACCCAATCGCCCTCCGGGTAGACGATCTCGCCGGGTGTCGCGGCGCGTCCCAGCACGCGGCTGAGAATTTTCTCGGTAATTGTCTGACCCATGGGCAGGTTCCGTCCGGTACAACCGCTAAAACGCGGGTGGGATGATAGTCATCCGGATGACCGTACAAGTCCAGAGGCAATATGTGAAATAGTGCATATTTTTGGGAATCAACAATTCTCATCGGCCAAGTTCGACTAAGGCTAGAATTTGATCACGCCGATACTGACAGAGACAAAGTGCAGGCCTGATCGTTGAGGCTCGCGAATGACGAAATGTGTAAGCACTAAGTAAGCAGGCGGCGGAGAAAGAGATAGTATAGGCAAGGCCGAACAAGCTGACTAAATACCTGTAAAAAATGGATAAAACGTAATCTTTAGTGCGCGATAGGACTGCGTAGAAAACGCCTTTTTGCGACTTACGCCTTGTGGTGGTTCGCGGGCAGATCTGTTGACCACCCGAGGCGAGGCCGGTATCACTCACTTCAATAATTGAAGTGAGTGATATGAGCCGGTCCGATCTCGCCTCCCAGGTTTGTACCTACGCCCGCACCATCGAGCTGCTCGGCAACGAGTGGACCTTGATGATACTGCGCGAGCTGTTCCTGGGCAGTCGCCGGTTTGATGATTTGCGGAGCCAGACCGGCGCCTCGCCGCATACCCTGAGCCAGCGCCTCAAGCGACTGGAGGGCGCCGGCATTCTGCGCCGCGAGGCCTATAGCGAACACCCGCCGCGTTATGAATACCGCCTGACGGCCATGGGGCGTGATCTCTGGCCGATCATCATCGCGATCAAGCAGTGGGGCGACAAATGGTTCGAGGGTGACACCACCCATGTCGAAATCACCCATAAGGATTGCGGCGCGACCGTGACGCCGCGCATGACCTGTCCGGATTGCGGCGCGCCGATGCACGCCCATGATTCCGAACCCCGTCTTTCCACCGAATATGAAAACGAACGCCGCGTCGCCGGGAGGCAGACATGAAAACACGTATCACCGAAATGCTCGGAATCGAGCATCCGATCATCCAGGGCGGCATGCACTATGTGGGTTTCGCGGAACTCGCCGCCGCGGTCTCGAATGCCGGCGGGCTGGGCATCATCACGGGCCTGACCCAGAAAACGGCGCCGGACCTCGCCAACGAGATCGCGCGCTGCCGCGACATGACCGACAAGCCCATCGGGGTCAACCTGACCTTCCTGCCGATCGTTGACGAACCGGACTATCCCGGTCTGATCCAGGCGGTCATCGACGGCGGGGTCAAGATCGTCGAGACCGCCGGAAACAACCCCGCGAAGTGGCTGCCGGTCCTCAAGGACAACGGCATCACCGTGATCCACAAATGCACGACCGTCCGCCATTCCCTGAAGGCCCAGGAGATCGGCTGTGACGCCGTTTCGGTCGACGGTTTCGAATGCGGGGGCCATCCCGGCGAGGACGACATCCCCAACATGATCCTGCTGCCCCGGGCCGCCGATGAGCTCGAAATCCCCTTCGTCGCCTCGGGCGGCATGGCGGATGCGCGTTCGCTGGTCGCCGCGCTGGCCATGGGGGCGGATGGCATGAACATGGGCACGCGCTTCATCGTGACCAGGGAAGCGCCGGTGCATGACAATGTGAAGGCGGCGATCGTGGCCGCGAGCGAGTTGGACACGCGCCTGGTGATGCGGCCGCTGCGCAATACCGAACGTGTTCTCACCAACGCGGCTGTCGAACGCCTGCTGGAGAAGGAACGGGAACTCGGCGCGAATATCGAATTCACCGACATCGCGCCGGAGGTCGCCGGGGTCTATCCCAAGGTCATGCTCGACGGCGATATGGACGCGGGCGCCTGGTCGTGCGGCATGGTCGCCGGCCTGATTCACGACATCCCGACCTGCAAGGAACTGATCGACCGGATCATGACCGACGCGGATGCGTTGATCCGTCAGCGGCTCGAAGGCATGGCGGCGGCCTAGTCGCCTTTTACGGGCACGCGACCGGCCAGTTCAGCGTCCAGCGCCCTTTCGACGGTCGCACGCGGTTTCGAGAAGCCCGCCATCAGGTTGTACAGCACCGGGGTCAGGAACAGGGTCAGGATCAATGACAGCCCCAGTCCGCCGACAATCACGGAACCAATCGCAATCCGGCTCTCGGCGCCCGCGCCCGATGCGAGCACCAGCGGCACGGCACCGAGTATGGTCGAGATAACCGTCATGAAAATCGGTCGGGCGCGCAGCACGGCGGCTTCGACAACCGCCTCGCGAACATTCATGCCCTCGTCGCGCAACTGGTTTGCGAACTCGACGATCAAGATGCCGTTCTTGGCCATCAACCCGATCAGCAGCACGATACCGATTTGGCTATAGACGTTGAGGGACAGGCCGGCGGCGAACAGTGCATAGACCGCACCCGCGACCGCGAGTGGCACGGACAGCATGATCACGAGCGGGTGGATGAAGCTCTCGAACTGGGCCGCGAGGACCAGAAACACGATCACCAGCGCCATCAGGAAAACGGTCATCGTATCGCTCGACGTGTCCTTGAAGACGGCCGACTGGCCGGAATAACCCAGCCGTGCATTGTCGGGGAGAATGTCAGCCGCCCCGGCCTCCATGAAAGAAATGGCGTCGCCGAGCGCATAACCCGGCTCAAGCCCGGCGGAAATCGTGATCGAGGGCAGCCGGTCGGTGCGGCGTAGCTCCGGTGCGGCAGCGCTTTCCGATGCCGCCACCAGCGCACTCAGAGGCACCAGGGATGTGCCATCACCCGCCCGCACGAAGATGTTGGAAATATCTGTCGGGGTCCGGCGGTCCTCCGGCTGCGCCTGGGTGATCACCGGATATTCGCGGCCACGGTCGATATATTGCGTGACTTCGCGGGACGCGAACATCGTCTGAAGCGTCTGGGCGACAAGTTCCGCGGGGATGCCCAAATCATTCGCGCTGGCCCGGTCCAGGCGCAGGTCGAGCTGCGGCTGATTTTCCTCATAGTCGATCTGAGGATTGACCAGACGTTCGTTGGTTTCCGCATGCTCGAGAAGCGCCGCGGCCCATAATTTGACCAGCTCGAAATCGGGACCGCCGACGACGATGCGAAGTGGCGTCGAGTTGCCGCGCAGACCAAGGCCGGCCGGGCTGGCAACGCCGGCGCGCGCACCGGCCAGGCCGCGCGCGGCCGGCTGTATCGCATTGACCACATCGGCCTGGCTCGCCTCGCGGTCTTCCCACTGCGCCAGGCGCATGACGACGAAGGCGCGGTAGGGCCGGTTGCCCCAGCCGACGAGTGAATAGACCGTGACGATGTTGCCGTTGTCGACCTGCGGCTGGAGGGCACGTTCGATCACGCTTGCCTGCTCGTTGGTGTAGGCGGTGGTTGCACCCTGGGGGGCGGTAATCGGTACGAACGCGACTCCCCGGTCTTCGGATGGCGCAAGCTCGCGTGGCAGCGTCTGGTACAGAATCACGGCGCCAACGACGAACAGCAGAGAAAGCGCGATGACGATCAGCGGCAGCCGGAGCGCGGTTTCGAGGCCCCGGCGATAGACCTGGGCAAGGCGTGGGGCCGTCGCCGCGGTATCGCTGCCACCGGCAGCTGGTGTGTTGGCTCTGGCCTTGACCACGCGTGACGCGATCATCGGGCACAGGCTGAGCGCGACGAAGGTCGAGATCACCACGGCACCCGCCATCACCATGCCGAACTCGCTGAACAGACGACCGACCTGTCCGCCCAGAAACGAGATCGGAATGAAAACGGCAATCAGGGTCACGGAAGTCGCGAGCACCGCGAAGGTCACCTGGCGGGTTCCGAGCACGGCGGCGATGAGCCGCGACTCCCCGCCATCGACCCGGCGCTGGATGTTTTCCAGCACCACGATGGCGTCATCCACGACGAGGCCGATCGCCAGCAACAGCGCAAGCAGGGTCAGCACATTGATCGAGAAACCGAATGCCGCGACCATCGAGAGGCAGCCGATCAGAGCAACGGGGATCGTCACCGCGGGGACCAGCGTGGCGCGGAACGAACGTAGGAACAACAGGATCACCAGCACGACCAGCGTGAGGGAAATGCCGAGCGCGATCAGCACCTCACGGATGGAGGCAGAGATAAACAGTGCGTCGTCCGATCCGACGATGATCCTCATCCCTTCGGGCATCGTCGGTTCCATGGCAACGATTTCCGCCCGAACCTCATTCGATATCGCCATCGTATTGGCCTGGCTTTGCCGGATGACCTGCAGCCCGATGGCGGGCTGCCCGTTGGCACGGACGATCGTGTTGTCGTCCTCCACCCCGCGGACGACCGTGGCCACATCGCCGATGCGAACCGGATACCCATCGACGGTCTTGATGGAGATATTGCGGAACTGGTCGGGTGTCGTGAGACGGCTATCGAGACGAATGTCGAGCAGGCGCTGGCTCGACGTGATTTCGCCGGCCGGCAACTCCACGTTGTTGCGCCGGATAGCGGCCTCGACATCCGAGACCGTCAGGTTGCGGGCCGCCAATGCACGTCGGTCGAGCCAGATTCGGATGGCGAAACGGCGTTCGCCGCGCAAGTCGACGGAGGCCACGCCGTCGAGGGTAGAGAGACGGTCGATCACAAACCGCTCGACATAATCGGTGATCTCTTCCGGCGAGTGTCGGTCCGAGGTGACCGCCAGACGCATGACCGGATCGGCGTCGCTGTCGTTCTTGATCACGATTGGCTCGTCGACGCCGTCGGGCAGACTGCCGCGAATGCGTCCCACGGCGTCGCGCACGTCGTTTGCCGCTTCGTCGATATTCCGGCCGACTTCGAACTCGATGACCGTCCGGGACCGCCCGCGGCGGCTCTGGGAGGAGATGGTCTTGACACCGGACACCCCGGCGATCGAGCTCTCCACGATTTCGGTGATGTCTGTATCGACGATTTGAGGCGAGGCGCCCGTATAAGTCGTCGTGACGGTGACGATGGCGGAATCGATATCCGGCAGCTCACGGATGGGAAGCGTGAGCAGGGACCCGACGCCCATCACGACGATCAGCAGGCTGGCGACGAGCGCCAGGACGGGGCGTTTTATGGAAATATCCGAAAGCGTCATCGTTCGATGGTCCGGGATGGGCGGTGCGCCCGTGGCGGAGCGGGTTGCGAAATGTGCGGGCACATCAGCCGGAGACTCTGCCCGTACCGGCTGGTTTGGCGCGGCGAACCGGTCTGCCGTCGCGCGCCTTCTGGACCCCACGTACAATTACTTCTTCACCGTCCGATATCCCGTCGAGGATCTCGACATTGCCGAAGCCGCGTTGCCCGATGGTGATGTCGCGGCGCTCGGCAATCGTGCCGCGTTCACCGTCGCGCACCACGAACACCGCAGGCTGGCTGCCTTCAATGAAGATCGCCTCCTCGGGCACCGTCAACGCCTTGCGGTTGTCGAGGACGACGGCGAGGTGCATGAACATTCCGGCGGGCAACTCGTAGTCTGGATTGGGCGCGACAGCCCGCGCGCGAAACGCTCTCGAGACTGGATCGATCCTGCTGTCGATGCGCTCGATCCGACCCTCGAAAACCCGGCCCGGGAACGCCGTTGCGTCGGCGAGGACCCGCTGACCGGTCTTGATGCGGCCGAACAGGTTTTCGGGGATCGAGAAATCAATCTCGATCAGGGAAAGGTCGTCCAGGCTGGCGATGTTCTGCCCGGCCTCGACCCGCGATCCGGTCTCGATATTGGTGAAACCCACAACACCGTCGAAGGGCGCAACCACGATGCGGTCGCGAAGCCTGCGGGCTGCGCGGTCCCGTTCGGCCTGCGCCGTCGCCAGGGCGACCTCCAGCTTCTCGACGGCAGCCTGAGATGTCGCGCTCGATTTCATCAATTCCCGCGCGCGTTTCAGCGCGCTCCGGGCCTCGGTCAGCTGCGCCTCGGCCTCGATCAGATTGGCGCGCTCGATGTCGTCGTCGAGCCGAAGCAGAATATCCTTCGCATCGACACGCCTGCCGGCCTGGACATTGACCTCGGTGACACGTCCGGACGCGGAGGGGGTTATCTCGACGGCCCGGTGGGCCCGGGTCGAGCCGACCGCCTCGACAGTCGTTTCGAGGTCGGCGATCGTCGCGCGCACAGTTTCGACAGCCGGGCCACCGCCGCCGCCTCGCGGGCTGCCACTTGGCGCCGCGTTGCTCGCGGAATAGGCCTGCCAGCCCGCGTAACCCCCGCCCAGGAGAGCGACGATCACGGCCAGAATTCCGACCTGTTTGACGATGGACATCGACATTCCTTCTCGGCCGGAGACCCGGTCCCACCTGTGTCAACGCATGTCTGTGCGTAGCATAAATTCTGCCAGAGAATTATGGTTATTATTTGTCGATCCGGGTGTCTCCCATGCGCTGCGCGCGTGGCTGGTATCGAACCGAAGAAGCCGGTGAGGTGATGTTCGGCGTGGTCGGTCGGGCGGGTCGGCTATGCCAGGCGGCCGATTGAATTCATATAGGTTTGTTTGCGGTCGCGAAGGCTGGTACGAATCCACTGAGTATCCGTCCGTTACCGGTCGGCGACCATGTTTCACAAGCGACACCTGACCTATCCGAACCGAGGAATTGGGAGCCATTTCCATGACGCACGCCTATCCGAATATCGAACTCCATGTCGCCGGCAAGTGGGGGCCCGCACTCGGCGGAGAGACGATCGATGTGATCAATCCCGCGACCGGTCAGCCGATCGGCAATGTTGCCCATGCGCGTGTGGCCGACCTGGATGTGGCGCTGGAAGCCGCCGAGACCGGGTTCCGCGCGTGGAAAGAGGTCTCCGCCTTCGATCGCTACAAGCTGATGCGCAAGGCCGCCGATCTGGTGCGCGAACGCGCCGACGCGATCGCGACATTGATGACCATGGAGCAGGGCAAGCCGGTTGGTGAGGCGAAGATCGAGACGCTGTTCGGCGCGGACATCATCGACTGGTTCGCCGAGGAGGCGCGCCGCACCTATGGCAGCGTCATCCCCGCGCGCATGGGCGGCGTGACCCAGCTGATCGTCAAGGAGCCGGTCGGCCCGGTTGCTGCGTTCACACCGTGGAACTTCCCGATCAACCAGGCGGTACGCAAGCTCTCGGGCGCGGTCGGTGCGGGTTGTTCGATCATCCTGAAGGGGCCGGAAGAAACGCCGGCGAGCTGTGCAGAACTGGTGCGCTGCTTCGTCGATGCCGGCTTGCCGGACGGTGTGGTCAATCTCGTCTACGGCATCCCGGCCGAGATCTCCGAATATCTCATCCCCCATCGCACGATCCGGAAGATCACCTTCACCGGTTCAACTGCCGTGGGCAAACAGCTGGCCGTGTTGGCCGGCGCGCATATGAAACGCGTCACCATGGAACTGGGAGGCCATTCGCCGGCGATCGTCTTCGAGGATGCCGATGTCGAAGTCGCGCTCAAGGTGCTGACGGCCAACAAGTTCCGCAATGCAGGACAGGTCTGTGTCTCGCCGACGCGGTTCCTGGTGCATGAAAAACACTATGGCCGTTTCGTCGAGGGCTTCACGGAATTCGCCTCCACCCTGCCGGTGGGCGACGGCATGGACCCGGACACCAAGATGGGGCCGCTGGCACATGATCGGCGCGTCGAGGCGATCGAGGGGTTCGTATCTGACGCGGTGGGCAAGGGTGCGACCGTACATACCGGCGGCCAGCGCAAGGGCAATGAGGGCTACTTCTTCGAGCCGACCGTCCTGACCGATGTCCCGATGGATGCCCGCATCATGAACGAGGAACCGTTCGGCCCGGTCGCGCCGATCATGCCGTTCACCGATTTCGACGCGGTCGTTGCGGAGGCCAACCGCCTCGACTATGGGCTCGCGGCCTATGCCTACACCAAGTCGGCCAAGACGGCCCAGGAGGTGGGTGCGGCGTTCGAAAGCGGCATGGTCTCGATCAATCATCACGGCATCGGGCTGATCGAGACCCATTTCGGCGGCGTGAAGGATTCGGGCTACGGTTCGGAAGGCGGCTCGGAGGCCATCGACGCGTATCTGAACACCAAGTTCATCACCCAGGCCGGGCTGTAGGGCGGATACCGGGAGCGGGCGCCTAGTTCTGCGGGCTCCCGACCTCCGCCACCAGGAAATCGATGAAGGCGCGGGTTTTCAGCGCCATCTCGCGCTGGGCGGGAAAGATCGCGTAGACCGCGGCTTCCTGGCGTTCATAGTCGCGCAACAGACGGATCAGCCGGCCCGATTCCAGTTCCGGGGCGGCGAAGTGATACGGCACCCGCGCGATTCCCATGCCGGCCAGCGCGCCTTCGCGGGCGACGATCAGGCTGGTGCTTCGCAGGGGGCCCGTGACCGGGACGGCATAGGCGGCGCCATCACGGTCGAAGACCCATTCGGCGATGTTCTGAACCGCTGTGGTGATCAGGCAGGCGTGATCGTCCAGTTCGTCGGGACGGGCCGGTGCACCGTGCTTCGCGATATAGGCGGGGCTGGCGCACAGGACCGTGGGGGTCTCCATGATCTTGCGCGCGATCAGCGCGGAATCCGGCAGTGTGCCGGCGCCGCGAATGACCACGTCGAAGCCCTCGCCGACCACGTCGACGAAGGCATCGGACGCGGTCACGTCGAGACGCACCTCGGGATATTTTGCCGCGAATTTCGGCAGTAACGGCGCGATATACATGTGTCCGAAGGTCACCGGCATGGCCAGGCGGAGCACCCCGCGCGGCGCGGCCGTGACCGAGTTGACTGTTTCCGCGCCCTCATCAAGCGTCGCAAGCGCCGACGACACGCTGGCATGATAGGCGGTGCCCGCCTCGGTCAGCGCGAGGCTGCGGGTGGTGCGGGCGATCAGCCGGGCCCCCAACCGGGTCTCCAGCTCCGATATGGCCTTGCTGACCGCCGACGGCGAGACGGCAAGCCGTTCAGCGGCGGCGCGGAAGCTCCCGGTCTCCGCAACCGCGTCGAACATCTCCAGAGATCGCGTCGAGGGGTGACTCATAAGTACTGAAAATATCTCATCAATATGATGATCACAATCCTATTGATGAACAAAGTTGCTTAAACGATGGTGTTGGAAAGGGAGATACGATCATGACCGAACTGGCCACGCCCCGTGCGCTCAACCATATCGGGCTCACCGTTCCGGATATTCACGCCGCCATCGAATGGTACGGGCGGGTGTTCGGATTTCGCCGGATCATGGGCCCGCGCCGGCTCGAGGCGAAGCTCTCGGACACGGCGGAATCCGGCCACATCATGGGCCCACGGTTCCGCGCGGCCCTGCAGGCGCATCTGGTGACGGGGAACGGCATCGGGCTTGAACTGTTCCAGTTCACGGAACCCGAAACCGAGGCGCCCGATGACAATATGGAATACTGGAAGCATGGCTATTGGCACCTCTGCTTCACCGATCCCGATATCGAGGGGCTGGTCGAGACGATCATCGCGGAGGGCGGAAAAAAAAGAACCGATGTCTGGGCATTCGTTCCGGGCACCGATTACAAACTTTGTTACTGTGAAGACCCGTTCGGGAATGTGATCGAAATCTTTTCGCACAGCTACGAACAGACGTTCGGCAACTGGCCCAACGAAGGTCGCGACGCCGAATAAGCGTGTCCTTAGGGGAACTTTAATGACTGACGAACTCAAGAAAACAGAAACCATGGCTGAAGACGGCAAGGTGAAAACCTTCAATGTTGTCTTCAACGTCGAAGGTAAGTCCGTCGGCAAGATGCGCAACGAGATCAAGGGGCAGATGGTCAGCCCGGTGGTGGACGAGGCGTTCGAGATGGCCACGGATGAAGGCGCGGCCCATGGCGGTGACATGACGGCGCCGCCGCCGCTGGCCTATTTCTGCACCGGCTTTATTGCCTGTCTGATGACGCAGATCCGCGCGTTCGCGAAACGCCTGCGTGTCGAAGTCGGCGAAGTGGCCGTAAAGGCACATATCGAATGGGAAGCCCGGGTCGAAGGGCGTGACCCCTATACCAGCCGCCCGATTGCCTTCCGGCTCGATATTGATCTGGATAGCGATGCGCCGTTCGAGGATCAGAAACGCCTGCTTGACGCGGCCCAGAAGGGTTGTTTCGTTGAGGCGACCCTGGCCAACCCGATCCCGGTTCAGCACCAGTTGTTGATCGACGGTGAATATCGCGACGCCGACTGAGATCGATGGTGGAATGTCGGGCGTGACTGGCGCGCCCGACGCAACCCTGCTTCAATCCGAAGCCGGACAACGGGTTGATGTGGGGAGAGACGCATGTTGAATGCGGCCGTGGTCGGGCTGGGTTGGTGGGGCAAGCAGATTGTCGCCAGCCTCGCCGACAGTGAAAAGATCACCGTCACGCGCGGGGTCGATGTAGACCTCGACGGCGCGCGCGACTTTGCGGGGCAGCACGGGCTTGTGATCGGCGACAGCTATAATGACGTGCTGACGGATGATGCGGTTGATGCGGTGATACTTGTCACACCGCACGCGCTGCATGAGGAACAGGTCCTCGCCGCGGCGTCGGCCGGCAAACAGATTTTCTGTGAGAAACCATTCTCGCTTTCGGCGGAATCCGCCCAGAGGATGCTCGAGGCATGCGACAAGGCCGGGCTGAAGGCTGTCGGGATTGGCCATGAACGCCGTTTTGAGCCTGCGCTTGAGGCGATGAAGCAACATCTGGACGCCGGTGACTTCGGCACGCTCATCCACATCGAGTGCAACTGGTCCCACAATAATTTCACCAAGGCCGTGGCGTCGGGCTGGCGCAAGGACGCCAAGCAGGCGCCGCTGGGCACCCTGACGGCGCTGGGCGTGCACATCACCGACTATTTTCAGTCTATGGCCGGACCCGTTGCCAGGTTGCGGGCGACAACTGCTGACCGCTCGCCGCTATTTCCGGGTAACGACATGGTGGCGGTTCAGTTCACCTTCGAAAGCGGCGTGACGGGCTATATGTGCAACATCGCGACGACGCCCTTTCACAGCGCCATCAAGGTTTTTGGCGACAAGGGTTGGGGTGAGGCGCGGGAGAATTCGAACGTGGATATCCCGGAGCCTGCGACTCTGACGACGCGCTGGCTCGACGAGGAGCTGACCATCCAGACCCACCAGACGCAGAATGTGGTCCGGGCAAACCTCGACCAGTGGGCCGATGCCGCGCAGGGCAACGGAACGTATCGCTTCACGCGCGACCACCTGCTGCACAATGTTGAAATCCTGGAGGCGATCGTCCGCTCGGCCGAATGCGGCGACGAAGTCGCGGTTCGGTAGGGGCGTCCGGGATTGTTGATCCACGGTGAAGTCGATATCTGCGCGCAGAGCGTTGCGAGCGCTTTCCGGTTGTCGGAACTCTGTTAGAGTTGGGGTGAAGGGTCGACCGACACTCCGGAAAGGTTCTGGCTTTTGGAAAATTCTACGGTCTCGGCAGATGAGGTTGGGGAGATTCGTCTCGGGACCAAGCTGCGCCATGCGCGCATGGTGCGCGGCTTACTTCTGAAGGACGTCGCAACGAAAGCCGGATGCTCGGAAAGTCTTCTTTCGAAGATCGAGAACGGGCACGCCAACCCATCCGTTCAGATGTTGCATCGCATCGCGAATGTTCTGGGCGCCAACTTCAATGCCTTGTTCGCAAGCGATGATCTGGACTCCGGTATCGTTGCGCGCGCCGGGGAGCGACCCGAAATCGATACGGACCAGCTACGCAAGGGTCGCGGAATCGCGTTCGAGCGTCTGATTCCCTATGCGCCGGGTCACCTGTTGCAGGGCAATATTCACGTCATCGCCCCCGGGGGAGAATCCGAAGGTCTGATCGACCATGTCGGGGAAGAAGTTGGCTACGTTCTCGAGGGTGAGCTTGAGCTGTTTGTCGGCGATAAGGAGTTTCGACTCTCGGTCGGCGACTCCTTTCACTTCAACTCCGATACCCCGCATCGCTACCGCAATCCCGGCAAGGTCACAACGCGCGTCATCTGGGTTAATTCGCCCCCCACATTCTGATCACGGTGTCACGCAAATTGGGGTGCCGCATTAAACTTGCATAATATTCAAGTGACTTTATATTGCTTCAAGGCTTGGATTGGACTCGAAAAATCGTGACGGTCCAGGTTTGAACAGTTGGGGTGCGTGGAGGAAACGCAAGACCAACAAGAACGACAGATCAATTACAGCGCCCGCTGTCCTAGTCAGAGCAACCGCTTCACTCAGGAGAGCTTCATGAGCGCACGTATTACATCAGCAGCAATCGCCATTTCCGCCATTGCGTTAGCCGTTCCGGCCTCGGTTCCCGCATTTGCCGGAGATCTCAAAATCGCCCATTCCTTGCCGTCCGGCGCACCGCGCGATCAGGGCGCACATATCATTGCGAACATGGTCAACAAGGATGACCGCTGTGACCTCGACGCCAAGGTCTTTCCCGGTTCTCAGTTGGGAAGTACGGAGATCGTCGTCGAGACCATGCAACTCGGCGGCATTGAGATGACGATTCAACCCGCTTCATTTCTGGTCGGTTTCGAACCGCTCATCGGCATCATGGACTTTCCGTTCTTCTGGCCGGATACGCGCGAAGATCTCGCGAAGGTTCATAAGTCCGACGCGATGCGCGCGCTTCTGGACTCAACCGACAAGCAGAACATCCATACGCTGATGGTCTGGCATACAGGGTACAAGACCTGGACGGGCAACAAGCCGCTTTTGACCATGGAAGATTACAAGGGCCAGAAGGCGCGTGCGATGCCCTCCGCGATTCTCATCGAACAGGACAAGCAGCTCGGCATGACCCCGGTCGGGATGCCTTTCTCCGAGACCTATACGGCACTGCAGACCAAGGCGATCGATGCGCAGGAAAACCCGATTGTCACCAGCTTTTTCATGAAGTTTCACGAAGTTCAGGACTACATGACGCTGTCGAACCACGGCACCCTCGACCAGTTGATCATGGTCAGCAAGACCTGGTGGGACGGACTATCTGCGGAATGCCACGCCGCGATTACCGAGGCGGCTGTCGCAGGCGGCAAGGTAACCGAAGATAAGACCTATGCGATTATTGAGAAGGCCAATGCGGCCTTTGCCAAATCCGGCATGAAAGTCGTGGAGATGAGCCCGGCGCAGACGACGCTGCTCCGCGACGCGATCCTTCCCGGAGTTGAGGCGTTCTACATCGATAAGAATGGCGCTGAAGGCGAAAAGATCCTCGCCGGCTTCAAGCAATATCTCGGAATGTAGCGCGAGATCCAAAAGGTTCCTGAGCCATGTATGTTTCCGCTCTCGAAGCCATCCTCGGCAGTCTGGACCGTATCGTGCGGTTGGCTGCCGGGGCTGCGCTTCTCGTCATGACGCTGCTCCTGTTCGGCAATTCTACCGCGCGTTTTCTGTTCGGCCTCTCCTTTGTCGGGGGAGAGGAGTTGGCGCGTGTTCTCACGGTCTGGATGACCTTCATGGCGGCCTATCTGGTGGTGCGCAAAAATAGCCATGTCGCGATCGACATTCTGATGCGCCTGGTCGACGAACGGCTCTACCGTGCGATCACATTCGCGGTGAGCCTGATCGCCGCCTTTACGATGGCCTATATCACCCGCTACGGGGTGGAATTCAGCCATCGCGTATGGGCGAGTGGGCAGGAGAGCTCTGTCCTGCCCATGCTCCGGGTCGTCTTCTATCTTCCGATTCCCATTGGCTGCGGCCTGATGTCACTCGGTTTCCTGATCAATGCGGTCAAGGTCTTGCGCGGCGAACTTCCGCGGCCCGCGCTCGAGGGTATGACCTCCGCGCCGGCGGGAGAGTAATCGATGCCCGCAGCGATATTTCTTGTATCCACCTTTACGCTTTTGTTTCTTGCGGCGCCCATCTTCATATCGATCCTGGCGCCTACTTTCTTCGCGATCGAAGTGTTCGGAAATCCGGTGCCGGCAACGGTCTATACCGCGCGGCTGGTCGAGGGCATTAACTCGTTCGCGCTGCTGGCGATACCGCTTTTCATTTTCTCGGCTGACATTATTTCCCGGGGCCAGATCGGTGCGCGTCTGCTCGCCATGGTGGAGAGCATGATCGGACATCTCACCGGGGGTGTCGCGATCACAACCGCTGTTGCGTGTGCCCTGTTTGGTGCGATTTCGGGGGTCGGTGCCGCAGCCGTCGTCAGCATTGGCCCGATTGTGTATCCGGCGCTGCTTCGCCAGGGATACAGCCGCAGCTTTGCCGTCGGGCTGATCCTGGCATCCTCGACACTCGCGATGCTCATCCCGCCATCCGTTTCGATCATTATTTTCGCGTTGCAGACCAACGGATCCGTCGGTCAGTTGTTTCTGTCGGGCCTGAGTGCGGGTGTTCTCCTGACAGCTGCCTATGCGTTCTACGCCTGGGCCTATGCCAAGAAGAACGGCATCGGCAAGACGTCCAAGGCAAGCCCCAAGGAGCGACTGAAGGCAACGCGCGACGGAATGTGGGCTCTTGGCTTGCCGGGAATTATCTTCGGTGGCATCTATTCCGGCGCCTTCACACCGACAGAGGCCGCTGGCGCGGCCTGCATCTATGCGATTGTTGTCGAAACGCTGGTCTACCGACAGCTCAAATTGCGCGAAATCCTCAACGTGTCTTCGGACTCGGCGATGACGATTTCGACGTTGATGATCCTTATCAGCGCCGGTTCGGTTCTGACCTTTTATCTGACCCTGGAACAGGTGCCTCAGCAGGTCTCGCAGATTTTGCAGGGCCAGCCGGCGTTCGTGATCCTGCTGCTGATCAATGTAATCTTTCTGCTCGCGGGCATGTTCGTGGACCCTTCGTCGGCCATCATCGTATTCAGCCCGCTGATCTATCCGGCAGCAACTGCAGCGGGGATCGATCCTGTGCATCTGGGCGCGGTAATCGTGTTGAACGTCGCGCTGGGTATGATCACGCCACCCATGGGGATGAATATCTTCCTCGGGATCATGACGTTCAAGGTGACCTATATGGAAGCTGTGCGGGGTTCGATGCCGTTCATCATCGTGTCGTTGATCGTTCTGGCGTTGATCACGTATGTCCCGATTCTGACGACGTGGCTGCCGGAACTGGTCTATGGCTGAGGTTTCTACGTCTGCCAAAAACTTGCGCCTACACGAGTGGCGTCTGCCAGTTACTGGCTCCTGACCGGGCAACAGGTTGCATGCTTGCAATGGCCCGGGCCGATCAGCCTGATCAATATTTCTTCCAGACGCGGCCCTATCGGTAAACTGGCGCGAAGAGCAGGGTGACGAGAATTTTTTGTCGTCGTCCGATGTCTGATTACGCAAACTTATGCATTCGGATGGTTGCGTGCCGGGCTGTGCGACGGGCAAAGTTCCAATCGGTCGAGCAGGACCGCAATGCCGTATTCCGCGCGTGTCGGATAACGCGGGCTGGAAAATTGGAAGACGAAGATGATCAAGGCTTATTCATGGCCGACCCCGAACGGGCACAAGGTCCACATCATGTTGCATGAATGCGCGCTGGAGCATGAGGTCATCCCGGTAAACATCGGCGACGGGGATCAGTTCAAGCCCGATTTTCTGGCGATCAGCCCGAATAATCGCATCCCCGCGATCGTCGATACGGACGGACCCGGCGGACAGGAAATCTCGATCTTCGAGACCGGCGCGATCCTTTATTACCTGGCCCGCAAGACCGGCCGGTTCATGCCCGACGCGGCAAACGACCCTGCGGGCCATTACGCGGTCATGGAGTGGCTCATGTGGCAGATGGGCGGGATCGGCCCGATGATGGGCCAGGCCAACCATTTCCGCCGCTATGCGCCAGACCGCATCGAGTATGCGACCAACCGCTATGCCAATGAGACGAAGCGCCTGTTCGGCGTGGCCGATACGCGCCTGGGAAAGACACGTTACCTGGCCGGCGACGACTACACGATCGCCGACATCGCGGCCTTCCCGTGGATGCGCAACTGGAAAGGCCAGGAAGTGCCTCTCGACGAGTATCCGAATACCAGGCGCTGGCTCGAGGAAGTCGGCGCGCGCCCGGCCGTTAAGTCAGGTCTCGAGGTTCTTATCGAACATCGCAGTTCCGGCCCGCCGAAAGGCAAGGCCTGGGACGTCATGTTCGGTAACGAGCAGTTCAAACGCAGATAGGGCCTGAAATGAAAACGAGGGGCCGCACGCGCGCTATGCAGAACCGATGCCGCTGATCCCCCTGCATGACGCGAATCCGCGCCTGTACATCCGGGCGCACTACGCCACCATCGCCCTGATCGCCATAAACACGCTGATTTTTGTCAGTCGGATCGGGATCGGGGACGGGCAGCTGTTCGAGGCAGTGGCCGGCTATGCCGTGGTGCCGGCGCGGTTCTTCGACGGGTTCGAAGTCCCGGTTCGCATCGAAAGCGTGTCCGCGCCGCTGACGCTGCTCACCTATCAGTTCCTGCACGCCGACTGGGCGCATCTCGCCTTCAACATGCTGTTCCTCTGGGTCTTCGGAGACAATCTCGAAGATGCGCTCGGGCATGTTCGTTTCGTCATGTTCTTCCTGCTGTGCGGCATCGCGGGCGGATTGGCGCAGAGCATCGTGGAACCCGATTCCGTCACGCCGGTGATCGGCGCGAGCGGGGCGATCTCGGGTGTCCTCGGCGGTTATCTGGTGCTGTATCCGCGCGCCCGGTTGCTGGTGCTGGCGTTCCTGATGATACCCCTGCGTCTGCCGGCCCTGCTGGTAATCGGCACATTCTTCGCGCAGGACCTGCTCTGGGGCCTGACCAACGCGCCCGCGGCATTGGGCACCGCCGTGTGGGCGCATATCGGCGGGTTCGTCGCCGGCGCGGTGCTGGTGGTCTTCCTGCGGAACCCCAGAGTTTCGCTATGGCACAAGCCGCCCAGTCCTTGGAAATCGTGAATGAACTGGCGTCGATGGATCAGGGGAGGTTTGACCGCAGCTGCAATCGTTGTAGCGATCTGGCTTTTGGTAACCTTTTTCCCGATTGAGCCATGCGCGCCAGACGAGCGCCTTCTACCGAGCGTGCGCATGCTGGTACCTGGCTGCGGCCTTTATGATTAATCCAGCGTCACCAAAGCCCCTCGACGATGACGATGTTGGAGTCCGACGCTGAGATGCGGATGGGCTTGATCCGGGTGTACGCGTCCCCGTCATAAAACGCGAGGGCGGCCGCCATGTCGGCGAACCCGACGATCACCAGCCGGTCGAGCACCATCCCGCCTTCGACCGACCGCGATGCGCCGCCGCGCGCCAGATAGGTGCCTTGTGCGTCGCTCAGCACGGCGGGCACCTGCGCGGCATAGGGCTTGTATCCGTCCGGGTCGGTGATCCGGATATTCCCCAGGATGTAGGCGTGCCTGCCGTCGGCGGTGGCGCCGTCTTCCGGGCCCTCGACCAGCCAGATGTGGGATGTGGTCGTCGCGTGCCGGATTGCGGCCACCGGTTCGTAGGCCGGGTCGTCGGCGAACGCAGTGGCGCTGGCCAGATCGGGGAATTCCAGGACGACAATGCGCCCGTCGGGCCAGGAACCCTCGACCACGTCACGGTCGCCGCCGCGCACGATATAGCGGCCGCCGTGCTTCTCGATCAGCGCGGGCACCGCGTTCTTGTAGTCCTCGTAGCGTTCGGGATCATGCACGTCGATGGTGGCGAACAGGTATGCGGTCATGACTGGTCCTGATGGTTCGGCCGGTGTGTCTGTCGGGTGATGATACCGGGTAACGCCGAACGGCACAGCCTTGTCACCCGTTATTGTCTGGCCCCGGGGGCCAAACATGACCGGAATTTCACCGGAATTTCCCGTCGATGAGAACGTCGCAAGCTTTTCCTGTCACCGGTTGAAATCCATTGTGATTCCCGTGTTTGTGGTCATTGGGTTCCCCGAAGCGGACGCTGCCGGCGTGGCGCGGGTCAAGGGCACCCCGCACACCGCGCCGTTGCTGGAAAATCTGAACAAGGTCGCGGGCGAACTCGGTATCGAGGGTCTTCCCGGACATATTCCACGCGCTGTTTCGGATGATTGTTTCAAATCACGGCGGATTGGCGTAAAACCCGGCCCCCATGGCTAACGACATCGATAAATCCCGCAAACCGTCCACGCAGGCCGCGCAGGCGCTCGGCTGGCTCGACCCGTCCACGAACGGGGTCGCGCCGCCGATCCACACGTCCACCAATTATGCCCGCGACGAGAATTACGAGAAGGTCGGCGATCGCGGTTACACCCGCGACGAGAATCCGACCTATGAACAGGTCGAGGCGCTGCTCGCGACCCTGGAAGAGGGTGCCGACGCGATGGTCTTCGGATCCGGGATGGCGGCGGCCACGACGGTAATGCTTTCGCTGGCACCCGGCGATCATGTGATCGCCCCGTCGGTCATGTATTTCGGGTTGCGGAACTGGCTGGTGAATATCGGCCGGCATTGGGGGCTGGACGTCGATTTCGTGACGCCGGGCGATACGGCGGCGATCGCCGCGGCGATCCGCCCGGGGAAAACCAAGCTGGTGTGGGTCGAAAGTCCGTGCAATCCGACATGGGATGTCACCGATATCGAGGCGGCGGCGCGTATTGCCCATGATGCCGGCGCGATACTGGGGGTCGATTCAACCGCCGCGACGCCGGTGCTGACCCGCCCCCTGGCGCACGGCGCCGATATCGTCATGCATTCCGCCACGAAGTATCTGAACGGCCATGGCGACGTGCTCGCCGGGGTGCTGGTGACGGCGCGCGAGGATGAACGCTGGGAGCGGATGAATTATCTGCGCTTCGAAAATGGGGGCATGCTGGGCGCGTTCGAGGCCTGGTTGCTGATGCGCGGCCTGCGGACGCTTTATCTGCGTGTTGAGCGGGCGTGTGCCTCGGCGCAGCGCATTGCCGAGCATCTCGCCGGGCACGCGGCGGTCGACGAGGTCCTTTATCCGGGATTGCCGGCACATGCCGGGCATGCGGTCGCGGCGCGCCAGATGGTCGGCGGCTTCGGGGGCATGATGTCGATACGTGTGAAGGGAGGCGCCGAAGAGGCGCTGAATGTCGCCAAGCAACTGAAGCTGTTTGTGCGCGCCACGTCGCTCGGGGGCGTCGAGAGCCTTGTCGAGCATCGCGCGACGGTGGAGGGCGACGACAGCCCGTTCCCCGACGATCTGCTGCGGTTGTCGATCGGCATCGAGGATGCCGACGATCTGATCGCCGATCTCGACCAGGCGCTGGCTGCGCCTGCCTGATCGGCCGTGCTTCGGGCCTGTTTAGCCCGCGGCGCGCTGTGCTTCGGGGAAGGGTACGACGGTCGCGTCGCCGCGGCCCGGTACCAGCGCCACGAGCTCGCGGCGGGCCTGTTCCAGGGCCGCCAGTTCCTTGGCGTCATCCCGGTCGATCACCTGAATACAGGACAGTTTGATCTCGACGAGATCGATCAGCGTTTCGACAGATCGTTTGGTAAAACTTGCCATCACCCAACTCCTTGGTTCGAGGTTGTGGTGAATACGATAGGGCGCATTTTATTTAAATTCGGTGAAGTTATCCGGCGCCGTTTTTCATTCGCCGTTAACCATTCGGCAACGCTGTGTGCATAGGGTTTCCCTATCCGCCACGGTCGTGGCATCACAAATTTGTGGCAACACCGGGAGCGCCGCCTATGGCCACCTCCACCGAAATCGATGTCAAACCCGATACTGCGAGTGGCGCCGGCAGCGTCATGGAGATCGCATCGGACACGGGTATTCCCCGATATAACCGCCGATTGAGCGACAAGATCCTCGCCGCCTTCAACCACGCCTATGCCGTGGGCGAGATCGAAATCGCGTCGGGAATTCGCGAAGTCCTGGCACGACTCGATCATGATGACCCGGAAGGCAAGGGCCAGCGCCGCGACGGCGCGATCGCACTCTGCCAGGCCGATCTGTGGATCGAATTTGTCGAGGCGCGAAACGACTACCGCACCGTCTGTGACAAGCCGGGCGCGAATGCGGGCAGCGTCGAGATGTCGCTCGCGGCGATGAAAGACGCTTACCAGCGCTGGAGCGCCGTCTAGTCCAAATCGGACTGGGCTATCTATTTTGCCCCCACGCAGCGCCTGGATTGACAGGCGTGGGCGGGCTTGGCACAACCCCACCCGCATACGTCGTGAAAACCCACTCTCGTGCGGAGGGGTGGCCGAGTGGCTGAAGGCGACGGTTTGCTAAATCGTTAAGGGGTGTAAGCTCCTTCGCGGGTTCGAATCCCGCTCCCTCCGCCAAATTCCCGATACCGAAGCTCGAACCCTCGACCGTAAAGGTAGCGCCGCGCCGGGCGCGACGGCGGTAACCAGACCGAAAAGCCACACCTGCATCAAGGCGATGGGAAGTGGCGATCGCCAAGTTCAGGGATTTAAAGACCCTACAGAATCCTCGAAGGTCGAATAGACTAGTTGCGTGAACCGTTCCGTCTTCTAAGCCACCTGTCGCTGATCCAGTTGACGAACGGGCCGCCGATCCTTCGGGAACCGCAGTGTCACCCGCGTGCCTTCGCCGAGGCCGCTTTCGATGTCCAGAGCGCCACCGTGAAGCCTCATCATCGTATCGGCGAGCGCGAGGCCCAGGCCCGCGCCATCGACCGGTCGGGTCAGTGAACCGTCGACCTGACGGAACGGCTGCCTGACCAGGTCAAATACGTCCGGGTCCATGCCGACGCCCGTGTCCGTGACCGACAACAGGAGTTCGCCGTCGGGCGATTCTCCAAACTCGATCGATATATCCCCGCCCTCGGGTGTGAACTTCACCGCGTTGGAAAGAAGATGCCCGATCATCTGGTGCAACATGCGTGCGTCGCCGACCAACTCGATCATGTGGGTAACAGGCGCAACGGCAATATGCTGGGATTTGTCTTTGACGTTCGTTTCGAACTCTTTGACGCTGGAGAACACTTCGCCGTGCAGCTCGAGCAGTTCGTCCGTCGGCTGCCATGTCCCCATCTGGAGGCGCGCCATATCCAGGATTTCGTTGATCATGTAGAGCAGGTGTTCACCGGATGTCCGGATCGCGTTCGCATAGCCGATATACTTGTCCGTGCCGACCGGACCGCAGCTTTCCTCTTCGATCATGCCGCTGAATCCGATGACCGCATTCAGGGGTGTCTTCAGCTCGTGGCTCATATTGGCCAGGAATTCGGTTTTCTGGCGATCCGCCTGTTCGGCGCGTTGCTTGGAGCTCAGGACCAGCTCGTAGGCCTGCTGCTTGCGTTTCATGATCTGCTGCATGACGTGATGCTGCGCGTCGAGCACGTCGCGCGCACTGACCATGCCGACGAGTTTGCCGTTGCGTTCTACCGGCAGGTGGCGAATGCCGTTGTCGCTCATGAGAGACAGGACATCATCCAGGGTCGCGTCCTCATCACACGTGATCAGCTTGCGGGAGATCAGGTCGCACACGGGAAGGTCGATGGCATCTCGTCCGTGCGTTTCGAAAATCCGGACGAAATCCCGCTCGGACATCAGGCCCTTGGGGGTACCATCATCTTCAAGGATGATGACCGTCCCCACTTTCTCCATAGCCATCAGATGCATGGCTTCTTCAAGCGGAGATCCAGGGGAGACACTGACGATTCGGTCGCCGGTCTTGTGAAGCAGATCGCTGACTCTCATGCCCTCGACTCCTGATCTGGTGTGCGAGGCCCTGTCATGAGGGATTGGGTGACTCGCTGTTTTTTCAGCGGTCAGTGTGTCGTACTTCAGTTAAGAATCCCTGAAAGCGCTCAGGATCGCGTGACAAAACGGAGTGGCACGCGGTCTATGGTTTGGGCGCATTTCCGTTACCATTCGATGCGTTCTACCCCCATGAAGGTCATTTCGCTGCCGTCGGCCAGGGTAATCGTACCGGCGGAATCGGCGGACAGATCGAAGCTGTCGGCATTGGTGCCGGTGATGCTGCCCGTGCTGAGGGCGAGGGTCCAGTCACCGGTTGAAGGATCACCGCTGACATCCGAAAGCTGTATGGTGTCTGTCCAGCCGCCGCCGGTCCCGCCGTCGAAGGTATTGTTGGAGCCGCTGGCATCGCCGAATACCGCACGGTCGTTACCTGCCTCGCCTTCGGCTGCGTCGCCGTTGCCGAGATGGATGGTGTCATCCCCATCGCCTCCGTAGAGGGTATCGGCACCTAAACCGCCGTCAAGGGTGTCATCTCCGTCTCCGCCGTTGAGCGTATCATTTCCCACACCGCCGTTGAGATAGTCGTCGCCATCGTCCCCGTTGAGGGTGTCTTCTCCTTGTTCGCCGTACAGGGTATCGTTTCCGTCTCCGCCGTGCAGCGTGTCCTTGCCGGATCCTCCGTAGAGGGCGTCATCACCGGTGCCCAGTGCGATGTTTATGGCTTCGAGGATGTAATCGCCATAGAGGGTGTCGTCGCCGTTGTCGCCTGACACGATATCGTCGCCCGTACCGCCTTCGATGATATTTGCGCCGACCGTTCCGGTAATTGAATCGTGGAAGACAGCAACCTGCAGTGTTTCGGTTACGGAAGCGGTGTCGCCGCCGTTTGCTTCGGTGCTTGTTGCGGTGACAGTCAGGTCGAAGTCCACGGCGTTGAGTGACGATGTCGGTGTGATGGTGAGCCCGGCCAGGTCGGCGGATGCGAGTGTCCATGATCCGTCGCCGTTGTCGGTGCCGGCGGAGAGTGCGGCACCGGCGGGGACGCCGTCGATGGTGATGGCGAGGGTCTCGGATCCG